>NZ_CP088953.1:0-310000 GCF_021165935.1 Microbulbifer elongatus | reverse complement strand
AACCGCAGAGGTGAGCGATCTGGATTTCACCGATGGCTACCACACCTACCAGATCAACTTTATCGTGAATGATCCGGCAGCGGACGCTGACAACATCAATGCGGTTGTTTACCGCGATGGTGTCGAAGTGGGTAACTTCACTGGCCCGGGTCGCTCTGGCGGCTCTGCAAGCCTGTTCCGTATTGGTGAAGGATCCGGTAGTGCCTTCCATGCCAATCTTGACTGGCTGGTTTGGAGTGACAATGCGGCGGCGGCAGTCGCGGCGGATCAGCTGGTTGGCGAACTGCCTGGCGGAATCGGTGAGCTGGATGTGTACGCCGGTGCCGATGCTTCCGCTGCATTCGAAGAGAACTTCAACGGTGTCGGTCTGGTTGAGGACTCCGATACCGAGGACACCAACTTTTTCGACGCGGCCTATCGTGCCCAGTCTGGCGACGACAGCAAGCCGATGTTCAACGTCACCAGTGGCAGCTCTCGGATCACTGTTGCCGGCGGCACCCTCGCGCTGCACAACGCACGCTTCTCCATTGGTGATGCCCTGCACGGTACCGATACGGCGGACACTGATACCGCAGGCCGCGGTGACCTGGACCCTAGCAAACCTTACGTAATCAGCTTCGACGTGGTGGAAAACCCCAACGTGTCACTGGATAGCGGTAAGTGCCAGGTGTATGTGGATAACAACACCTCCAGTTCCGGCAAGTCCATGCACGGTGGTGACTCTAAAGTGTTTGAAGCCTACGCGGCGGTAATGGCCGACGGCGAACAACCTATCGGCACCGTCACCATTACCAGCGACCCTGATGCACATATCGGTACAGCCAACTCCTTCCTGCAAATTCGCTGCGACAGCGGAACGGAAGACAAAGCTGTTGTCATCGATAACTTCAAGGTGAGCTACCAGTAATCCAACAGGGGAACTCGCGGGTCGCAGGTTTGATGCGGCCCGCGATAAAAAACATCGAACGGCCTGACCGTAAAAGTTGGCAGGCCGCATAAATCCGATGGGAGAGTCAAAATGACTTATAAAAAACAGATTCTCGCCGTGGCCATCGCCATGGCAGCTTCCACCAGCCTGATGGCTCAAGAAGCAAATCAGCAAGCGGAAGAAAAGAAAGCGGAAGAGTCCTCGGATTTTTCTATTGAAGAAGTCTATGTAGAAGGCGTTAAAAGCGCGGAACTCAATGCCCGTCAGGCAGAGCGCGACAAGAACGTATTCAGTTCCGTAATTACCCAGGATGATTCCGGTAACTTCGCCGACCAGAACGTGGCGGAATCCCTGCAGCGCCTGCCGGGTATTACCCTGCAGAGCTCCGAGGGTGAAGGTAAATTCATCAACCTGCGTGGTCTCGGCCCGGGCTTCGTATCCGTACAGATGAACGGCTCCGAAATGGCGAACAGTGGTGGCGGTGCAGCGGATAGCGAGAGCCGTGGCTTCTCTCTGGACGCACTGCCCGCGGACGTTCTGCAGTCGATTGAAGTTCTGAAATCCCTGACCCCGGATATGGATCTGAACTCCATTGGCGGTAGCGTAAACGTCACCACCATTTCTGCGTTGGATCGCGGTGAAGACACCATCAAGCTACGCGCACAGGGCGCGTTTCAGGAGCAGAGCGGCGAGTCCTCGCCCAAGCTTACGTTACAGGGCACCAATATCTTCGCCGATGAAACCATTGGTTTCAGTTACTCCCTGTCTTACGAGAACCGTGTGACGGAAGGTTACGAGTCCCGCGCGCACGATGCCAGTCTGCCGCGTTACATCACTTTGGATGGCGCTGACAGCCCGATGCTGATTCCGTTTGAACTGCAGAATCGTCAGGAAAATGCCGAGCGTGAGCGTATCGCAGGTATTTTCGATCTGGAGTACCGTCCAAACGACAACAGCAACTACTACGCGCGCTTCAGTAATACAGTCTTCACTGACGAGGATACCGCGCTGCGCGAATACTACCGTTGGGGGCAGGCCAGCGATAGTGAGGTGGTCTATCTGGATCCGGCCAACAATGTGTTTGGCACCGGCGGTATGGATCTGCAGCAGCAGTTCTTTATCCAGGAATCGGAGAGCGACACCAAGGTGTTCTCCCTGGGTGGTGAAAATCTGTTTGGTAACAACTGGACGCTGGATTATGAACTGTCCCACTCCAACGCCACCCAGGATTCCCCGGACGGCCGCCGGGTACAGTTCCGCGCGCGCAAGCTGAGTGCGCTTGGTGCCACCGGCGAGGACTACCTGAACGGCCAGATCGTACACCCGGATCAGCTGAGTGATCTAATCGGTGGTGGTGATGTGCCGGACGTTGGTGGTTTCGGTCCGTCTGGCTACCAGTATGGTGAAACCGTGCAGCCCTACATGCTGTACGACAACCTCTTTATGGAAGAAAGCTTCCGTGAAGATACCATCGACCAGGCCATGGCCAACCTGCGCAAAGATTTTGACCTGGGGCCGGTGAATTACATCAAGACCGGGTTCCGCATCAAAAACCGCGAGCGCAATCGCGACAAGAACCGCGTGAGTATTGTTCCCAACGACAAGCGCGTGGCTGGTTGTGCCGGTAATGAGGTCTGCCTCGAAAATGCGGGTGCGCGCCTCGGCGACTTCGAAACCTTCATGCCGGACAACCCTCTGTTCGACCACGCGTTTATTACCGCAGCGGAGGCCGAGCGCCTGATTGCCGCCACGCGGCAGATCGGTGACAGCTATGACCCACAACAGCGCGAGCTGGAAAGTACCCGCAATGACTACGAGATCACCGAAGATACTGCAGCGGCCTACATCATGAGTGAGTTCCAGGTAACGGAAACCGGGGCGCTGATTGCCGGTGTACGTTATGAGAAAACCGATTTCAATTCCACCGGTTACCTCTCTATCCGCAACGACCGCGAAGAGAGTGCCGATCAGCTGGAATCTTTCGATATCGCGGTACCGCTGGACGATACCGCCAACGCCTACGACGGCTTCTTCCCCAGCCTGTATTACCGCGACGAACTGCGTGAAGACCTGTTACTGCGTGCATCCATCTGGACCTCGTTCACCCGTCCGTCCTTCGACGAAGCGCGCGCTTACGCGCAGGTTCGCGATCGGGTGATTTTCTGTAACTACGATGCGGCAGCCAACCTGGGTGACGACAACTGTTCTGACCGCCCGGCGGATCTGCAGGGTGAAATCGCCGATGCCGACTTCACCGATGCGTACAAATCCCAGAACATGACAATGTCCGCGGATAACGTGCTGGAGATCGGCAACCCGAAGCTGGATGCGATGACCGCGACTAACTTCGACGTGTCATTGGGCTGGTACGCCAGTGAAAACCTGTTTATTCAGGGCGCAGCGTTCTACAAGCAGATTGATGATTTCATCGTTGAAGTTGCCGGTGCCAACCTGAATCTGTCAGACCTGCCGTATACCCTGCCGGTGGATCACGTCACTATGTTCAACATCCCATCCGACCTGCAGCTGACCAACGCCCAGACTTACCTGAATGGTGACAGAGCAGAGGTTTACGGCCTGGAAGTGACCTACAACCAGTACTTTGTTGAAGGTCTGCTGGCAAACTTCTTCATCCAGTCCAACTTCACTCTGCTGCACTCCGAGGCAGACGTGGGTGACTCCGTGCGCGCAGAAAGCATCCGCATGCCGGAGCAGGCGGACGTTACCGTCAACACCACGCTGGGTTGGGAGAACAATGACTTCTCCGTGCGTTTCATCACCAACTACCGCAGTGAGATCCTCAAGCGCATCGGTTCCTGTACCGCTGACGATATTGCTGCGGACGCGGCTCTGGGCTATTCCCAGAACTGCGCCGCCTGGTCTGATGTGTATCAGGATGCCGGGGTGACTTACGACATCAAGGCCACCTACAACGTCAACGACAACATGAAGTTGTACCTCGATGCGGTGAATATCACCGACGAGAGCAACATCCAGTACTTTGAAGGCAACGAGTTCTCGAACGGACACATGATGTTCCTGAGCGAGACTTACGGCCCCACCTACCAGCTGGGTGTAAACGTGCAGTTCTAAAGATCCCCTCAATCAATTTGCCATTCTTGCCCCGCTTGCGGGGCTTTTTTTGCCGTGGGTACTGGGATTACCACTGCCCGCAGGCTTTAAAGGTGAATCCATGCCAATGAAAATTCTCTTCCCTGTCGCGGCGATGGCCCTATCGCTCATGTTGAGCGCCTGCGGTGGCGGCAGCAGTGGTTCCGAAGCAGATCCGCCGGTGTTCAATTCTTCCAGTAGCTCGTCATCAAGTTCCGGTTCTTCTTCCAGTTCTTCCAGTGGCAGCGCATCCAGTGGCTCCTCCTCTGGCGGCGAAGCACCGATGCTGCCGCAATCCGGCAACCCGATGTACGGTGAGCTGGACAATTACAAATCCTGGCTGGGCAGCAGCCTGTCCGCGGATCAGACCCGCGCGGACAATATGCTTACCTGGCAGATGGACCACGGTGGTTTTTACAAGAATGACGAATCCACTTACGACGCGCCCTGGGATGGCAGCAAGGCCCGCTCCGGGTGGACCGGTGCCGGTGGAGTGGAACTGGGCACCATCGATAACGATGCCACGGTAACCGAGCTGATGTTTCTCGCCGATGTGTACCAGCGCAGTGGATATAGCAAGTATCGCGAAGCCGCCCACAATGCTCTGGAATTCCTGCTCACCATGCAATACGAGAGCGGTGGCTGGCCCCAGGTTTACCCGGCGCGCACCGGCACTACCTATTCCAATTATGTGACCTTCAATGACGGGGCCATGGCGCGGGTACTGATCCTGCTCGATCGCGCAACCCGTCAGGAAACCCCGCTGGGTGGCGACCTGTTCACTGACGAGCAGCGCGCCCGTATGCAGGCGGCGATCGATAAAGGTGTGGCATTTATCCTGAAGGCACAGATCGTACAGGCGGGTGCGAAAACCGTATGGTGCGCCCAGCACGATCCGGTGACCTACGAGCCTCGCGGTGCGCGGGATTACGAATTGCCCTCCAAGAGCGGCAAGGAATCCATGCTGGTGACGGCCTTCCTGATGTCGCAGCCGCAGACCGAACAAGTGGAAGCCGCTGTGCGCGCCGCACTGGCCTGGTACCGCAGCCCGGTGGTTCAGGTTGCGGATACCGCTTACGTCAAACGCTCCAGCGCTAGCGACGATGAGAATTACAACCCTATCCAGCCCCGAAGCGGCAGCACCCTGTGGTATCGCTTCTACGACCTGGGGCAGGATGTAGGATTCTTTGCCGATCGCTCTGGCATTAAACAGTACGACATAATGATGATCGACCCCGAGCGCCGCTACGGTTACGAGTGGGGCGGAAACTACGGCAGTGAATTGATCCGCTACGCGGACAGTGTCGATTACTTCTGAGAAAGGTAGAGGTGTATTCCCATGAGGACATGGTTTACGTGGCTGGCTGTGGTCTTTTCCTGTTCCGTCAGCGGGCAAACTCTGTATATGGCCGGAGACTCCACCATGTCGATCAAATCGGGGGAGGATTTTCCCGAAACGGGCTGGGGAGTGCCCTTTGCGCTTTTCTTTGACGAGGCCCTCCAGGTGGAAAACCATGCGATGAACGGTCGCAGCACCCGGACCTTTATCGAAGAGGGGCGCTGGCAAAAGATCGAACAGGCGCTAACACCCGGGGACTTTGTCATTATCCAGTTTGGTCACAATGATGAGTCGCAGCACAAAAAAGATCGCTACACCACACCGGCGCAGTACAAAGCCAACCTGGCGCGCTTTATTCGCGACACCCGCGCGAAAGGTGCGTATCCGCTGCTGATGAGCCCCATCACGCGGCGCTACTTCGACGCAGAAGGAGCCATTCGCCAGACCCACCCCTATACGCCGTTGAGCCGGGAGGTGGCGAGCGAAGAGGAAGTGGACTTTATCGATATGGACGCGATCACGCGCGCGCACTTCCAGCAGCAGGGGGATAGGGATTCGGCGTTGCGGTTTCTGCATATCAAGCCGGATACCCACCCCAACTACCCCAACGGTGTGCGCGACGACACGCACCTGAATCAACTGGGGGCGCGGGAGGTGGCGCAATTGGTTTTACAGGCGCTCAAGACCATGGAGCACCCTCTGGTCGATAGTCTGCGGGCACCATTGCCCAAACACCGCACCTTCCGCTACGCGGAATAAGGGGCGTGCCGGGTTCGGCTTTTTAACCCATTGGTCATTCTAATCAGGGCCATCGATCTGGTTGTATTTTAAAAATAGGAATCGTTCTCAATAATAGGCATATTGATTGTTCTGATTAAAAAATGATCAGTCTGAATTGAGGAAGGTTCCAATGAAAAAGACCTGTAGCTTCGCGATCATACATATGCTTGTCGCTTTCACCGTTGGCTTCGTGCTGACTGGTGACTTCTGGGTCGGCAGTGCGCTGGCGCTGGTGGAACCCGCCTGTAATACCGTGGCCTATTATTTCCATGAGAAGTGGTGGAATCGCGGTAGCCGCGGCGGCGAGCAGCGGGTCCCGGTGACTGCCTGACACGGAGAACCGGTTGGCACCGTCTGAACAGGCGGGTCGCCGGTACTGAGCAGGATCATGGATGGAACTCTTCAAGGATGTTGACTGGCTGCTGGTGCTGGACCACATCATCTATATGGCGGTCGCGTATCTGTTGGCGTTGCCCATTGGCTGGGATCGGGAAAAGCACGAGCGCACCGCGGGCCTGAGAACGTTTCCTCTGGTGGCCGTGGCCGCTTGCGGTTATACCCTGGTGGGTTTTGATGTTCTGACGTCCACCGACGCGGAAGGCCGCGTGATCGAAGGCCTGATTACCGGTATGGGCTTTATCGGTGGCGGCGCCATCCTGAAAAGCGTAACCGATGGGGGAAAGTCCGGGCGGGTGCAGGGCACGGCCACCGCAGCGAGCCTGTGGGCCACCGGTGCGATCGGACTCGCGGTGGCGACCAACCGGCTGGAAGTGGCGATCGTGATCAGCCTGCTCACCTTCCTGACCTTGCGGGTAATGCACTCCGCCAAATCCCACTTTGATGGCATGGATAAGGGCGACAACGAGTAAGCAGGGCCGTGAATTTACTCGGTTATCCGCCGTGTCCACTGCTCCAGAGACTGCACCAGGTTGCCAATAAAAGTCCGTGTGTCCGCATCCGTAAGCTTGCCACTCTCATCAAACTTCTTGTGGGCAAAGCTGATCATCACCTCTGGTCTATTCACAAAGTGCGCATTCAGGTAAATCAGGATGCGGCGCAGGTCGTATTGTGCCCGCGCGCCGCCGAAGGCGCTCATGCTGGCACTCATTACTGCCACAGGCTTGTCGGCAAACGGCTGTGGGTCCACCCGCGACAGCCAATCGATGGCGTTTTTTAGTACGCCGGAAACCGAGTAATTGTATTCGGGGGTGGAAAAAAGAATGGCATCCGCTTCCAGTACCTGTTGTTGCAGAGCCTCTACAGCCTCCGGCACACCCAGGTCGCGCAGATCCTGATCGTAAAGGGGGATACCAGCGAGGTTGGCAAATGTGAACTCGGCCTTTTCGCCGGCAATCTCGGCGGCGGTTTCCAGTGCGGCACTGTTGAACGAGCTTTTACGCAGGCTGCCGGAAATGGCGAGGATCTTCAGAGGACTTGCGGCCATGGCTGCTCCTTTCGGTCAGAGGGTGACCTTCAAGATAGCAGCCCATTCGGAAAGTCGCGGTGGCGATGTTACCCGGGATCAGTTGTTGCCAAGCACAAAACAATGCTCCAGCTCTTTCGGGTACCGAAGGCTGAGGTTGTCGATGCTTTTGCCGATCTTGGCCGGAGAGCTCTGTCGCGTAGTTTCCGCCTTGTGCTGGGTGGTCAGCATGGCGGATTTACGGGAACTCTGGGGTTTTACCGGCAAGTGGGTATTCATGGTAGCGACCTCAATCTGCGTTATACGCTGCGTCTCTTCCCTGCTGCGTGATACTGGCCCCAGGCAGGGCCGGGGCGGGATAGTTACCATTTAACTGTAGTGTAAAACGCAGTAAATCCACCGTACTTAGTGCAATTTTCGCGATATTCCCAATCAGCATGCGACGCAGTGCCGGTTTTCCGTGTGAGAGCGCCCGGTTAGCGCGTCTCAAGTGCCTTCAGGCGGGCGCCCTGCCGGCGGATTTCCGCACTATCAGCTGGTGGGGCACGGTTTCTGCCACACCGCTTTCTTCACTGCCATCAATGGCCTGACACAGACGGCGCATACTGCGCTCGCCGATTTCTTCTGCCGGCTGGGCAATGGTGGTCAGCGGCGGGTCGGCGATCTCCGCATAGCGGATGTCGTCGAAGCCGATAACGGATATATCCCGGGGCACCTTCAGCCCTGCACTCTTGATTTCGTGTATGGCACCCAGAGCCATTTCATCGTTGGCACAGAAGATGGCGGTAGGGCGTCTTTCGAGATCCAGTAGGCGGCGGGTGGCGCGGCGGGCCCCGTCGATGGACTGCTCGCCCTCTACAAACCAGTCACCGGAAACGGGCAGTTTTGCCTTGCGCATTGCCTTGCGAAAGCCTTTCTCCCGATCCTTGGTCAGCAGCGAGTCGCGTTTGCCATTGATAAAGCCGATGCGCTGGTGGCCCAGCTGAATCAGGTAATCGGTACCGTCCGCAGCGGCCGCAATATTGTCCACACGCACACTGGGGAAGTGGCTCAGGTCTTCGTTCACACTTTCCAGCCCGAGTACCAGCGGCGGGTGGGCGCGCTCGGCGTCGCGAATGGCCGCTGCCTCCTTGAACGGTGAGATACTCGCCAGTAGCAGGATACCGTCGGCCTGTTTGGAGAACACCATTTCGGTGTAATCATCGAAGTCGTGGGAGTTGGACCGGGTATCGCGGATCAGAATGCTATAGCCTTGCTCGTCCGCCACCCGCCAGATACCCCGCATTACCTTCTCCAGAAACGGGTCGCCGATGGCTGGTAACACCACCACGATCAGGCTGGTCTTACCGCGACGGAAGTTGCGCGCCAGTGCATTGGGCGCATAGCCGGTTTCAGCTATTGCCGCCTGGACCTTGTTGCGGGTTTTTTCCTTTACCTGTTCCGGGCTGTTGAGATAGCGGGAGACGGTGGCGATGGAGACTCCGGCAAGCTTGGCGACTTTTTTGATCGACAACGGGATTGTCCTCGGGGCGATGGATCTGACGGTTCAGGAGACGGGTAACCTGGTCGCAGATGTTAGCGCTTACGCCCGAGGAATGGTATTGGTGGTATAAAAATGGACCTGTAATGACAGGTCCACAACAGACAACATGACAAGCCATCGATCTGTACACCGCAATGAATTTGCGGAGGTGGCTAAGAGATTTCGCGAATCTCAATTTAAGTCAGCAACATCATCTCGGACAGCGGGGCGGGATTACTTCACTGTTCGCTGATCGGGCGGCGAGAGTTGGCCGCTGTGTAGGTCCATCTGAAAATCGTCGGCCTCCGGCGCCGCCAATCGCGAGAGTACGACGAGCAAATTTGCAACGTTATGCCCGGCGGTATCCGTGCCGCAGTTTTCCACAGAACCGGCCAGCCTAACGTACCAGCGGCGCCGCTGCGTCGGTATTCTCGCCAGGGGGCCCGCGTTGCGCAAACGGTAGACATCGTGGATCAGCTCTTGCCCCTTCAGCTTGGCAATCTGATTCGGTATCCCTCCCGCCAGCTGCGCGGGGTTGCAGCCCGCTTTTTCCAGTGCCGCGCCGATGTTATGCGTGCCCAGTAGTGCCACCAGGGGTTTCGGCCACTGGGGCAGGTAGCGGTCTTCCACTAATGCCCGCAGATGCATTTCCGTGAAGGTGAGGTAACTTTTCGCCGCTAGAATACTGGTATCCCAGGGCTTCTGCCCGGAATCGGACAGGTGCTGTCGCTCGCGCCGGTAGTGGGCGAACAGACGGCCGAAACCGGGCACACGATCCACAGCCACAGTGCGGACCCTGGCACGGCCCGATGGTTCCAGCTGTAGGAGTGTATACGCGGGGCGGTACGCCGCCAGGCTTGGTACCTGCACGTTGACCAGTCGACCTCCATCCTGCGCGCGCACCTGCGCCAGATCATTCAGGTGCATGTGGCCGGCGAAATGGAGTCGCAAGCCGGAATGTGCCAGCGCCTGGGTAACCGACAGAGAAGGAATTCGGCGCGACTGGAGCACGTCTTCACCTACCAGTGCGCGGATGTCAGGGTCAGCTTCATCGTGAAACCCGGTCATAGGGAAATGGCTGAAGGCAACCAGTTGCTTACCTTGTTGCTCTGCCCGGCGCACGACATCGGCTACCCAATCCAGCACCGGCTGCTTGAAGCGTCGCATGAGGTCATAGCCGGCGTTGGACGAGCCGGCGAATTCCATAGAGCCATCAACACCCCGCTGCCAAGCCGGTACGTAAACGTTCGCATCGATGGCCAGCAACCAAAGCCCGGCCACCGGCTCTACCAGATAACTGGCGTCGGGCATCCAGACACATTCGTTCACCGATGCTTCGTGGCACCAGTCAAAGCCACGTTGTGGGAACGGAGTTTCATACCACTTGTCCTGTGTATCTTTAGCGAAGCCGTGGCGGGAAAGCGTATGCATAATTTCCTCGTAACCCCACTGTGCGAGTGCATCGTCGCAAGCCACCGTCTGAGAATCCGCGCTGCTGCAGCTCGGGTGATTTCGACTGTAGACTGCGATCTCGGAGCCAGAAGCACTCAGGAAATCCGGCTTGCCTCCGGGAGTCGCATAGGGGCGCACCGGGTCGTGATTGCCTGTGATAACGAAGAAGCGAATCCCGTGGCGATGGCGGTACTCATCTAGCAATCTGGCAAAAGCGCGTACATTTGCCGGCTGACCGTCATCACTAAAGTCGCCCGGCACAGCCACCAGGTGGATGCCGCGTGCCGCAATATCGTCCAGTGCCGCGCGCACTACAAAATAGTTTTCATTGAAGAGGCGCGTGGACCGCAGTTGCGCACGCATGCTGCGTATCAGCAGGTGACGACCGTTGTTGCCATCCACGGGCCACTCATATTTTTCGTTGCTTGAGTCCGGGGCCGCATAGATATCGTGCAAGTGGATGTCAGCGAGAAAGGCGATCTGCTGCGTTTCGGATGCACGTGGAACGCCAGCATTATTCATTTCGATCTCGTCGTTATCAGCGGCGATCGTGTGTGGTATCAACACGGTCAAATAAACCGCGATAGCTGCCAGTACTACGCACACTCTCTTGGTTCGCATCATTCCCATCTCACCTCCATTCACCTCCATAGTAGTAAGGCTGAATTGATAACAGACGGAGTTTTTGTGTAAGAGGGGACAAAAGTGGAGATGCTGTACGTCACCGTTCGGTGACGGAAGACTGTGAAGCTTTCGTTAAATTTCACTAAATCGGAAAAAGTATCTGTCCCCTCTCTCAGCGTTCCACCCTCTTAGTGGGCGATCGAACAGCGCAGAGCGCACACGCCCGTAATCCAAAAGAGTGAAACCAACCTGGGCATAAGTTTATTTGGGTGTAATGAACTGCAGTCAATCAAGTAACAAGATTTGCAATAACTGACGGAGATATTCATGGGACAAGAATTTGTGAAAAGCGCGCTGGCACTTGCGGTCCTCGCGAGCCTACCACCGGCCAGCGCTGTGGCGGAGTCCGATTCCCCGAGCCGTGGTGACGCGCTGCTGGAAGAAATTGTAGTGGAAGGCTTTCGCGGTAGTCTGATTCGTGCCAAAGATCTGAAACGAGAAGCGGTGGGCACTCAGGATTCAATTATTGCAGAGGACATCGCTGATTTCCCGGACCTTAACCTGGCGGATGCACTGCAGCGTATTCCGGGAGTCGCGATCACTCGAGAAGGCGGTGAGGGACGGCAGATCTCTCTGCGCGGTCTGGGTCCGGGTTTTACCCAGGTGCAACTCAATGGTATGGAGGCACTAGGTACTTCGTCGTCACCCATGGATAGCCGCGGATCGATCAACCGCAGCCGAGCGTTTGATTTCAATATTTTCGCTGCGGAGCTGTTCAACCAGGTAGACGTGAAAAAGTCCTTCGCCGCAAGCATGGATGAAGGGGGTATTGGCGGTACGGTAAACCTGGTTACCGCCAAACCTTTTGATTACGGTGAGTTCAGAGTGGTGGGGAGCGGTCAGTTGGGTCAGAACTCCCTGAGCGACGGTACCAGTCCGCGCTTTGCCGGCCTGGTTTCCAATACCTGGGGTGATTTCGGTGCGCTGTTTTCTATCGCCGCCAGCGAGCGCGCGATTAACGAGCAAGGGTACAACACCTATCGTTGGCGCCAGCTGGACGCTGCCGGTTCGGACCTGTCTGCACTACCGGCGGACGAACAGGATATGATCAACAATAAAGACTTGCGATTTTCCCGTGGCAGTCGCTACTCCGTGTTCGAGAATGACCAGCGTCGCCTGGGCACGACCCTGGCATTGCAGTATAAGGGCGACACCATCGATCTCGGCTTGGATGTGCTGCACGGTAAACTGGAAAATGACAGAGGTGAGTTTCACCTACAGAGCCGTGGTTATGGTTCTACCGCGCTCGGCTGTGCCGGTCCCGCCTATGCCGGTGAACCGACCTGCGCACGTCTCACTGAGATCGAGTACAACGCGGGTGACGAGGTGATTTTCTCGCGTTTTGAAGATACCGCGATCCACTCGGAAAGCCGCAATCAGTTTGCCGATACTACGGTCGACCAGGTGGTTGTGAATGGGACCTGGCAGGCTTCGGACGTGCTGCTGGTGAAAGGCATGCTCGGCTCTCAGAGTAGCGATTTCGAAACCGACAGCGCCAAGGTCTACCTGGAAACCTTTGGCGACATGACCATCGACTACCGCAACGACCGTTTCTACGGCAGTAACACTTACGGGTTCGACCCCACAGATGCCTCGCTCTTCCGCTACCATGAGATCGATCTGTCACAGGATGCGGTTGAGAATACTTTTGACACGGTCAAGTTCGACCTTGAGTACGCACTCGATCATGGCGGAACACTACGAAGTGGTATTTCTCTGAAGGAATTCGGCAACCGATCAGCCAGCGACAAGCTCAACAATCTGTTGCAGAACGAGTGGTCGGAAGGTTCGGTGAGTGACCTCGTAGATCCAGATTTTGTCTACACCAATTCCGCGCACAGGCGCCAGAACTGGGTATCGGTTGATGTGGACGATGTGCTCGATTATTACAAAATCAGCAGAAGCATTCCGGGGGAAGATATTGTTAATCGCGTGGAAGAAGAAACCCTGGGTGCATACGTGCAGTACGATTTCGCGCTTGCCTTCGGGCAAACGTGGCTGCGGGGTAACGCCGGTGTGCGCCACTACGACACCGACATCACTTCCTACGGCACTCTCAATGACGAACCCGTAGCGGTGACGAAGCAGTATTCGGGAACTCTGCCCAGCGTGAATCTTGCCTGGGAGTTAAATGACCAGTTGTTATGGCGCGCGAGCGTCAGTAAAAACCTCACTCGACCGTCCCTCGGGGCGCTGAGCGCAACGGGTACAGTGACAAATGATCCCGCCAGCGTGCGCGGTCTCAGCATCGTCGCGGGTAATCCGGGCCTGGAGCCATTCGAGTCAATTAATTTCGAAACTTCGCTGGAGTACTATTTCGATAATATCGGCTATGCGGCGATCAGTTATTTCGACAAATCGATCGACAACTTTATCCTCACCGAAACCTACCTTATTCGCTATGGTGACACCGGTTATCCACTCAACTTTCTCGGCACTGTAGACGAAAATGGAAGCCCACAGACCGCGGATACCCTCTATACCGTGATCCAGCCGCAGAACATGGATAAGAGTGATATCAGTGGGTGGGAGTTGTCGTTCCAGCGCGATCTGGATTTTCTGCCTGAGCCGTTCAGCAACCTGGGTATAATCACTAACTACACATACGCTGATGGCCAGGCTCTGTACCGCAATGTCGCCAACAGTGGTGAGGATGTGTTTAAAAATTTTCCCGGTTTATCTGAGCACTCTGGCAATTTTACAGTTTACTACGAGGCCGATAGCTGGGGCGCGCGCGTGGCTTCGGCTTATCGTAGTGACTACATTAGCACGGTGGAAGCGGGTAACAGCGAAGAAGATGAGCGTGGTTTCCACGGCACGACCTACGTGGATTTCTCGGCGTTTTATCAGGTATCAGAGCAGCTGAAACTGACCTTCGAGGGTAATAACCTGACTGACGAACGGGAAGAACAGTATTCTGACTCCAGTGATCGTCTGTACAACACTACGGTCAATGGCCGCACCCTCTACCTCGGCGCCACCTATGATTTCTGATTGGTCTCTCCCTTCCTTGGCCGGCGCACGGTAACGTGTCGCCGGCTTTTTTCAAATTTTCTAGTAGAGTCCTTTGTTTTCGAGCATTTCAGTGGTGCGGGAATCGGGGACGACTCATCCAGTGTTTTATTTTATTCGCGAAAAGTTCATGTAACGGAGTGTCACCTCTCACGGGTTGTCGACGTCTTTTATGCTGAGCACGATGGTGCTCAAACGTGAAATATAAAGCCCAATCTTTGAGGAAACCTCATGAAACTACAGCAATTAATTTCGTCTTGTCTGTTAGTGCTACTCTCGCTCGCTGGCACAGCGGCATCCGCCGCGGGTAATACGGTTGAAGATTTCCGCCCATTGTTCAAACTCCGTAGCGACTTGCAGTGCTGGCCAACGTGGCCTGCCGCTGGTGGCAATAGCGGCGATTGTGTCAGCAAGTCTGCATTCATCGCGAGTGCTCCACCGGTATTTACCGAAACCTACGGTGAGACTGTGAATGGCCGCGAGCACCAGTTGATCACTTACTGGGCTTATTACGGAAACCAGAATGCCTGCTCCACTTTCGGCGGTGCCCATGTGGACGACTGGGAAAACGTATCGGTACATCTCGTTGACGGCAACCTCCGCCACATCACCTATAGCCAGCACAATGGCCGCTATACCATCACGCCGGATATGGCGGAAATGGATGGTAACCATCCGCTGGTATATGTGGGTAAATATTCCCACGGCAGTTACCACGATCAGCGTGCCCGCGCCTCCGCCGACGCCTGGGCGTTTTTTAGCGGGGACTACTGCTTTTACTGGAAAGACCCTCGCGGACCGGGTGAAACCTGGTCACCTCAGACCAGGGATCTTGCGGAAGTGGGGATGGCCAGTGTGTTTCCCGGTTCGCAAAACCCCTTGACCCGTGAATTGCGCCCACATCAGCGCACAGTATGCCGGGTCGATGGTGGCCAAGTGATTGGCGGTGTGATCGATGCGACCGAAAATACCTGTGCCCGTAACCCGGATTATCTGCAGGATCCCGCGCTCACCCTGCAGGACCTTTTTTATCTGGACGTGTATTGAGGCGGGGACGCCGTTAGCGCAGTTATCAGCGGCGGTAGACCACCGCCAAGCGCAGGCTGCGGCCGGTTGTGGTGGTGTTGTACAGGCGGTCGCTAGAGTCACTGTACTGCTCGACCCGCGTGTTGGTGAGATTCGTGCCTTCCAGCCGCCACTCCCAGTGAGCCCCTGCTTTGTAGGCCAGTAGAGCGTCCACGTGGGTAGTGGGGTGAAAGCCGGTTTCATCCTCCTGGGCGAGCGTCTGGCTGTCGACTCGCAGAATATGCCCTGCGCGATAGGTGGCAGCGAGTCTGGCGTTGAGTCGCCGCCCCTCGTAGAACAGAGCGGCGTGCGCGGTGTGTCGCGACAGGTGCGGAAAGGGCTTGGCAAACAGGCGCGTACCGGTGCGCGCATCATAGTAGTCGACTTCGCCGTCAGTGAAGGTGTAGTGCCCGCTGACTCCGAGCTCGCCATAACGTAGGGTTGCAGCGGCCTCCAGTCCCGCCAGTGTCGCGTTTTCGGCATTCTCCATACGCACCGCCGCGAGTACCGGCTCGGTCGGGGGTGCGTTCAAAGGGGTGGTGTCGTCGACAACAGCGCCGTAGTTGAACTGCCTCGCCACGATAAAGTCGGAAATAGACTTGTGAAATAGACCCACAGAGAGGATGTCGGCGGCGCCATGACTGCCGGTCAACTCCAGATCCATATTATCGGATGTGTAGGGGGAGAGAGTCGGGTTCGGGAGGAAAAGGGTGCCGTACTCTTCCTGCGCCGTGGGAGTACCGGTAAGATCATCCAGCAAAGGATACGCAATATTACGCGATAGACCGGTGCGCAACTGCCAGGTATCGCTGAGCTCTATAGACAGGTTCGCGCTCGGCAGTAGAGTGTTATAAGCGTTGTCGCCGGTGGCGCTATCCACTTTTTCTATGCCGCCGGTGACAAGTCGGGTGGTGGCGTACACGCGGGTGTCTAGAGTAAGCGCGCGAAGCGCCGCGCTGGCGTGTACCCGTCCGCCGTTAAATGTCAGCGCGGTGAAGGCCGCACGCTGCAGCTCCAAAACCCCGTCGCGGTCGTCTTCAGTAATACCCTCGCCACGGAAGCCCTGATAGGGTGTCAGGTCGATTCCAGCCAGCGCAAGGTTGTCGTCGACAGCGGGCCAGGTGGCGGCGGGGTGGGCATCGACCTCTCGGATCCACGTGGGGTGGCTTGCGTGTAAAGAGATGGGCAGTCCATCGATGGGCAGGTTGTTACGCCTTAGTAGATCGCTGCGGCTGTGGAAACGGGTCTGGCGCAGGCCGAACTCTATTGTCCAGGTATTTGCTGGGCGATGGGTAAGAACCAGCTCAAGGTCTTGGTACTCGGCGGCTGCTCTGTAGGTTTCCAGGTCTATTTCCGTCAAGGCCCAGAAGTTCAGGTCCATGAGATCATCGGCATACTTGATCGTGGGCCAGAAGCGGTCGCTGCGGTAATCGATGGATACATCCCCCACCCTCTGCAAGTACGCTTTGTGACTGACGGGAATATCGAAGTCCGAGGCCTGCCAGCCGACTCGCCAGTGAAGTGCCAGTAGCTCGCTCAGGCCATGGTCGCCACTCAGTACCACCTGGCGGTAATCCGTAGAGGTATGTTGGTAGCGGCTCTCGGTGGCGATCTCTGCCTGGGTATAATCTGCGAACAGCAGTTCACCGCTGTCGCTGACTTCTGCCTGGGTGATTTTAGTGTGCCCGGGGATCACCGGTGTCGAATGCTCGCCTCGGGGATATAGATGGAATTCGTCGCGGTCGCTGTCCAGACGACCGTAAAGCAGGTCCAACTCCAGCCGCTGCCGTTGCCGCTGATATAGCAACGCTAGCGCCGCGCCATATCGCTCCTGATGATTACGCCAGAGAGAGTGGCGGTTGCCGCGAGGCACCACCAGGTCGCCGCGTTCCCAGGCGACGCGGACGTCGTCAGGCAGGGCGCTGAGGTCCGCGCCGTTCGCTGCGCTTTGTTGCCAGCGGAAGGTATTGGTGCCCCGTTCTTCGAGAGCGCGTTGATCATGAGACAACGCCAGAGCCAGTCCCCATTCCTGTTCCTCACCGAGTGGCCAGCGTTCGCGCCACTGCGCAGCCCACTGCTGGTCGCCACCCTCCACGTATTCATTCCAGCCACCACTCGCGGACAGGTACAGAGGGTGGGGGCCGTCCTCTAATGGCCGCACTGTCTCCAGTGCCACCGTGCCGGCGATGCCTCCCGGCGCCTCCCGGGAGGAATAGGACTTGCGTACTGTAGCGCGATCGAACAGACCGGCGGAAAACACATTTAGATCGAAGGCCCGGTCCCGTTGCTTCTGGGTGCGGCTATCCATCGGGGAGTCGGAATCCACCAGCACCGGCATGCCATTTACTGTGACTTGCGTAAAGTCGGGGCGCAGTCCGCGCAGGCTTACTTGGCGCCCTTCACCGGACTCCCGCTGGATCGCCACCCCGGGCACTCGCTGCAGCGCCGCGACCGCAGTGCTGTCAGGATAGTGCGCCATATCCCACGCGGTCACTATCTCCGTCACTTCCAGTGCCTGGTGTTTGAGCGCATGGCCGGTATCCACCCTGTGGCTGATGCCGGTGACCTCGAACTCCTCAATGATTTCTGAGTCCGCAGTGTCTTGCGCAGCTTCAGTAATGATCACCCCGGCTGGCGACAGTTTGAACCTTAGGCCGGAGCCCGCAAGCAGCTGCGCCAGCGCTGCCTCCAGAGTGAAGTAGCCTTTCAGTGGGGCGGAAATACGGGCGTCGATCACGCGGCTGTCTACCGCAAAAGGGGTTTCATAACGTTGCGACAGGGATTCCAGTGCTGCTGCCAGAGGGCCGGCAGGGATAGATATCGGTCGCACTATCGGTGCGGCGCCGAGGCAGGGGTTAATCTGTAACACCGCTGCGAGAAGAAGGCCGGCAGCTGAGTTTCGTCGCGCCGCGCGGTGCGGCCTGCGCAGTCCTGTTTGTTTCCGTGGCATGATCTTTCACACTAAAGAAGGACGCGGGCCGCCCGGATTTCCAAGCTTGCATGCTAGGGCGGCGTTATAACCGGGAGATGAATCTGGCGGCGGTCGATGGTGTCGGTGCGAGAGCTGTGCCTTAGCGGGACCGCAAGCGCAAAGCCTCCCCAGAGGACGACAGCGTGAGCCCGTGGGCCTCTGCCAATAACCGCAGCGAGGCCTCTGGCGCATTCAGTCGAAAGCGCCCGCTGACGCGAACGTCGTTGCCGATATCGCCCTCGAGAAGTAGAAGGCGCTCGCTATAGCGCTGGAAGCGCGCCAATACTTGTCCCAGCGGTTCGCCGCGTACCTCGAGCCAGCCTGAGCGCCAATCCGGTGAAACATCCTTCACACTTTGTGTTACCGGACCGAGGACGCCGGCATGTATCTGCACGCGCTCACCACTGCGCATTTCCACCATACGGTCGCCACGCACCTGCACTATACCCTCGTATACGGCTACCAATACCGAATCTCCCAGGCGCTCCACGTCGAACGCAGTGCCCACTACGCGGATACTGGCAGTGCCACTGTCGATGGTGAAGGGGCGCGCACGGTCGGGGGCAACACGAAAAAACACCTGTCCGCGGGTCAGACTGACGTGGCGCTCGTTGGCGCTCTGGCTGAAATCCAGCGCGCTGTCGGCGTTGAGGTGCACAAGGGAGCCGTCTGCCAGTACCTCGGAAGCGGGGGCTCCTACTGGAGCCGCCAGCGTGCGAGTGGACATATCCTCTGGACTGGCGGCGATGTGTGTGCCGGTGTTCGGAACGTCCCGGCCGCTGGTCGCATGGATTAGCAATAGCGTTAGCAACAGACAAGCGGCGGCGGCAAGCGATATTTTTATCTCCGGCCACCGGTTGGTAGGCGTTTGAGAAGTTTGCAAAATACGTGCTTTCGAAGAACGGGAGGGTGCCTGCGAATCGGGCATCTGCGCAAGCGCTAAGGCCTTCGCAAGATCATCTCGCCCGGTGCAACTGCGTACAGCGCGGTAGGCTTCAGCGTGCGTGGGCACAGCGTACCAGCGCGCAAATGCCTCCTGCTGTGCGCTGGTCATTTCATCTTCCAGGTCCAACCAGTCGGCGGCCTGCTCCAGGATCTTACTGTCCATTAACACCATGTCTTGCGGGGGTGGAAATCTTATGGGCAGGCACCTCGTTGCCACGTTTACCGGTAGAGAGACGTAACGAAAGCGCTAACGGGGACATCAATCGCGCTACCAACCCTGTTGTTCAACATGCAGGGTGATGTCCACCATCGCCCGGTTGATGTGTTTTTTTATCGCCTCAAGGTTGAGATCCAGCGCCGCCGCAATGTCCTGGCGACTCATTCCTTGCACACGGCGCATCTCAAACACACGTCGGCGTAGGGGCGGCATCTTCGCCAGCGCTTCAGCCATGGCTGCGAGTTTTTCGCGGTGCAGGTGCTGCTCCTCAAGAGATGTGCGCTCGTCCTCGACCTCAAGCGCGGAAATATCCACATCCGTAACCGGGGTCGCTTTCCAGTGCTCGTACATCACCGAGCGCGCGACCTTAATCATGTAGGCGAAGGGGTGGGTAACACGGGATAAATCTTTGTGTTTGAGTGTGCGCAGGCAAGTCTCCTGCACTACGTCATCCGCCAGATCGGGAGTGGGCGTGCGCGCTGCGACATAGGAGCGCAGGCGTGGCATCAGGTCTACCACACTGTCGCAGGTGGTGATCTGTTCCGCCTTTTCCAACCCCTCAGCATTCATGGGCACAATCCTCGCCAGCGCCAACCTATGTCCGCCTCGTTTAACTGGCGGTGTCCAACCGAGGTTATCAGCGAATTGTGAAAAGGATGTGAAAGGTCAGGCGGGGTAGAGTAGCAAGCGGGTTACTGGTGATGGCCACCAGCGCGCGGGGACTGTCGTGTACTCGGGTATATGTATACCCCGAACGGCCTGGCGTTCCAGTACTGCCGAACGCCGCCAGGCGCCCGCGCAGTAGTTTTAAAGCGTTACTCAGATGTATTGATTAATCAGGTTCTCATACAGCTCCTGCTTGCCACTGGTGGCGGGGGGCTCACCATTCTCGGCGGCCAGGTTACGCAGGTCTGTCAGGCTCAATTTACCTTCGGTAAACGCCTTGCCGTTCCCCCTATCGAAGCTGGCATAACGCTGTGCTTTCCAGTTTTTGTAGGGAGATTCGGTGAGAATTCGGTTGGCGATTTCCAGGCCGCGGGCGAAGGTGTCCATGCCGCCGATGTGGCCCAGGAAGATATCCTCCATATCAATGGATTCACGGCGTACCTTGGCATCAAAGTTTAGACCGCCGGTTTTGAAACCGCCGTTTTCCAGAACCACCATCATGCCGTGTACCGCATCGTAGATGTCGGTGGGGAACTGGTCGGTATCCCAGCCGTTCTGATAATCACCGCGGTTGGCATCGATGGAGCCCAGCATGTTGGCATCAGCACACATCTGCAGTTCGTGGGCAAAGGTGTGGCCGGCGAGGGTGGCGTGGTTGGCTTCGATATTGAGCGCGAAATCCTTGTCCAGGCCATAGTGGCGCAGGAAGCCGATCACGGTCTGGGCGTCGAAGTCGTACTGGTGCTTGGTGGGTTCCATGGGCTTGGGCTCGATCAGGAAGGTGCCCTTGAAGCCGATGGAGCGGCCGTAATCCCGTGCCATGGTCAGGAAGCGCGCGAGGTTTTCCTGTTCCAGTTTTGTATTGGCGTTTTGCAGGCAGATATAGCCTTCGCGGCCGCCCCAGAATACATAGTTTTCACCGCCCAGTGCCACGGTGGCATCCAGTGCAGCCTTGACCTGGCTTGCCGCGTAGGAAACCACATTGAAGTCCGGGTTGGTGGCGCCGCCGTTCATGTAGCGTGGGTTGCTGAACAGGTTGGCGGTGCCCCACAGCAATTTCATGCCGGAGGCTTTCTGGCGCTCTGCGGCCAGCTCTACCAGTTTGGACAGGTTGCTTTCGCTTTCGGCAACGGTGCTGCCTTCCGGGGACATGTCGACATCGTGGAAGCAGTAGTAGGGCACGCCCAGTTTGGTGGCAAACTCGAATACAGCATCCATACGCTGTTGTGCTGCGGCCATGGGATTGGGGGCGTCGTCCCAGGCAAAGGTCTGGGTATCGCGGCCGAACGGATCAGCGCCTTTGCCGCAGAAGGTGTGCCAGTAGCACACCGCGTAGCGCAGGTGCTCTTCCATGGTCTTGCCGCCGATGACTTTTTTGGCATCGTAGAATTTGAATGCCAGCGGATTGTCGGATTCGCGGCCCTCAAATTGAATCTGGCTGACTTCCGGGAAGTATTCTTTATCGCCGATAAACAGGTTTCTGCTCATGTTTTCTCTCCAGTATTCGCTAACTTGTGCGATCAATTTTTATTGAAGTTGGGGATACTGCTGACTGAGCAGATCCAGAAAATTTTGATAGTGGGTTTGATAGGCTGCCGCGGTTTCCCTGTCCGGTGTGCAGCCGAGGGACTCGTCCACCGCAAGGTGTTGCGCAATCAGTGCGTTGAGATCACCGGCATCGCTGCAGGCCCACAGCGTCTGCATGGCCGCACCAAACGCCGCGCCTTCCTGTTGTGCCGGCACTTCTACCGGCAGGTTGAATACGTCGGCCACCATTTGCCGCCAGTGGGGGCTTTTTGCTCCGCCGCCGGTAAGGCGAATGGCGGTAAATTGTTGGCCGGCGCGATTGAAGGCATCCAGGCCGCGGCGCAGGGTGAAGGTCGCCCCTTCCATGGCCGCGCGGTAAAGATTGGCCGCGGTGGTATTGCTGTCGTTCATGCCGTGCAGGCTGGCGCGGGCATGGGGCAGGTTGGGGGTTCGCTCGCCGTTATAGAACGGCAGGCTCACCAGGCCGTCCGCGCCGGGGGCTGAATCCGCCAGCAACTGTTCACACTCCGGAATGGATTTGCCCAGGGCCATGCGGGTGCGCTCCGTGGCCACGGTGCAGTTCATGGTGCACTGCAGGGGCAGCCAGCCACCGCTGGAGGAACAGAAAGCGGCGAGTTCGCCGTTGGGGTCGATGGCCGGCTTGTCGCTGTAGGCGAATAGCGTGCCCGAGGTGCCGAGACTCATGGTCAGTACACCAGGGGTCACGGAGCCGGTACCGAAGGCCGCCATCATATTGTCGCCGCCGCCGCTGGAGACCATAACGTCGGCAGGGAGGTCAAACTCCCGCGCAATGTTCTCGGCCAGCGCGATGGTGTTGTGGGCTTCTACCAGTGGTGGAAGCAGCGGCAGCAGATCGCGATCCGGGTCTATCGCCGCAAGCATGTCGCGATCGTATTCCCGGCGCAGAATATTCAGATAGCCGGTGCCGGAGGCATCGCCGTACTCGGTGAAGATTTTTCCGGTCAGGAAAAAATTCAGGTAGTCGTGGGGCAGAAGAATATGCGCCAGGGTTGCGTAGGCCTCCGGATTATTCTTTTTTAGCCATAGAATTTTGGGGGCCGTGTAGCCGGGCAGGATCGGATTGCCCACCGTGTCGATGCAACGATCAACGCCGCCAAAACGTCCGGTGATTTCATCGCACTCGGCAATGGTGCTGGTATCACACCACAGCTTTACCGGCGCAATCACTTCCCCCGCGCTGTTGACCGGAACAAAGCCGTGTTGCTGACCGGACACGCCGATACCGCGCACCCGGCCTTTGATCTGGGCTGGCAGTTCGTTCATACACTGGCGCAGGGCATCCAGCCACCATTCGGCGATCTGCTCGCGGCTGCCGTCTTCGCGGCTGATGAGTTCCAGTGGTGCGGCACTCACGTGCAGAATTTCTTTTTTATCCGCGTCGTAAGCGAGCAGTTTCAGGCTCTGGGTGCCAGCATCAATACCGAGAAAAACATTTTGCGTGGTGGTGCTCATTACGCAGGTGCTCCCTGCGCCTGAGCGGCACGGGCCTTGAGCTGTTCTTTTAGTGCAATCTGATCCACCACAAATTTACGGATACCTTCACCGAGCTTGTCGTGGGCCATGGCATCGTCGTTGTGCTGGAAGCGGAAGTCGCCTTCGCCAATCGGCGCGGAGGACTGGCCACCGTTGGCCGCCGGGGTGAGTGCGCGGGGCAGTGCACCTTGGTCATCGGCCAGTTCCGCCAGCAGGTTGGGGCTGATGGTCAGGCTGTCGCAGCCAGCCAGGGCCTCGATCTGCTCGGTGTTGCGGAAGCTCGCACCCATGACGGTGGTGTCAAAACCGTGCTCTTTGTAGAACTGATAAATGCGGCGCACGGATTGCACGCCGGGATCTTCTTCCGGCGCAAAGCCGGTGGCATCGGTATTCTGCAGGTACCAGTCGAGAATGCGGCCAACAAACGGCGAGATCAGGGTGACGCCGGCATCAGCACAGGCGCGGGCCTGGGCAAAGCTGAACAGCAGGGTCAGATTGCAGTGCACACCTTCGCGCTCGAGTATTTCTGCAGCCTTGATGCCCTCCCAGGTGGAGGCGACCTTGATCAGTACCCGCTCCGGCGCCACGCCGATCTGCGCGTACAGGTCCATGATGCGGCGCGCGCGGGCCAGGGTGCCCTGGGTATCAAACGACAGGCGCGCATCCACTTCGGTGGAAATGCGGCCGGGCACAATCTGCAGAATTTGGTAGCCAATCTTGGTGGCCAGGCGATCGCCACACAGGGCAATCTGCTCATCACTGCTGCCGTTCTGTTTGGCCGCCCAGGTGATGGCATCGTCAATCAGCGGTTGGTATTCCGCCTGCTGCGCGGCCTTCAGTAGCAGCGAAGGGTTGGTGGTGGCATCCAGCGGAGTGAACTGGCGGATGGCATTGATGTCGCCGGTGTCGGCAACCACGGCGGTCATTTCCCGCAACTGACTGAGTTTGTCCATTTTTTTATCACTTCTCATCTGTCACTTTGGTGCGGCGAGGGCCTTACAGAAAAATGTAAACGTTTTCATTTTGTGCTTAGTCTGCCCTAGTCAGAATTGGATTACCAGAGCTGGAAAGGTAAGTTTTTAGCCATTCCTTCAATTTTGTTAACGTTTACATCAATGGCTGTTTTTTGCCCAATAGTCTGGCGCTATTCGGTACCGGAGGATTTCCCCGCATTTTTTCGCTCTTGCCGGCTTCTCAATATTTTTTCGCAACACCTTCCTATAAAGCCGGGGGAGGCTGCCGTAGCCTGCGTCGCTCGTAACAATAAAAATGGAAAGGGAAAAGCGATGACTATTCACAAACTGCCGCGCGGGGCTCTACTCGCCGCGGCTCTGTTTCTTTTGGTTGGCATGAAAGCGCAGGCCGAGTCCTGCCCCGCCAGTCACCCACTGGCCTGTGGCGGCGCCTGTTATACGGATGCGGCTCAGGCGGCTTCCGGGGGCTGTGCGGTCGACGGTGGAAGCTCTGGCAGTTTGTCCAGCAGCAGTTCCAGCAGCGGTGCTTCTAGTAGTGGTAGCAGCAGTGGTGGCTCGGCACAAACCTGTCACAGCGATGAAAATCCCTCGCATGTGGTTTCCGGCCGGCGTGCGGAGTTCACCCAAGACTGGTGCGATACGGTCTGCGTCACCTACGTGGGCAACGGCACTGGCTGTCTGAATGCGGCGGGCACCTTTGTCAGCAATGCCAGCATCTGTAGCGATCCGGCTAATGCCCGTGAAGCGATTATCGATATCGAGTACAACCTGGGTATTGAAATCGATGACGAGTTCCAGGCGCTGGCGGGCTACCAGGGTCCGGTTCCTTCGATCAACCCGACGATGACGGTGGCGGATGCGAAAACCTATTTCAGCGCGCTGATCGGCCCGCAAAAAGGTAACGAGCTGGTGGACCTGCTGAACACCAATGGTGATGGTATCGTGACCCGCAATGAAGCCAGTATGGCGAAGGGTTCGGACCCGCTGCAACTGCTGAATACAGATTTCGGCTGCGGACTGTCCACCGACGACATCATGGCGTACGTGGGGCTTTACATGGGCGACGGTGCGATCGACAAATACGCTGGAGACCTGGATGAGTCTGTGAAGGCCTCCATGCTGGAGTTTACTCGCAGCTGGCAGCCCGGCGTATCAGCGCAGGATTGCGAGTACCGCGGTGGTTGTGATGGAAGTGGGTCGCAACCCCAGCCAGCGCCTGAGCCAGAACCGCAGCCAGAGCCTCAGCCAGTACCGGAGCCCAACCCAGAGCCCAGTGATAACTGCCCGGCTTCCCATCCACTGTTCTCGGCTGCCTGTGGCCAGTGCTTTACCGACGAAGCCCAGGCCGCTTCGGCACAGTGCGCACTCTGATCCTGTCACTGTGGATGATCGGGGGCGCCGCTTTGGCGGCGGCCTCGATTGTCTGGTGGCTGCTGCCATCACACCCTGTGTTACTTCCGTGGCCGGAGACTGCTATTTCCGTATCCAGCTCGCCACCCGATCCTTCCCCTGACTCCGCACTGTTTTCCCCATACCAGTCTGCCGGTACAGCGATGGAGCCGCTACCGCCAGTGGATCCCCCTGAGTCAAGTCATTCCACGCTTAAGGACGGACTTGTTGCGGAGAGGGTTGTCGCGGACCAGTTTGTTGCGCGGAAACAGAGTGCTGTAACGCAGGACCGTCTCGGCAATTATTGTGTGGAGGTGTCTACCGCCGGGTTCCCGTCCCGGGAATACCTGGTGTCTGATCGCCCCATTTACTACCCGCAGCGCAGTATGCTTGCGCAGTCTGGTGTACTTCAGGGATGCCCGCTTTCTGCCTACTACCTCGAGTACCAGGCGAAAGGCGCGCTGATGGTATTGCGGAAAAATACCGCGAGTATTTTCCATTACCATTGTGTATTCGATGCAGCCACTGCTGAGTACCAGCTGCAAAAACTTGCGGAAAACCCTGGGCTTTCCGCAAGCCTGAAGCAGTTGCTCGTGGCAGGAGCACCCTCGTGTCCGGAGAAAATAATGTGATGGGTTTTAAACGTTATTATGCTTACTGCCGCAATGGAATACGGATTCTTTTTTTATTCATAGTTTGTGGGCAGGGGATCGCTGCCAGTGCGAATAGCCTACTGTCATTGCAGGCCTCGGGCGGTGAGCAGGTTGGCCGCACCCTTTGTCCAAGGACGCCACTGGATACCATTGTGTCTGTCAGCGCCGCACCGGCTGCCAGCGAGAAAGTGTTGGAGATGTCGATCGACGGGATCCAGCAGTTTATCGAGCGGGAAAATATTCGCTCCATTGATGCGTTGTTAAATTACTTCCCCGAGCATTACCGCACCAATTTTTCTCTGGTGGAGCACACCCGGGCTACCGGGCAGTCCAACCTGCAATACCCACGCATCGTTCTATTTGGCACGGACGGACGTTTCCTGTTGAACGTGGGCACAAAGCCGGACGACCCGAAGTACCACTTACTCGATGTCGCCGAGCTGCACGAGCCCAGTGGCCATTGGGAATTTTCCGTATTCGATTTTTCCGGCGACAAACCCCAACTGCAACGCAATGATACAAGCTGTGCCGAGTGCCACGGCACCGAGAACAGCCGGCCGGTGTGGGGCTCCAATATGGAATGGCCCGGGGTATTCGGCGATAACGTCGCCCGCGGCCCCCAGGGGGAGGCGCTGGACAGCCGGCACCTTGAACAGATGCGCGCAATAATTCGCGGCGACGGAAAATCCCCCCGCTTCGATTTTTTACAGTGGCGGGACGAACCGCTGCATCGGGGCGGCAAGCGCCGTATTGCCCGGCACGCGTTTGGTGCGGAGCTGATACTCTCCAATATCGCCATGGGCAGCGCCACGGCCCGCGGTGCCTTTCTGCGTTTGCGCAACGGTGAGCCCACGCAATACCAGCAACAGCGCAAGGCCCTGTTGTACACCTATTATGCCCGCAAGGGCCACGTGCCCTAGGATCCGCAAAAGGCCCGGGCCCTTGGGCTGCCGCAGGGTACGACTTCTGAACAGGCGATGGACCAACTCCTGAAAAACCTGGGCGTCGATACCGCCGAGGCCTTTTCACTGGCAACGCTACACGACCTGGAGTCACCGCAACCAAACTGGAGTATGGGGCGCGGGGACCTGCACGACTTGCTGGCCTTGCAGATACTCGACGATCTGATGCGGGTAGATGCGGAGGTGGCCACCATTCTCCGCGACCGTACCGTCGCAGAAGGTGTACTGGACTGCCCCGGTACCGCGAACAGCCTCGCCGAGGTAGTCCAGTTCAAAATGCTGCACCTGTTCCATCTGCGCGGTAAAGCGCGCTTTCTGGTGCACGAGCAGTTTTACCCGCTGGATCTGGAAGATGTGTACTCCCGCGTGTTCCTGCCAGCGGCCCACCCCCTGCTCGGGTATCTCGGCGATTAGGGAGGGGGGGGATAGCTATTATCAATGGGTGAGAAAGTTTTATTTGATTTTATCTATTCATCCCCTGGCTCTATTCTGCCTCTGATTCAACAAACAATCAGGGAGAAAATCATGGCTGGCCAAATCAGACGCGCGCTACAGAAAGCCGATTACAGCACTGAATGCAACTACAGCGACAACTATTACGGTGACCAGGTATGTGTGCTGAGAAAGTCCTGACTGCGCTAATCACAAGGGCGCTGCTGAAATCTTTGGAGAGCCGGGTTCAGGCGCATGAAATGTCGTGTATTTATACTGCAGTTTCAGAATCTACGACGTCGCGCAAATAAAATCCGGTTGTCACCAAATCGTTACTAAATCTTAGCGAAAACTTCTTCTCTGTATTCGATCCTGTGGACTACACACCCACCAAGGACGGTTCAGATGAAAAGTATCGTGAAGGTTGCGAAGCTCGCAGCGTTGTCCGGGGCGGCGGTTTTTGCAGTGCTAGTGCAAGCCGCCCCTTACGAATGGAACTACCCGGCACCGGTAAAAACGCCCGGCGCTAACGACAACGGCAAAACCGTGTTGTTCGATGTGTCCCACGGCGGCACCGAGGGCAATGCGGACTGGGTGATTGATGGTGCTTTTTCCGATTTCGCAGATGCTCTGGTTGACGCTGGCTATACCGTAGAAGAATACCGCGGACTGGATAAAAATGCCGATGGCATCATCCAGTTTATAGACGACTACACCAACCCCACCGCTGCGAATAGCAATGCCAACGAAGCGGTCATCGACTACTCCGCCATCAGCCACGCGGATGTGCTGGTTCTGGCGGAAAGCAATCGCCCCTTTACTCAGAACGAACTACAGGCGCTGGAAGACTTTGTCGCGGACGGCAAAGGCATCTTCTTTATTAGCGATCACTACAACGCCGATCGCAACCTGAACAGCTGGGACAGCACAGAAGTGTTCAACGGTTACAACCGCTCGACACTGTTGCAGTTCAATATTGGTGGCAGCTACGGCGACCTGCGCAATCCCGGAAATGCGACGTCCGGTTGGCTGGCCCAGCAGTTCGGGATCCGCTTTCGCTTCAATGCGGTGGACTGGCACAGCGGCGCCAGCGGTATTGTTCAATCCTCTCTAGTGGAAGGGCTTACCGACGGTGTCGGGCCGATCTTGATGGCCGGTGGCGGTACTCTGGCGGTGACCGATCCCAGCCGCGCCAAGGGCCTGGTGTACTTCTCCTCCAGTGACAACCCCAGTGCCTGGACCCACGCGGTGGATTCCGGCCTCTACTTTGGCGGTGTTGCCGAAGGTCCCTATGTGGCGATTGCCAAGTCCGGTGCGGGCAAGGCGGCGTTTATCGGTGATTCCAGTCCGATTGAAGACAGCTCCCCCAAATACAAACGCCAGAACAATGGCAATACCAAAAGTACTTACCCCGGATGGACCGATGCCGGCAATGCCGCGCAACTCAGCCTGAATCTGGTGGACTGGCTGGCAACGCCGGAAAGTTACACCCACTTCAATAGCAGCGCCCATCCCGCAGGTACTGCCACACCTAATCCCATGGCTACAGAAGAGTTGGATGATCCGGATAATGGCCAACCCTGGAGTACGCCGTCCGGCGGTTACAACCCATGGGACCCCTCCACCTTTGATTACGGGGCTTACGGAGCGCCCTCTGGCCCTGTAACGAGTGGCAGTAGCGGAGGTAGCAGCAGTGGGGGTAGCGGTGGCAATGCGCTTTCTGTGAGCGACGCGCTCGCGCTGCCGGTCGGCACGCAGGTGGATGTGCAGGGGGAAATCACCCAGGCCATTAACGGTCAGTACGCGCTGGAAATTCAGGACCCAGCGAATGGCAACACGCTGTTTGTAAAACTGGAGAGCCAGCACCGCGCTGAATTCAGCCCACACAACGACCCGTCGCTGATTGGCGAGTTGCTGGCGGTCAGCGGCACACGCGACAACTACATGTCCGAGCCGAGCATCGAGTCCGTTACCGACCTGGCGTTGGTGACTGGTAGCGGTGGTAGTGGAGGAGGTAATGGCAGCGGCAGCAGTAGTGGTGGTTCGTCCTGTGGGTCTTCCCACGCAGTTTCTGTGGGTAGCGCCTATGCCAGCAACCAGGGCACACCGCTGACAGTGGTGGGTGAAGTGCTTGGCGGCATTAATGGGCCCTACGCTCTGGAGCTGGGCGATCTGAACAGCAGCACCACTGTGTACGTAAAGCTTGAGTCTGGCCAGCGCGCGCAATACAGCCCGGTCAATGACCCCGCCATCGTCGGCAAGGTACTAGAAGTGGAAGGCGTGCGGGACCTGTATATGAGCTATCCCAGCCTTGAAGCGGTTTCCGCACTGACGGAAATCGGTCCCTGTCCCTGAGCCTCTCTTGTTGAAAACCACCCGGGTAAATGCCCGCGGCGGCAAACCGCCGCGCAGTTTCGAAAAGCTAACAGGATCTAATAATGCAGACTTTGTTCCAATCACTGCTGACCATTTCCATCGCCAGCACCGCGCTGCTCGTCGGCTGCAGTGACAATACGAACAGCAATAACTTCACCCCGCCCGTAGACGACGGCGGTGACATTGTGGCGGAAACCGTCCAGGTGGATCTCCGCCTGATGGAAACCACCGACATCCACGCCAATGTGATGGATTACAACTACTACGGCGATGCGGCCGACCCCAAGGTGGGTCTGGTGCGCACTGCAACGCTGATCCACAACGCACGTGCGGAACTGGCCAATCCACAAAACAGCGCGCTGGTGGACAACGGTGACCTGATCCAGGGAAGCCCCATGGGCGATTGGCGTCAGAGTGAAGGGGTTGCCGCGGGAGAAGTGCACCCGGTGTACAAAGCCATGAACGAGCTGCAGTACGACGTGGCCAACTACGGCAACCACGAGTTCAACTACGGACTGGAATTTCTCGCGGAAAGCGTCAACGACGCCAACTTCCCCTACATCAGTGCCAATATATTTATCGACGATGGCGACAGTGATGACAGCAACGATCAGCTCTACTTCGAGCCCTATCGCCTGATCGAGAAAACCCTGCTCGACCGCAATGGCGATGCCCGCGATATCACTATCGGTTTTATCGGATTTGTGCCGCCGCAGATCATGCAGTGGGATAAAAACAACCTCGAAGGCAAAGTGAAAACCCGCGATATCCGTGCCATGGCAGAGCGTTTTGTGCCGGAGATGCGCGCGCAGGGGGCCGATATCGTAGTGGCCATTCCTCATTCCGGGATCAGCACCACCGCGTACAGTGAGGACAATCGCGAAGAAAACAGCAGCTGGCATCTGGCGGAAGTGGAAGGCATCGATGCCATTATGTTCGGCCACAGCCACCTGTTGTTCCCATCCGACAACTATGCGGACACCGCGGAAGTAGATATTGAACGCGGTACCATCAAAGGTATTCCTGCCGTCATGCCCGGTTACTGGGGCAGTCACCTGGGTATCATCGACCTGGTGCTGGACTACGATACCGGTGCAGACACCTGGACCATCGTGGAAAGCGCGGTATCCACTCCCGCCATCTTTGCTGAAGATGCGCCGGCGGTAGAGGCGGATATGAATCTGGTCACCATGCTAGCGGACGATCACCAGGCCACGATCGATTACATGAACCAGCCCATCGGAGAATCCACCGACGATATCTTCAGCTTCCTGGCACTGGTCAAAGACGATCCCTCGGTTCAGATCGTCAGCGATGCGCAGAAAGCCTATGTGGAAGAGTTGATTGAAGGCGATGTGAATCTACAGCACCTGCCGGTGCTCTCCGCTGCAGCACCTTTCAAGGCGTGTACCCGCGATGGCATCTGTGCCGATGAAACCAGCTTTACCGTAGTGCCGAAAGGCGAACTGAAAGTAAAAAATGCCGCGGACCTGTACCTCTATCCCAACACCCTGATGGAGGTAAAGGTGACCGGTGCCGAATTGACCCAGTGGCTGGAGTGCTCCGCTTCACAGTTCAATCAGATTGATGTGAATTCGAGCGCGCGCCAGGAACTGGTGGACTTCAGCGGTTTTCCCACCTATAACTTCGATGTGATCGACGGCGTTACCTACCAGATCGACGTCACCGAGCCCGCCCGTTACGACCGCGACTGCGTGCAGATCAGTGAGGGCCAACGCATCGTCAACCTTGAGTATGAAAACGCGGCAGTTGCCGATGACGATGAATTTCTGGTTGCCACCAACAACTACCGCGCTGGCGGCGGCAAGTTCGCCGGTACCGGCGGTGAGCATATCGTGATCGAATCCCCGGACGAGAATCGCACCGTACTATCCAACTACATCAAAGCCAATAGCCCGGTAACGCCGACAGCCGATGGCAACTGGTCTTTCGCGCCTATCGAAAGCGCCACGGATCTACAGATTGTGTTCCGCGTCCCCAATACCGATCGCGCCGACAATTTTGTGGCATCGAAGGCCCCGGAAGCGGTCTTTCTGGAAGTGAATGAAAACAACGAGGCGGTGTACGAGCTGGATTTTCAATAAGCGTGAGTAAGAGAGCGGCGCCTATCGAAACTCGATAGGCGCCTGGCAAAAATTACTCAATCGATACGCTGAAAGTCGCCGAGTTTGAAGCTTTTGTCGAAGAATGGCTTCAGCGGAGCGTACAGTCTGAAATAAACAATCCAGCCGTCTTTACCGACGGTTTTCTGTTCGGTGTGGAAGTCAATGTTGTACCGCAGAATTGGGGGCGGTATCGTGCAGGGGAAGTCTTCGGTAAGCCTACAACAGAATAGTGGCAATGGCGGATAAACAGCTGTAACGGAATTGTTATCAAATCTTCGTCAAAAGTTCTTTTTCATCCGGCAAGCTGTGGACTACGCGTCCTGTAAGAATGTCAAAAGATGAATTTCACCACTCGATACCCGTTAGCCCCCGCTGTACTAGGTCTCTTGACGGCACTTGCGCTCGGCTGCAGTGGTGACAATCAGCGATCTACAGCACCGTTCTCGAGTGTTGAGGATAACGGGGTAGTTCAGGTGGACCTGCGCTTGATGGAGACCACCGATATCCATGCCCATGTGATGGGGTACAACTACTACCGAGACGCCGAGGACCCCAAGGTGGGATTGGTACGCACAGCCAGCCTGATCCGCCGCGCCCGCGCAGAACTGGAATATCCACAGAACAGCGCGTTGGTGGACAACGGCGACCTGATTCAGGGCAGCCCCATGGGCGACTGGCGTCAGTCGGATGGCATCGCCGAAGGCGAGGTGCACCCGGTGTTTAAAGTCATGAGTGCCCTGCAGTACGACGTGGCCAATTACGGCAACCACGAGTTCAACTACGGATTGGAATTCCTCGCGGAAAGCGTCAACGATGCAAACTTCCCCTATATCAGTGCCAATATCTTTGTCGACGATGGCGATACGGACGACGGAAATGATCGCCTGTATTTCGAGCCTTACCGGCTGATCGAGAAAACCCTGCTGGACCGCAATGGCAAAGCGCGCCAGATTACTATCGGCTTTATTGGTTTTGTTCCGCCGCAAATTATGCAGTGGGATAAAAGCAAGCTGGAAGGGCGGGTGAAGACCCGGGATATCCGCGCTATGGCCGAACGCTTCGTGCCGGAAATGCGCGCGCAAGGTGCCGACATCGTGGTGGCCATTCCCCACTCCGGCATCAGCACCCGGGTGTATGACGCGCGCAATCTCGAGGCGAACAGCAGCTGGCACCTGGCGGAGGTGCCCGGCATCGATGCCATCCTGTTTGGCCACAGCCATCTGTTGTTCCCGTCGCAGCAGTTTGCCGGGGTGCCCGGGGTTGATATCGAAGCGGGTACCATCAAAGGCGTGCCGGCAGTCATGCCCGGTTACTGGGGGAGTCACCTGGGAGTGATTGATCTGGTGCTGGATTACGATATTGCGGCGGATACCTGGATGGTAGCGGGAAGTGCTGTATCCACACCGGCAATCTTTGTCGACGGCGCGCCAGCGGTTGAGCCCGACGGAGACCTGCAGACATTGGTGTCACAGGATCACCGCGCCACCATCGACTACATGAACCAACCCATTGGTGAATCCACCGACGATATTTTCAGTTTTCTGGCCCTGGTCAAGGACGACCCGACGATTCAGATCGTGAATGACGCACAGCGCTGGTATGTGGAACAGCTGATTCGTGGCGACGTGAACCTGCAGCACCTGCCGGTGCTCTCCGCCGCTGCGCCCTTCAAGGTGTGTGACCGCGATGGTATCTGTGCGGAGGAGGGCAGCTTTACGGTGGTGCCGAAAGGAACGGTAAAAGTAAAGAATGCCGCCGACCTCTACGTATATCCGAATACGCTGGTGGCGGTGAAAGTATCGGGGGCAGAGCTTGCCCAGTGGCTGGAGTGTGCGGCATCGCAATTCAATCAGATCGACACCGCTTCCAGCGCGCGGCAGGAGCTGGTGAACTTTGCCGGGTTCCCCAGTTTCAACTTCGATGTCATTGACGGGGTAAGCTACCAGATCGACGTGACGCAGCCGGCACGGTACAGCCGCAGCTGTGTTCAGGTGAGTGACGGTGAGCGTATCGTCAACCTGCAATACCAGGGACGGGATGTATCGGCTGACGATCAATTTCTGGTTGCCACCAATAATTATCGCGCGGGCGGCGGCATGTTTGCCGGTACGGGGGAGGAGCATATTGTGATCGAGTCTCCGGACACCAACCGCCAGGTGCTGGCCAACTATATCCGCGCGAACAGCCCGGTTACCCCGGCCGCGGATGGCAACTGGTCTTTTGTGCCGGTAGCGGACAACGAAAATCTTGAGATCGTATTTCGCGCCCCGGATACCGAGCGCGTAGCGCAATTCATCGCTGCACAGTTGCCGAAGGCGCGACTGCTGGAAGTAAACCCGCGCGGGGAGGCGGTGTATCGGATGGATCTCAGCGTTGCTTCCGGGGAGGAATAACCGGTCTCATTTGCCGGTCGCTGGGGGAATTGCCAAGTAAGGGCTTTTCACCCATAGTGCGCCCAGACCTGTAACACCATGCAGGTAACGTCTGCGCACAAGGGAGAGACCTGAGATAGACCGAGCAACCCTGGCCCGTAGTATCGGCGGCCCTGTACTGATACTGATACTCTGCGCTTTGCTGCAGTATCTGCAGTCCCTGCATCCCGACTGGTTTATGTATGACCGCGCCCTGCTGGCTTCCGGCCAGTGGTGGCGTCTGCTGTCCGGGCATCTGGTGCATACGAACCTCGCGCACCTGATGCTCAATGCCGCCGCCGTGGTGGCGCTGTGGTTTGTGTTTGGGCAGAGCGCTTTGCTTGGGCGGCGCCCGGTCGCCGCGTACCTGGGTTTGACGGCACTGTTGGCCGTATTGATCAGCCTTGGGCTGTGGGTCTGCTATCCGGGCGTGGAAATCTATTACGGCCTTTCCGGGGTTTTGCACGGACTCTTCTGTTTTGGCGCGCTGAGTGATCTGTATCAGCGCCGCTGGTCCGGAGCGCTGCTACTGATCGGTTGCTGGGCGAAAGTGGCGTGGGAATTGACCGCGGGTGCCAGTGCTACTACAGCGGAAATAATTGGTGCAGAAGTGGCGGTATCCAGCCATTTATTGGGAACCGTTTTCGGTTCATTGAGTGGTGCCATTGTCTGGTTTTGGAAAGCGCGCCAGTGAGGTGATCGCAGTCACCTGACCGGTTTATGGGCCGGCGCATCTGTCTACCCGAATTTCTGGAGCTTCGCCACCGCTTTCCTAAAATCCATGCGTGAAAAAGAAAACGCGAAACGGATTTTCGCTGCGGTGGCAGTCAGGTATCCAATGGATGGGTACCGCTTTACTCGCCGCCAGTAGCGCCACAACCACTGCGGGTACTATTGTTCTGCAGCTGGAAAATGATTCTTTCGGACGCGTCAACGACGCCGACTACACCCAGGGGATCAGGCTTTCCTATACCGCCGACAATCCTCCCGGGTGGATACACTCCCTGCTGCCCGGCCGCTATCAAAACCGCGAATTAAACGCGCAGTGGTTTATCGGTCAGGCGATTTTTACGCCCTTTGAGATTTTTGAAACCGAACTGCTGGAATATGATCGCCCATACGCGGGTTGGTTGTATCTGGCTGGCGTTGTGCAAGCGGTGGATCTGAATCCGGGTTCAGCGGTCAGTATCGCGGAGCGCGTGGAAGTGTCTGCGGGTATTGTCGGGCCGTCTTCCGGGGGCGAGCAGGCACAGCGCTCCACCCATCAGCTATTACGTACCTATGATATCCATGGCTGGGACAACCAGTTGCGCGACGAAGCCACACTGCAGTTGAGCTATGCGCGCAAATGGGCGCAGGTTGAAACAGTGGGCGAGAATGGTCTGCAGTTTGAAATCTCGGGTACCCTCGGCGGTCATCTGGGCAACGTGAATACCTCGCTGATTTCCGCAGCGGGGGTGCGCCTGGGGCGGGACCTCTATTCCAGTTTCGGAATGAGTGCATTTGCCCCCTACATCAGCGGCCCGGAAAACAGCCTGCGTTCAGGCGGTGGCTGGTATCTGTATTCCGATGTGCAGTTGCGACTGGTGCATCAGGATATATTTCTCGATGGCAATACCTTTAAAGACAGTCACAGCGTCGTAAAAGAACCCCATGTGGCGGAGTGGCAGGCCGGGTGGGTGCTGCCCATCGGCCGCTACCGCTGGAGCGCCTACTATGCGCGGCGCTCGCAGGAATTTATCGATCAGTATGCACAGGTCGACTTTTTCGGCATTGGCTTGAGTGCGTCTTTCTAGCAAACCTTTCTGGCACATCTCTTTAGCATCGCTTCTACAGGTCTACGGACAGCAGTGACAGCAGTGCCTCTTTGTCTGTCGGCAGGGCACTGCTACCCGCTGCATCAAACAACGCATCCGCCAGTGCCTGCTTCTGCTGCTGCATCTGGTGAATGCGCTCTTCCACGGTATTCTCCGCCACCAGTTTGTACACAAATACCGGTTTATCCTGGCCGATGCGGTGGGCGCGGTCGGTGGCCTGGTTTTCAACTGCGGGGTTCCACCAGGGGTCTACGTGGATCACCACATCCGCGGCGGTAAGGTTGAGGCCGGCACCGCCGGCCTTGAGACTGATCAGAAAAACACGCACCTCGCCGTTCTGGAAACGGTCGATGGCCTGCTGGCGCTTACGGGTCTGGCCGGTGAGTTTGGTGTAATCAATCTTCTGTGTATTCAGCTGCTCTTCGATCAGCTTCAGTACCTGGGTGAATTGCGAGAAGATCAGGATGCTGCGGCCTTCTTCCAGTAGTTGCGGCAGGTTTTCCTGTAGCCAGTTGAGCTTGGCGCTTTCCTGAATGCCGGCGGCTTTTTCCAGTTTTACCAGGCGCGGGTCGATACAGGTCTGGCGCAGCTTCAGCAGGGCGTCGAGAAACTCGATATGGCTTTTGCCCATGCCCTGGCGCTCCACCAGGTCGCGAATGCGTTTTTCCATGCTGATACGCACGCTCTCGTAGAGTGCACGCTGCTTGCTGCCCAGTTCCACATACTGGATGGATTCGGTTTTAGGCGGCAGCTCGGCAACCACTTCCGCTTTTGTCCTTCGCAGCATAAACGGGCGCACCTTGCTGGCCAGCTCCTGCTGACGCTCGTGATTGCCGTGGCTCTCGATGGGAGTGCGGTACACCTGTTGAAAAGTTTTGCGCCCGCCCAGTAAGCCCGGCAGGGCAAAGTCCATCAGTGACCAGAGTTCTCCCAGATGATTTTCCAGCGGCGTACCCGACAGGCACAGGCGTGTTTCGCTATTGATCAGGCGTACACATTCGGCAGTTTTGGTGGTGGGATTTTTGATGGCCTGGGCTTCATCCAGCGCCAGCAGGCTGAATTTCCGGTTGCGGTAGCGTGCCTGGTCTCTTGCCAGCAGGGGGTAGGTGGTGATGACCAGGTCGCTGTTCTTGATCTGGTCGAAAGCGGTATCGCGATCCGGCCCGTGAATCAGGGTGGTATTCAAGTGCGGAGTGAACTGGGCCGCTTCGTGCATCCAGTTGCCGGTAAGGCTGGTGGGAGCCACCACCAGCGCCGGCTTGTTCAGGGCACCGGTTTCTTTCATATGCTGGACCAGCGCCAGGGTCTGCAGGGTTTTCCCCAGCCCCATGTCATCTGCCAGGATGCCGCCGAATCCGTAACTTTGTAAAAACACCAGCCAGTTGAGTCCGTCCTGCTGGTAGGGGCGCAGGGTGGCATTGAGCTGTTGCGGTGTTGGTATCGCTTGCAGGCCGGCAAAGTCCTGTAGCTTCTCCATCAGTGCTTGCGTAACGGGAGCATGCCGATGATTCAGATCGTCAATTTCCGAGAAGTGTGCTGCCTGAAACGCCGGCAGGCGTACGGGTTTGCCGAGTTTTTTCTCTTTCAGCAGATCTAGCAGAAGCCCGCGAATGTTCTGCAGTGGTGTTGTATCCACGGTGATCCAGTCACCATCAACGATCACGCTCAGCTGTTCCGGGGTATCCTGTTCCAGCCACTGTTCTATCAGGTCGACAATGGGCCACTGCTGGCCGTTGGGTAATCTCAGTTCCAGGCCCAGTTCAAACCAGTTGTTGCTGGTGTCGGTAAGCTCCACCGATACTTCCCCATGGGAAATATCAAAGCGGTAACTGGGATCGGTATTCACAACCCATCCCTGTGCCTGCCAGTCCGGAATCTGATCGCGGAGTAACGCACTCCAGTGCTCGAATATTTTCTCCGGTTTGGTGGCATCCAGCACCCAGACCTCTTCCTGACCTCCCAATTGTTCGGGGATCAAATACAGCCCCTGGTCGTAAATCTGATCACAGCAGCGATTCTCACCCTCGGTATCCCGGGTGATGTGGTAGTAGTTCCCATCTTTCTCCTGGGTGATTTCCTCTCCCTGGTAATCGACGCTGTAAGGAGGGGCGAGGGCGAAGCCGCCGTATTCAAAATGCAGCTTCAACGCGGGCAGTTTGTAGTGATCGAAATCGCAGCCCACCAGGGTGATATGGGGCGTAAAGGTATCAATGCGCGTGAGCTTGGGCTCGACGGGGAGCGGCAATTGCGGCCTGGGGATCCGCTGGCGTAACGCCACCGACATCCGTCCGATATCATCGGCGGCAACCGCTGGCATATGGAGTAGGTGGGTCAGCTGCTCCGTGGGTAGTGGTGAGGCAATATCTCCTAGGGTGGCGCTCTCGGTATCAAGATAGCAGGGGGGGCTGACAGCCACCAGCCGCCAGTCCTGTTCGGAGCCCGCGCCCTCAAACTGGGCCTGCAACTGTTGGCTGCCGTCGTCATTCTCCTGCCAGCGCCAGCAGAGTGTCCGTGTGGGGCCACGGCGAATCAGCTCGTCTTCAAAGTAGAAGCGATGGCTATCGAGTAGATAGCTGAGCGCGCGCCTTCCTTCCTCCCCCACCAATCCGAGGCGCCCGCTGGCATTGATTCGCGACAGTAGCTGCAGAATAGTGATATCTTCATCCAGCAAGTGGCTTGGGCGATTCCAGCCAAGTCTGGTGTTTTCCTGCTGGAAATAGCGCAGCTGACTCCAGCTGCCATCTTTCTTCAGGTAGCCTTTTTTTGTGGAAAGTTGCAGGTGGCCCTGGGTATTCAATTCAAGCACATACAGCAGGTAATGTTGCCCGTGTTGCAGGGGCGCCGCTTCGGCGCGCGGTGCCGAGGGCAACTGTTCCAGCCACTGCTGCCAGGGTAATAGGGGCGGCTGGCCGGGGAGTTCTGGTGTAGCCGGTGGGGTGGCCGCTGCGGCGTCGTCTTGCAGCAGTGCCAGTGCGGTGGCAACCGCATGCTTGCAGTTTAGACCGACCGGGCAGGAGCACAGTCCCACAAGGCGGCCGCGATCCACATCCAGCTCCACACGGTAAACGAAGCGGGCTGACCCTTTTACCCGGCCGTGAAAGGTCTCGGTCTCTGCATCGTAGTAGGCTTCCAGTACCCGGCCCCGTGCAAAGTAGTCTTCCCCTCGGGTAAAGCTGCCTCCGCTGGCCATTTGCTGGATATTTTTCAGAGTAAAGGTGATCAAGTCAGAGCTCCGGATAATGCTGTGTTCGAACTGGTCACGTAAACCGAACCGCTCACTCTAGCATGATAAAGTTCCTTGCGAGAGAGGGCGCGGCTACATATGCTCATTGCGGCTACACCACATTCAATCGTTAGGGAGAAACTATGTCGCTGGAATCGCTGTCGCAACCATTGCGCGCCAATGGAATATTGCCGTTGGCTTTGACGTGGATGATCGGCCTGAGTGGCTGTGGGCAGGAGAAGAGTGGCGCGCCAGACAAACTGGAGTCTCAGGTGGAATCGCTGGAGATGCTGGAGCCCGATTGCACATCGCCCGACCAGTGTGCATCGGTCACCATCCAGCGTGAAGTATTTTCCGACCAGGCGGCGCTGAACGATGCGATCTACCAGCAGATGCTGACGCAGTTGCAGGGCACCGGTGAATCTCCGGATGCCCCCTTGGACTCACTGGAAAAAGTGGCGCAAAAGTTTCTCGATGATGCAGCCGCGGTCACGGTTTCTTCCGCGGCCCAGTGGCAGCTGACCGGAGAGGCAAAGCAGCTCGCCCGCCGCGGCGATGTACTCACGGTTGAGATCGACAGCTATCTCTATACCGGCGGTGCCCACGGTATGCCCGTCAGTCGCTGGCTGAACTGGGATCTCGCAAACGAAAGCCTGCTGGCGTTAAATGACGTCATTGCGCCCGGGCAGGAGGATGCGTTCTGGAAATTGGTGCAAGCGGCCCACGGCCAGTGGCTGGAGGACCAGCAGGTGGAGAAAGATTTCCGTGAGAACTGGCCATTTTCCCGCACCGAAGATTTTCGCCTCACCGACGACGGCCTAGTTTTGCTCTATGGGGTTTATACGCTCGGGCCCTATTCCATGGGTGAGGTTGAGCTGACGATACCTTCCGAGCAATTGGATAGTGTTTTACGAGAGCGCTTTCGTTAATCTGTAGGGCGCCGCCCGTCCTGTAGCGGCACTTCCTCGATCGAGTACGCCAGAATGCAAGCCGCCAGTCCACCATCACCCACTTCATCACCGCTCGCGAGCCCGCGGGTTCAACGCAACAATATCTGGCGGCTGGCGATTGCCCAGGCGCTTGCCGGGGCCAACTCGGTAGTGCCTTATGCCGTGGGGGGTATTGTCGGTTATACCCTGGCGCCACTGCCCGTGCTCGCTACTTTGCCGCTGACACTCTTCGTCGTCGGCATGACGCTGTGTACGCTGCCCACCGGCGCAATTGCCGGGCGTTACGGACGCCGCACCGCCTTTCTTTCCGGCTCCGGTGCGGGAGTGCTGGCGGGGCTGGTGGCTGTGGGGGCGGTGATGGTTGGCGGCGTGACCGGATTCTGGTTGTACTGTCTGTCTACATTGCTGGGGGGCGCCTATGCCGCGGTAGTGCTTTCGTTCCGCTTTGCCGCTGCCGATGGTGTAGAGCCGGCGCGAAAAGCCCAGGCGCTTTCGCTGGTGATGGCGGGTGGGGTCGCGGCCGGTGTGGTGGGGCCGCAACTGGTCAACTGGACCATGGATCTGCTGCCGGAGCCGATGTTCGTGGTCACTTTTTACGCTCAGGCCGCGGTCGCGGCGCTGTGTGCGCTTATTCTTCTCGGCGTCAGACTGCCGCGGCCCGTTCACCCCAGTGGCCGTGGTGGGCGCCCGATGGGGAATATCCTCAGACAGCCGAGATTTATCGCGGCCATTGCCTGTGGTGCTATTTCCTACACTCTGATGAACTTCCTGATGACCGCAGCCCCCCTGGCCATGCATATGCACGGACACTCCACCGAGTCGTCCAATCTTGGGCTGCAATGGCATGTGATCGCGATGTTCGCCCCCAGCTTCTTCACCGGAAAAGTGATTGCGCGCTTTGGTGCCGAGCAGGTCATGGTGGTCGGTCTGCTGCTCATCGGCATTTCAGCCGCTGTCGGGCTGGGTGGAATGGACGTATCCCACTTCTGGTGGACACTGATCCTGCTGGGGCTTGGCTGGAACTTCGGTTTTCTGGGGGCGTCCGCGCTGGTGTTGCAATGTCACACCGATGACGAGAAAACACGGGTGCAGTCGGTGAACGATTTTATCGTGTTCGGATTGATGGCCCTCGGTTCATTCGCTTCCGGGGGGATACTGAGCGCCTTTGGCTGGAGCGCGGTACTCTGGACCGCCTTTCCCCCATTGGCCATCACCCTCGTCGCGCTTGTTGCCCTGCAGATGCGCACACGGGCCGTCGGTTCACCCTCGGTAAAGGGGTAGCACAGTTTTTCCGGGCAAACTGTACTGTTTTGTCCAATTCGTTATGTAAAAAATTCATCGAACAGAAGCCAAACCTTCACTCTATCTCGATTGAATAGGCGTGATCCAGCAGAAAGTCTGCACTTTCTGTAACGCCAATAAATCGAACTATAAGTGGGGGCTCACTTGCTTACGTCCAAATTTACCCTGCCGGCACTTGTGCTGGTAGTCGCCTTTGCCAATCTGCTCTCTGGCTGTGATTCCGACAGCGGGGAGACACAGACACCGATCATTCCGGAAGAAGTCAACGAGCAGCCGGAAGCAGAGCCGGAAACCGATGAGGAAGAGTCGGCCGAGGAAGAAACACCTACAGCTGCAATGTTCCGCATCGGCCTGCTGCCGGACACCCAGGGGGGTACTGACAGCGAAGGGCAGGCCCATGTATCGCTGCACCCGATGGCAGAGGTTCTCAAGCACCAGGAAGCCCTGGGTGTGGATCTGGTTATTGCGCTCGGCGACCTTACCGATCACGGTTCTGAAATCGAGTTTGCCGAATGGCGCTCTATTGCCGATGGCTATGCGGAGCAGGGTATCGAGTTCCTGCCGGTAATGGGCAATCACGAGACCAGCTATGCCTATACCGTCGAGTGGATCGACAATATGCGCGATTTTATCCCCGCGGATGCCGTGCATATGCCCGGCTATGAATGGGTCAATTACTATGTGGTGCGTGAGAATGTTCTGGTGGTCGGCCTTGCCTACTACAACCTGCCGATTGCGTTTGAATGGATCAAACAGGTGGTCTATGAACACCAGGAAAACGTGGACCACATTGTGGTGGCAAGCCACGATGGACTGATCGGCGCCAAGTACGGGCAGACCCGCGAGCAGATCGTTGAAGGTACCAAGGACGACAATTGGGTTTACCAGGTGCAGCCGCAAATCCGCGAGTTCTTTGCCGACCACGATGTGATTTATGTGCAGGGCCACGAGCACCAGTACCAGCGCTCCATCATTTCCGCCAAGACCGCACTCAATACCCTGCCTTCCAGTTCTACCCCCGCCGGTGGCAACTACCGCATGGATGTTTACACCCAGATTATCGCGGGTAATGCATCCTATAAAGGTTATGAGTTCCGCTACGGCGAGCGCGATCTGGTGCAGATGATCGTGTCCCAGAAAAACGCCACCTATTCCAGCGGCTCGGAAGCCTACGATGTAAACTCGTCCATCCTCACTTTTGAGGGCCCGCGGGTGGATTACGTATCCTACTTTGCCCCACACACGGCCAAAAGTAATGATGCGTCCTATGCCTTCGACGCAGACTGGAAACTGGGAGACCATTTCTCCCGCACCACCAATCGCTGCGAAACAGTGATCTATCCGGATGCGATTCCCGAAGGCACCCGCTCCGCGCTGGTGTTGCAGCCGGAGTACCGCACCAACGAATGTCTGGCACCACAGGGTGGCTATGCGAAATTGATGGGCGGTCGCAACCAGACCTTCAATCGCACCGACACCCGCACCCGTGATATGGGCTTTACCCCGGGTCTGTCGCGCGCGGAATCACTCAACGACCTGATGCGCTTGGCGTATCAGTGGCTGTACCAGTATCACGAAAACTGGACGCCAAACCTGAACAGCCCGTTGCGCGCCGCGCCGGACTACGACAATGACGAGCTGATCATTCCGGAAACCACCATTGACCTGAAGGAGCATGTCACCCTGAGCTGGCTTGCCGCCACGGATGAAACCGCATCGGACATCCTGATCGTCAGTGGCACACAGAATCAGACCGGAGTTTATCAGGACGACTACGGCGTATTGAAAGATATTCAGGCAGACAGCGGACTGCCCATGAGCCGCCCGGATGGCGGCGAGAAGCCGCCGGTCACCCTGCCGGAAACTGCCAGCCAGTCGTGGGACTTGAGTACCGCAGTCTCCGACCGTTATGTACTGGACTTTACCGGTCCGGAGAGCGCGGATGAAAGTCTGATCCTGTCCATGCGCGCTGGCACCGAATGGTTGCCCCTGGCCGAGCCCATGTGTGTGGTGGAGGCTTCCTGGCAGGACAGCTTCCTTGACAGCGCACCGGAGCGTGTCGCGGGTTGTGAAGAGCAGCCCCTGGTGGGCATCGACCCGGCGGCGCCAAACCAGTGGTGGGCGGTACTGCAGCAGGATGCCGAACTGGCGCTGGTTGCACGCCCCCTGTAAACCACTTGCTGAAGCGGTAACCCGACAATCCTGTGCCGGCCTGACGGCGCAGGATTTTTTTTATTTCGCCGGCTTTCGCCAGTGCGGCTGTCGCCGTGTTCACCGCCACCCTATCCGCCGAAAACGCGCGCGAGCGTTGTCGTTCACGCCGCGCCAGATAGGGGCCCAGTGGATCATTGCTATACCTATGTTCTACATGGTGGTAAAGCAGATCTTCAAGGGAGCATTCATGCCTCGATTGCATCGGGTGGCGGTCATTCTACTCAGTACCCTGGCTCTGATAATGCCCATTGCGTGGGCGGATACACCGGAAGTGCTGCCGCGCCCGGATTTCCATTTCAAAGGCAAGGTTGGCAAGACTTATAAGGAGTCGGACCCGCCGGAGTTCCCGCAACCGGCGCAGGCACCGAAAGGTGCGCCCAATATCGTGCTGATCATGCTCGACGACACGGGTTTCGGTCAGTATGCAACCTTTGGCGGCGGCATCCCCTCTCCAACGCTCGACAAGCTCGCGGCAGAAGGTCTGAAGTACAACCGTTTTCACACCACCGCCCTGTGCAGCCCGACACGAGCGGCTCTGCTCACTGGCCGCAATCATCACTCCGCAGCCACCGGTGTCATCACCGAAGCCGCAACGGGCTATGACGGCTATACCAGTATCATTCCCCGAAGTGCCGGCAGTATTGCCGAGGTGTTGCGCCAGAACGGGTACATGACCGCGTGGGTGGGTAAGAACCACAATACGCCGGCGTGGGAAACCAGTGCTGTGGGCCCCTTCGACCGCTGGGCAAATGGATTGGGTTTTGACTACTTCTATGGCTTCAATGCCGGCGATATGAATCATTGGGACCCGTTGCTGTTCGAAAATCGCAATCTGGTGCCTCGCAGCAACGACCCGGACTATCACCTGACGGAAGACCTGGCAGACCGCGCCATCGACTGGGTGCGTCGCAGTACCAGTATCTCCCCGGACAAGCCCTTCTTTCTGTATGTGGCTCCCGGTGCCAACCACTCACCGCATCACGCCCCTGAAGCGTGGATCAATAAGTTTAAGGGGCAGTTTGATCAAGGCTGGGATGCCTATCGCGAAGCCACGCTTGAGCGCCAGCTGAAGCTGGGGGTAGTGCCGAAAGGGACCAAACTGACACAGCGAAGCGAGGGGCTACCTGCCTGGGACAGCCTGAATGCCGACCAGAAGCGTCTGTACGCGCGCATGATGGAAGTGTTTGCCGGCTACGCCGCCCATGTGGATCATCATATGGGCCGGGTCATTGATGCGGTGAAGAATACCCCCAACGCCGACAACACAATTTTCATCTATATCGTTGGTGACAACGGCGCCAGCGCCGAGGGTGGCCTGGAGGGCAGTCTGAATGAAAACCTGTTTTTTAACGGCTTCCCGGAAAAATGGCAGGACAATATAAAACACATCGACGAACTGGGTGGCCCCAAGTGGTTCAATCACTTTCCCAGCGCCTGGGCACACGCCATGTCCACGCCTTTCCAGTGGACCAAGCAGGTGGCCAGTCACTTTGGTGGCACGCGCAATCCGATGATCATTTCCTGGCCGCAAAAAATCAAAGACCAGGGCGGCTTGCGCAGCCAGTTCCTGCACGTGATCGACATAGTGCCGACACTCTATGAAGCCACCGGTGTCACCCCGCCAAAAGAACTGAACGGAGTCGCCCAGAAACCCCTGGAAGGTTTCAGTTTTCTGCAGACGTTTACCGACAAGAACGCACCAGAAACCCACAAAACCCAGTATTTTGAAGTGCTGGTCAATCGCGGCATGTACCACGATGGCTGGATGGCATCGAGCCGCAGCTTTGTGCCCTGGGAGCCCACCCGGGGCGAGTTCGACCCGCTCACCGCCAAGTGGGAGCTCTATAACATCGAGGAAGATTTCTCCCAGTCTGAAGACCTTGCCCAGAAGCATCCGGAAAAGCTGAAAGAGCTGGAAGCCATGTTCTGGGAGGAGGCGGAAAAATACAGTGTTCTGCCTCTGGATTGGCGCGCTACCGTGCGCCTGAACGCAGAACTCCAGGGGCGCCCCAGTCTTGCCGGCAAGCGGGATCAGTATGTGTACTATGAAGGGCAGGTGGCGCTGCCGGATGGCGCCTCACCGCCGGTGCTGAACAAATCCTTCTCCGTGACCATGAACCTCGATATCCCCGAAATCGGCGCCGAAGGCATGATCTTCACCCACGGCGGCCTTACCGGCGGTTACGGTATCTACATGCGGGAAGGTAAAGCGCATTTCGTCTACAACATGCTGGCCATTGATCGCTACACCGTATCCAGTGATGTGCTGCCCAAGGGGCGTGTGGAGCTGGTGATGGATCTTGAGTACCTGGGCAAGGAAGGCGAGCGCGGCAAACCGGCGAACGTCACCCTCTCGGTCAACGGGAAAAAGGTCGGAGAAGGCAAACTGCCCAAAACCGTACCGCTACAATTTTCCCTGGGTGAAGGGGTAGATGTGGGGACCGATAACGGCTCCGCCATTGACTTTACCTACGAATTACCATTTTCATTCACAGGTAAGATTGAAAAGGTTACCGTGGACCTGAAGGACTAGGTTTTTCCGGTAGCCGTTGCATACAACGCGGCTACCGGCCTAGCCGCGCAGGATCTTGTCCATCGCCTTGCCCTTGGCAAGCTCATCCACCAGCTTGTCCAGGTAGCGGATTTTCCGCATCAGTGGATCCTCCACCTCCTCTACCCGAACCCCGCACACCACGCCTTTTATCAGGGCGCTGTTCGGGTGCATCTGGGGAGCCTCGGCAAAAAAGGTTCTGAAATCATTCTCCTGCGCAATCTGTTGTGCCAGCCCCGCTGCGTCGTAACCGGTAAGCCAGCGGATAATCTCATCCACCTCTGCTCTTGTGCGCCCTTTGCGTTCCGCTTTCTGGACGTACATGGGGTAGACCTTGGCGAAGGGCATGGAGAAGATTCTGTGATTTACCATGACGAGTGTTTCCGATATTCCGGACTTGGAAGTTGCTCGTTGTTTTTTCGGGAGGCTATTTTTTAGCTGCCTCCACGGCTTCTAAAATGGCGAGTTTTATTGCGTCTGAGAAGTCGTCTTCGTAGAGTAGGGAGCTGATAATCTGGTGTAGAAGGTCCTTGTTAATTACGTTATCGGCTACCCATACTGCGATGTTTTCCATTTCTTTGACGAAGCGCTGTACCACATAGTCGAAGCCATTCAGCTCGAGAAAGTAGGCTCCTAACGCTAGTGATGAACGCTTGTTACCATCGTTAAATGCATGGTTTTTGTTTATGGAAAACACCAGATGCGTAAGCTTGTCTTCTACTTCCGGGTAGTACCAATCATTCTGGATATGTTGTGGAGGGCTTTCTAGCTGGCCTATGTCTTTGGTGCCCGCCAGCCCGCCCGAGTGCTTGATGATCCAATCGTGAACGCGAATAGCATGAGCCACGTCGAAATAGAAAACCGTACGGTAACACCTGAATCTATGCCTTCACTCATAGATGTAGCCCTCCTCTAGCGATCTTTCAGGCGTTTAAGCACAGCCAGTGTTTCAGGGTCACTCAATTGCTCTTCCAGTGAGCGGCTCTTCTCGCCGAGGAAACGCTCGAAATCGGCCTCGGGCACGGATTGGATATAGGTCTCCAGCTTCTCGTGCAGGGCATCGCGAAAACACAAGTCCCTGCTGGCCATTTTTGTTCGTGCATCCAGGATCAATGGCTTGAAAAGGGGATGTTGCTCAAAGCCGGCAAACAGGGTTTCGGCTTCTTTCTGAGTGAGCTTGCGGCCTTGTGCCTGGCTGGCTTTCTCCAGTTCGTGGGCAATGCCGGATTCATAACTGGCAATCAGGTTCAGTACTTCGGAATATAGTGTTTCGCGAAGGTTGGCCTTGGTGGCCAACTTCAATACCTTTTTATATTCGGCGGCATTTTCATGGAAGATGCTTTGGTAGATCAGGTTGGTAAAGCGGGCATACTTCCAGTGGTTGCCCTCCACATAGTTGTCCAAGGCATCGGTGAACTGGCGCCGGTAGTTTTCTTCCTGTAGTGCGCTGACCAGGTAGTTCTCATCCCGCTGGTTGATGAACTTGGTATGCCCGCCCGCGCGCTCGGCCATGACATCCAGCACGATATCCAGCAGGCGGGAACGCAGCAGTCGCGCGGGTTCGCTCTCGGTCAGAAGCATACCCAGGTTCAATACTGCACGAAAATTGAACACGCCCAGGGCGCTCACTTTGGTACCGTAATTCATTACGGTACCATCATCTAAGTCTTTGAAATCCTTCAGTTTTTTGCCTTTCAAGACCCGGTAGCCATTGGCCTTGAGCTCATCGGCATGACTGACCAGGTACTTCTCAATCGTACTGTCACTGACCTCGTACAGCGCCATCACCTGCGCCTTGGTAAACACTGTCTCCCCGTCAAACGTATTGCCCCCCAGGTCCAGGTGCCGCTCGGCCTGTTGCAGGGCATAGCGGTTGTTGAGGATATTCTGGCGGTCGTGGGACGACTCGGTGAGGTCTTTGGCCATCCTAGGCCTCCGCTGTTTGGGGTTGGGTGGTTGACGTGACGGTTACCTGGCCGTTCATTAGCATTGGGAGAAGCCAGTCGCGGAGTTTCGTAAGCTCTAAGTTTTGTTGGTTATTGCTAACGATCGTCTTGAGTATCGGAGAAAGCTTGGCGTCCATTGATAGGATAAGCTCTTAAAGACGTTTGCTTGTACTTCAGAGGAGATTGGTGGGCCTTCCGGGACTTGAACCCAGGACCTGCCGATTATGAGTCGGATGCTCTAACCAACTGAGCTAAAGGCCCCCACAGACGCTTGCAGGGTTCTGCGAGCGGGATGGCAAAGTACTCGATTTTTCCCGTGAAATCAACGCTCTGTCGCACCTGCGGTGGTGTGCCGCCTGCCTTACCAGGCCCAGTTGAAGCCCAGGTTGGCATTGGCGCCGGACCAGTCTAGGTCGTCCAGGGAGTGCTGGTAGCCAATGTTCATGAAGGCGCTGCCATACTGGCTTTCCAGTAGCACGATACCCCCGCCAAACTCTCCCCAGGTGGCCTGGCGATCCAGGTTGGTTCGGATATCCAGGTCAAACAGCAGTTCGTCATTGCCGCCGAGGGTGTGCCAGAGGTTGCCGAACAGATAAAAGCGCAGATTGCCGTCCAGCCAGCGACCGTCCACATTGTAACCGCGGATACCGGCGCGGAAGTTCACTTCCGGAGTCATATCCGGCTCCACCTTGGAAATGCCATCCTGATACGCGCTCAGGTTACTGTAGTTCACCACGGCCTGTAGCTGCGGCTCCAGGTTGAAGGCTTGCGTGGCTTGCCAGGTAAACCCCTTTTCGAGCGACAGGGTGATTTGGGGGCCAACAATGGTGTCGCCGATACCCCGTGAGGATTCACTCTCTAGCTTCAGGTAAGCAAGCTTGGCGGTGAAATCGAAGTAGCCCATGTCCGGGCGGTAGTCGTTGAAGTAGTAGCCGATGTGGTGGCTGGTGAGCTGGTTGTGGCCGGCGCTGTAATCGGTGAAGCCGCGAGCGAAACCGGTGACATCACCGCTCGCCCGTGTTGACCCTACAAACAGGCCCATTTCTCGCGCGCCACCGGTGCAGGTGGGGGCGGCCCACAGGTTGGTACCCAACTGGACACCGGTGATGTCGCCGTCGAAGCGGTTGTCGACGTCGCCGCTCCAGCCGTAGTCTGCGCGCATATGATGGACGCGGATCCAGTCGTCGTTCACCCCGTCAAACCAGCTGCGCTGCTCACCGCGCCGTTTGTGGTAGCTGCCGACTTCCTGCAGGGAGGTCAGGCGGGCGAGGGATTTCGCCTGGGCGTAGAGGGGGATTTCCGGGCGGTAGATGGGCACCGGGGTATTGCCGGACAGGGCTGCGCGGGTATTGATGCTGCTTGGGGACTGAGAGGCCACGCTCCCCATGACGATTCCGGTGCTGCCGGCGCTGCTCAGAGTACTGTATGGCCTTTGCGCGGGTTGCGGCGTAGCGACGGCATCGCCGGGCAAGAGGGTGGAGCGCAGATACCAGTTGTCGGCGTCTTGCGGGCTGATGGCGCCACGGAACAGGAAATATTCGTAGGGGCCGGCGGATACCGAGCCGTCCATGTAAAACGCACTGTGGCTGGTGCTGGCGCCGTCCCGGGCTTCCACCACGAGAATGCCTTTCTCGGTATCTGCGCCGTGGCCGGCGAGACGGTTGAACAGCAGTCGGGTGTGTCCGCTGGCGTGGCCACCGTGGAGGATCACTCGGTCGGCAAGGCTGGCGTCGCCTTCCGCCACCAAATCCATGTGAATGGTGCCGTGACCTCGGTAGTCCCCATGGATCGACAGACGGTTGGCGGTGTTACCGCGCATATCGATCACTCCATGATTAGTGAGGGTTACGTTCTGTCCGTTGTAGGGGGTAAGCGCGGCGCTGAAATAGGGGAGTAATAGTGCACTGCTGGAGTCCACCTGCAGGTGGCCCGGATGCCCGCCACTGTCGCCGAGCACCAGGGAGGTATCCAGTGTCAATTGTGTGCCTTGCTCGAGATACAGGTTTTCCCAATGCTGCAGGCGAGATGGGTTGTCGAGAGTGACGGCGCGGAGTCTCAGGGTGTCGAATCCCGCGCCTCCGTCGATCAAGGTGCCTCCCTGGCGGCTGGCACTGTGTTGATTCGTCAGTGTGTACTCGTCATCGCCGCCACCGAGCAATATCTGGCCGTGGAGCGGTGGCGACATGAGCGCGCCGGTAAAGGCGATAGGGGCCAACAGTGAGGGTTTGGCGGCGGCGAAAACGCCGCGACCCAGCCGGAGAATCGACATGCTTCCTTCCCTGAATCTTATTGCTGAGCGCAGATCCGTTGCGCTCTATTGGGGAGGTACCCGGTGGTACATCGGTACCAAAAGTTTAGATCGGGGGAAGGTTGTCTGCCGTGGACTGCGGCTATTGGTCACGAATATTGTCGGGCAAACCTGCGCGGTCATCCGCCTGCAACCCGCACGTTGGTCACAGGCGTTTTCCGGGGCGGCTGTGGTTCAGGTGAGCCAGCGCGGTACCAGAATACAGGCCCAGGTACTTACCCACAGCAGTAGGGAAATCGACACTGCGGCGGAGCCGGTGTCTTTGGCGATTTTGGACAGTGGGTGCTTCTCCGGGCCGACCCGATCCACCACGGCCTCTACCGCACTGTTCAGCAGCTCGACGATCATCACCAGCAGGGTGACGCCGATGAGCAGCGCGCGTTCAACACCGGTTTCTCCCAGCCACAGTGCGGCGGGGATCAGGAAAATGGCGAGGGAGACTTCCTGGCGGAAGGCGGCCTCGTTGCGCCAGGTGGCGATCAGCCCCTGGCGGGAGTACTCGGTGGCATCGATCAGGCGGGAAATGCCGGTTTTTCCGGGCTTATTCACAAACTGCTCTTCCATTGCTCTGCGAAAATCTCCGTCGGTTTATGTGTGGTCAATGGGAATTGCCGGGCTTCATCGGTTTGCAATAATTCCGACACGCACAAAAAAGCCCGGCGAGCCGGGCTTTTTTGAGTATAGACCGAGCAAGAAAACTTACTCGTCCAGGAAGCTGCGCAGATGCTCGGAGCGTGAAGGGTGGCGCAGTTTGCGCAACGCCTTGGCTTCGATCTGACGGATGCGCTCACGGGTAACGTCGAACTGTTTGCCCACTTCCTCGAGGGTGTGGTCGGTGTTCATGTCGATACCGAAGCGCATGCGCAGTACCTTGGCTTCCCGTGCGGTCAATCCGGACAACACTGAGCGGGTAGCGTCGTGCAGGCCGGTGGACGTCGCGGTGTCGATCGGAGAAGACTGGTTCTGGTCTTCGATGAAATCCCCCAGATGGGAATCTTCATCGTCACCGATCGGCGTTTCCATGGAGATCGGCTCTTTGGCGATCTTCAGGACTTTCCGCACCTTGTCTTCTGGCATCTCCATGCGCTCGCCCAGCTCTTCCGGGGTCGGCTCGCGGCCCATCTCCTGCAGCATCTGGCGGCTGATCCGATTGAGCTTGTTGATGGTCTCAATCATGTGCACCGGAATACGAATGGTGCGCGCCTGGTCGGCAATGGAGCGGGTGATCGCCTGGCGAATCCACCAGGTGGCGTAGGTGGAGAACTTGTAACCGCGACGGTATTCGAACTTGTCCACCGCTTTCATCAGGCCGATGTTGCCTTCCTGGATCAGGTCCAGGAACTGCAGGCCGCGGTTGGTGTATTTCTTGGCGATAGAAATAACCAGACGCAGGTTGGCCTCGACCATTTCTTTCTTGGCGCGACGGGAGCGGGCTTCGCCGATGGACATGCGGCGGTTGATCTCTTTGATCTGACCGACGTCCAGCTGGGCTTTGTCCTGGGCCTGCTGCAGTTTGCGCTGGGCGCGCTGGATCTCGTCGACAACCTGGCGCAGGGCGTCGGAGTAATCGCGCTTTTTCTTGATGATCGCGGGGATCCAGTCAAGATTGGTTTCGTTGCCGGGGAATTCCTTGATGAACGTCTTGCGCGGCATGCGGGCACGCTTGATGCACAGGTTCATGATCAGGCGTTCTTGCGCACGCACGTCGTCGAGAATGCTGCGCACAGCGTTGTACAGCGGGTCGAACTGGCGCGGCGCCAGCTTGAAGAAGCGGAATACTTCACCTACCGCTTCCATGGCCTCGCCGGCCTCTTTGGAGTCGCGGCCGTGCTTTTTGATCGCGGCATCGGCTTTCTTCTGAGCGGCGATCAGTGCGTTCATGCGCTCTGCCAGCTCTTCCGGATCGATGCCGCCGACGTTTTCCTCTTCCTCGGAAGTGTCGTCATCGTCGTCATCATCGCTGTCGGAATCGTTGTCGCTGTCCTTCTCTTCGGCCTTTTTGGCTTCTGCGGCCTGGCCGGCCTGGGCGCCCGGGGGCACTTCGTCGGCGGGGTCGAGCCAGCCGGCGATGACGTCGGGGATGCGGCGTTCTTCTTTCTCGATCAGCGCGTATTCGTCGATAATCTGCTGCACGGCGCCCGGCCAGTAAGCGAGGGCGGCCATCAGTTCGCGCAGGCCTTCTTCGATGCGCTTGGCGATGGCGATTTCGCCTTCGCGGGTAAGCAGCTCTACGGTGCCCATTTCGCGCATGTACATGCGCACCGGGTCGGTAGTGCGGCCCACATCGGATTCTACGGCGGCCAGTGCGGCGGCGGCTTCGGCGGCGGCGATCTCGTCGGCGGAGCTGTCGCCTTCGGCCATCAACAGTTCTTCGGCATCCGGTGCTTGTTCAAACACCTTGATGCCCATGTCGTTGATCATGCCGATGATGTCTTCCACCTGATCGGGATCGGAGATGTCCTCCGGCAGGTGGTCATTCACTTCCGCATAGGTGAGGTAGCCCTGCTCTTTACCGCGGGCAATCAGTTCGCGAATGCGGGAGGTGGTTTTTTGCTGCTGGGTTTTGTCGGTCATGCACAACCCTGAATTCTGGGGATTGATAGTCGGGACTTTTGTCTGGGCTTTTCTTTGGACAAAGACGCGGGATTATAGCGTATTTGCGATAGCAATAACCACTGTGACTGTCAAGGCAGAGGGTGTGGTTCAGGGTGTCCGGGCGCGCTTGTCTTTGGCTTCCAGCCGCTTTGGGCGGCGGGTCAGTCTATATGGTGATGGCGCCCGGAATTTCAAGGGGCTCGCATGACATTTGTGGCGGTGCGGATGTTGGGTGTTTCCGTGCAAGACACGCCGTGTACCCGTCCCTGGGGGCTCTGCGAAAACATCCCTGTTTTCGAAGGTCTTGCACGGAAGCACCCAACATCAGCACCTTTGCATCCAGATTCAGTCTTTCTTCCGGCGAAATTGTGCCAGCAGCGCCAGTTGCTCGGTGCTCAGCTGGTTGCCGTTGGTCTTGAGCTGGTCGAGCAGTTCCCGCTTGCGCTGGCGCTCCGCGGCGAGCTCCAGGGTGCGCAGGCAGTCGCTGAACTCGGTGTGCGGGTCGTATTCCAGCACCTGGCCCTGGCCGCCGACGATCGGGTGGCTCATGGCTAGGCGGGGCAGCAGTTCGCGGGCTTCCTTGCTTTCCAGATTCATCAGGCGGCCGAACAGCTGGTTGCTATTGAGCGCCGGATTTTTGTGTAAAACCTGAAGAATTTCGCCGAAAAGCTGCAAATCGGCGTCGTTGCTGTCGCGGAAACGGCTGCTATCGTCAATCAGCTCCGCCAGCTGGGGGTGGTGCAGCAACAGGGCGATCAGCATGCGCTCGGCGGGTAGACGGTACTGCCCGCTGCGCCGGCGCGGCGTGTTGCCCGGGCCGCTTTCGTCCGGGTAGTCCGGTGGCGGTGGGTTGTAGTCATCGTCGAGCGGGGGGCCGTCGTAGGCTTCCGCGGGGGGCATTTCTTCGCCGAAAGGGGGTGGGGTGGGTTCCCCGGGCTGCGCCATCGCGGCGGTTTTGGGGGCCGGCTTCTGCGCCGGTTTTGGCGCCGGTTGGGCCTGGCGGGCGAGTTCGGCGCTGCGGGCTTTTTCCGCGGCGATGATCTCTTCCAGCATGTCCTGTTCGAGGCCGGTACGGCGGGCCAGTTGCTGGAACATCAGCTGGCGGTAGACGCCTTTGGGTAAGAGGTCGAGCAGCGGCGCGGCGGCTTTCGACAGGCGCGCGCGGCCGTCCATGGTCTGGATATTGATGCCTTCCCCCAGCAGGTCGAACAGGAAGTCTTCCAGTGGGCGCCCCTGTTCGTCGATCAGGGTGTCGAAGCGCTCGCCACCGATCTGGCGCACCAGGGTGTCCGGGTCTTCCCCTTCCGGCAGTAACAGGAAGCGCAGGCTGCGGCCGTCCTGCATATGCGGAAGTGCAGCTTCTAACGCGCGGCGGGCGGCAGTGCGCCCGGCGCGGTCGCCATCGAAACAGAACACCAGTTCCTGGGTGTGGCGGAAGGCCAGCTGGATATGGTCTTCGCCGCAGGCGGTACCGAGTGTGGCGACGGCGCAGCGGATATCGAACTGGGCCAGGGCCACCACGTCCATATAGCCTTCCACCACGATCAGCCGTTTCAGTTCGCGGTTGGCCTGACGGGCTTCCCACAGGCCGTAGAGCTCCCGGCCCTTGTGGAAAATCGGGGTTTCCGGGGAGTTGAGGTATTTGGGTTTGTCGTCCCCCAGCACCCGGCCGCCGAAGGCGATGGTGCGCCCGCGCTGGTCGCGGATGGGGAACATGATGCGGTTGCGGAAGCGGTCGTAGTGGTGGCGCTTGCCGGGTTCTGTCTTGCCGTCACTGTCCTGGCGGCGGATGGCGAGGCCGGCCAGCTCCAGCTGCTCGGTTTTCTCCGCGCTGGTGCCGAGCTGGTTGAGCAGATTGTCCCAGCCGGGTGGGGCCAGGCCAATGCCAAACTCCTTGCAGATGGCACCGGACAGCCCGCGGTTCTTCAGGTAGGTGATGGCCGGGGTAGAGATCTTATGGTCTTTGAGCTTTTCCCGGTAAAACTCGGCGGCTTTTTCCGTGAGCTGGTAGAGGGACTGGCTCTCCTGCTGGCGTTTGATCTGGCCGGCGTCGAGCTTTTCCCGTGGCACTTCCAGGCCGAGACTGGCGGCGAGCTTCTCCACCGCCTCCGGGAAGGGCAGGCGGTCGTACTCCATCAGGAAGCCGACCGCGTTGCCACTTGCACCGCAGCCGAAGCAGTAATAGAACTGCTTGTCCGGACTTACGGTGAAGGAGGGGGTTTTCTCGTCGTGAAACGGGCAGCAGGCGGAATAGTTTTTCCCGGTCTTGCGCAGTTTGACCCGGCTATCGACCACCGGAACAATGTCGGCGCGGGCCAACAGGTCGTCGATAAAATACTGCGGGATCTTGCCTGCCATACATTACTAATTTATTTGCTGGAAGAATCGTCTTAAAACGTAGCGAGCGGGTGGCTGATGGTGGCCGCCAGCGCGCAACAAGCGGAGTGTACACGCAGTACATGAGCATTGTGAGCACTGCCGGCCGCCGTCAGGCGCCCGCGCAGTAGTTTTACGGCGATTCTTAAAATGAGGCTTTGACGAGTTTGCTGACCGCACCCATATCGGCGCGGCCCTGCACCTGGGGTTTTACCAGTGCCATCACCTTGCCCATGTCCGCCATGCTGCTGGCGCCGGTCTCTTTGACGGCGGCGGCGACGATTTCCTGAATCTCGGCTTCAGACAGCTGCTCCGGCAGGAAGTCCTGAATCACATCGATCTCCTGCTGCTCCACTTCCGCCAGTTCCGGGCGGCCTGCCTTTTCGTACTGGGCGATGGAGTCGCGACGCTGCTTGGTCATTTTGTCCAGCAGGGCGAGGATGCGCGCGTCGTCCAGTTCGATACGCTCGTCCACCTCTACCCGCTTGATCTCCGCATTGATCAGTCGCAGGGTCGCCAGGCGCGCTTTGTCGCGGTTCTTCATGGCGTCTTTGGTGGCAGTAGTGAGGGTTTCCTTGAGAGTGCTCATTGGGCGTCGTCCGTTGTGGTTGCGGAAGAAAGTATTCGTGGTGTGGCGGCTAAGCATAGCGCCTGCCGGGGGTTGGCTGAAGTGGCCGTATTTTAAAAAGGTTCCAGAAACAGAAAACGGCGCGCGAGGTAGCCTCGGGCGCCGTTTCAGATCGCGAACCGCGTTCGCGTCAGCGTGCTGTGAGCGAGAGACCGGGCTTACGCCCGGCAAAACTCAGTAGAGACGCTGGAACTTGCGGTTTTCGCGCTGCAGTTTTTTGGCGTGACGCTTTACAGCGGCAGCAGCCTTGCGCTTGCGAACGGAAGTGGGCTTCTCGTAAAACTCACGGCGACGTACTTCGGAGAGTACACCGGCTTTCTCGCAGGAGCGCTTGAAGCGGCGCAGAGCGATGTCAAATGGCTCGTTGTCTTTGATGCGTACTGATGGCATTAGATTACCTGTAAAATTGTTTCTCTCGGCCAGAATCCATTGAGCATGGCTCGTGTGGAACTGGCGGGGCCTATCCGGCTAACGTTGATCTCGCAGATCAGGCCGGAGGCCGGTTCACAGCGAGGGCGCAAATTCTATACAGATGATTTGGCCTTCGCAAGCCTTGTGGACCTAAACCCGTCAATCAAATGCGACTACTGGAAATGTCGCAGCCACCAGGCCCCCGGGCGGGTAAATATAGACGCGATTGGCCCGGCCCGCTGAGCTCCACGGCGGATTTCTGGTCCGTCTGAGAGTATGATAGCGCCCCCGCAAGCGGGTCCGAATCGGCAAAGTGTCCGTTTTTGCGACTTGGCCCGGTTAATTGGCAATTTTTGAGGAAATATCCGGCACCGTGCGAGTACTCGGCATAGAAACTTCCTGTGATGAAACCGGCGTCGCCCTGTACGACAGCGAACAGGGGCTGCTCGGTCACACTCTTTATAGTCAGGTGAAACTGCACGCCGATTACGGTGGGGTGGTGCCGGAACTGGCCAGTCGCGACCATGTGCGCAAACTACTGCCGCTGGTGCGCGAGGTGATGGCGCAAAGCAGCACTCAGCCAGAAGAGATCGACGGTGTCGCCTACACCGCCGGCCCCGGCCTGATCGGCGCGCTGATGGTGGGCGCCTGCGCCGGTCGCGCCATTGCCTACGGCTGGGATGTACCGGCCATCGGTGTACATCATATGGAAGGCCACCTGCTGGCGCCCATGCTGGAAGAGAACCCGCCGGCATTTCCTTTTGTCGCGCTGCTGGTCTCCGGTGGTCACACCCAGCTGGTGGATGTGCAGGGCCTGGGCCAGTACGAGCTGCTGGGAGAATCCCTGGACGATGCCGCCGGAGAGGCCTTCGACAAGGCCGCCAAGATGCTGGATCTGGATTACCCCGGCGGCCCACGCCTGGCGGCGCTGGCGGAAAAAGGCGACCCGCTGCGGTTTACCTTTCCGCGTCCCATGACCGATCGTCCCGGGCTCGATTTCAGCTTTTCCGGCCTGAAAACCTACACGCTGACCACCGTGCGACAGCATGCACTGGACGACGGGCTGCCGGATGAACATACCTGCGCGGATATTGCCGCGGCCTTTCAGGAAGCGGTGGTGGATACACTGGTGATCAAGTGTCGTCGCGCGCTCAAGCAGTCCCGGCGCAAAACCCTGGTGATTGCCGGTGGCGTCTCCGCCAATAAACTGCTGCGCCAGCGCTTGGAGGCGCGCCTCGCTGAAGACGGCTGCAGTGTGTATTACCCCCGTCAGGAATTCTGTACCGACAATGGGGCCATGATTGCCTACGCCGGATGCCTGCGGCTGCAGGCCGGTCAGCGTACCGGCCTCGATATAGATGTGCGCCCCCGCTGGCCACTGACGGAACTTTGATTAGGACTGGAAGAAAAGCTTGATGGACATCGTTTATATCCGCGATCTCAAGGTCGACACCATTATCGGCATCTACGACTGGGAGCGGGAAGTGCGCCAGACCGTGAGTCTGGATCTGGAAATGGCTTTCGATATTGGCGAGGCCGCGCGCACTGACAATATCGAGCACACCCTCAACTACAAGGCCGTGGCCAAGCGCCTGATCGCGTTTATCGAGGGCAGTGAATTTCTGCTGGTGGAGACCATGGCCGAACAGGCCGCGGACATTGTGCGCAAAGAGTTCAAGGTAAGCTGGTTGCGTTTGCGCCTGTCCAAGCCCGGTGCGGTACGCGGCGCCCGCGATGTGGGTGTCATCATTGAGCGTGGTAGCAAACAGAGTGCGGAGATCTGAATCATGGCGATCGTCTACCTGAGCCTCGGCAGCAATATCGATCGTGAAAAGCACCTGAGCGCAGGTCTGGATGCGCTGGTGGAAGCCTTTGGCGATCTGAAGATGTCACAGGTGTACGAAAGCGAGGCGGTAGGCTTTGATGGCGAAAACTTTTACAACCTGGTCGCCGCCATCAAAACCGACCTCTCTGTGGGTGAGCTGGCGGTAAAGCTGCGCAATATCGAGGATGCCAACGGCCGTGTGCGCAGCGGCCCAAAGTTCAGCGCGCGTACCCTGGATATCGATATCCTCACCTGTGACGATCTCACCGGTGACGTGGATGGTGTCATGTTGCCGCGGGGTGAAATTCTCAAGAACGCTTTTGTGCTGCTGCCGCTGTCCGAGCTGGCGCCGGATACCGAGCATCCGCTCGAGCGCAAAACCTATCAGCAATTGTGGGAGGCCTACGACCAGTCCTCCCAGAAGTTGTGGCCAGTGACGTTCAATTGGCCTTGATCAGAGGCTCCTTAAATCCGCCCACGCATTTCCTCTTCCCCACACTAGACTGCGACCTACCTGTGATTTAACCGCTGCGCACTGAATGGCAGCGGTATCGGCAATGGGAGCAGTCAATGCCCAAGCACTTTTTTGTCCTCGGGCTGGATCCACTACGCCTGTCGTATCTGAAATATTTACCGAATGCCCATGACTACCGCTTTCATCCACTATTCTGGTTGGAAGAGGTGGTCAATCCGGCCACTTTCGACTACGACGTCATGCTGGAAAGAGCCCGTCAGAAGCTCGCAGCCTTTCCGGAGCCGATTGCCGGCATCATCGGCCACTGGGATTTTCCCACCAGTGTACTGCTGGCACATCTCAGTGAACTGTTCGGACTGAGGTCCGCCTCACTGGAGGCGGTACTGAAGTGCGAGCACAAGTACTGGAGTCGGCTCGAACAGCGCAAGGTCATGCCCGAGTGGACCCCGGGCTTCTGTGCGGTAGATCCGTTTGCCGAGAATCCGCGGAAACAGCTATCTCTCGATTTTCCTTTCTGGCTCAAGCCGATCAAGGCGCACTCCTCGTACCTGGGGTTTCGTATCGAAAATGAAGCGGCGTTTGACGAGGCTCTGAAAAAGATCCGAGCCGCGGTACACAGCTGTGGAGATCCGTTCAATCAGGCCCTGGCACATATCGAGGTACCGGAAGAGGTGGGCCCGGTGGATGGCAACTGGTGTATCGCTGAGGAAATTCTCACTGGCAAGCAGTGCGGTATTGAGGGGGCATTACTGGACGGCCAGTACCGCGTGCACGGCATTGTGGACACGGTGAAGGACAGCCGCAACCTCAGTTTTACCCGCTACGAATATCCATCGGTCTGGCCCCGGTATGCGCAGCAGAAAATCTGTGCGGCGGGAGAGAAAATCCTGCAGCACATGGGATTCGATAATTCGGCCTTTGGTATCGAGTTCTTCTGGGATGAGCGTGAAGACCGCTTCTGGATACTGGAAATCAATACCCGAATTTCACAGTCGCACTGCGATCAGTTCGTCAAGGTGCATGGCGTTTCCAATCACCTGGTGCCCATTGAACTCGCCTGTGGTCGCCTGCCCGATTTCCGTCGCTATCGGGGAGACTACCGCACGGCTGCCAAATTTATGCTGCGCCGTTATCGGGACACCGTCCTGCAACAGGCACCGCCGGAGGTGCAGATCGAGCACGTCGAGCGGGATTTTCCCGGCAGCAATGTGATCATTGCTGCGGAGGAGGGGCATCGCCTGTCGGAGCAGTCCATGCCCGACAGCTACAGTTTCGAAATCGCCAATATCTGGCTCGGCGCACAGGATCAGCAGCAACTGCTAGACCATTATCACCAACTGGCCGGCAGCCTCGAGTTCCACTTCGCCGACGGCGGGCGGCCGGAACCCTTCCAGTTCAACTGTGTGCGCTACTGATGGGCCTTGTGGAATGAAGGTCGTCCACAGTTTTCCATACAAGGTCATGACCCACGAGCATGTGGAAATTCCCATGGCGGACGGGTGCAGGCTGGCGGCCAGAATCTGGTTGCCGGAGAGCGCAGAATACGAGCCGGTACCCGCAATATTTGAATATATTCCCTATCGCAAACGGGACCTGACCCGGCTGCGTGATTCGGTAATGCATCCCTATCTTGCCGGCCATGGCTATGCTTGCGTGCGGGTAGACCTGCGCGGCAGCGGCGATTCGGAAGGGGTGATGGTGGATCAGTACCGCCAGCAGGAGCTGGATGACGGGGCCGCGGTGATTGCCTGGTTGGCAGAGCAGCCCTGGTGCGACGGCAACGTGGGGATGATGGGGATCTCCTGGGGCGGTTTTAACGGCTTGCAGGTAGCCTCCCTGGCACCACCGGCGCTGCGGGCGGTGATCTCCGCCTGCTCCACCGACGACCTGTACCTGGACAATATGCACTACATGGGTGGCTGCCTGCTCACCGATAACCTGTCCGAAGCCACTACCATGTTTACCGCCAACAGCAGTCCCCCGGACCCGGATCTGGTGGGCGACCGCTGGCGGGAAATGTGGATGCAGCGGCTGAAAGGCAGCGGTCTGTGGCTGGATACCTGGCTACAGCACCAGTACCGCGACGAATACTGGAAGCACGGTTCCGTCAGCGAGCATTACGCGGCCATTCGCTGTCCGGTCATGCTGGTGGGGGGTTGGGCCGACGGCTACACCAATGCGATATTTCGCCTGCTGGAACATTTGCAGGTACCTCGCCTGGGGTTGATCGGACCCTGGGGACACAAATACCCTCACCAGGGTGTTCCGGGCCCGGCCATCGGCTTTCTTCAGGAGGCATTGCGCTGGTGGGACCACTGGCTCAAGGGGCGTGACACCGGCATTCTCGAGGAGCCCATGTTGCGTGCCTGGATGCAGGACAGCGTACCGCCCACGACCTTTTACAAAACTCGCCCGGGGCGCTGGGTTGCGGAAACGGTGTGGCCGGCACCGCGTATCCGTCAGGTGCCCTACGATCTCGACAGCCACCGCATTCTGTTCCCCGGGGATGAACCCTGCCCGGCGGATGCGGCGGTACAGGTGCAGTCGCCGTTATCCGTTGGCTTGATGGCCGGCAAGTGGTGCTCTTATACCTATGCGCCAGATCTGCCCCACGATCAGCGTCAGGAAGACGGCGGGGCGCTGGTATTCCAGAGTGCCCCATTGGAACAGAGTGTAGAAATTCTCGGCGCACCGGTGGTGGAGCTGGAGCTCGCCTGCAACAGGCCGGTGGCGATGGTTGCCGCGCGCCTGTCCGATGTTGCCCCGGACGGTAAGGCGACGCGGGTGACTTACGGGTTATTCAATCTTACCCACCACCGCGGTCACGGCGCCCCGGAAAAACTGCAGCCCGGCAGGGTATACCGGGTGCGGGTACCGATGAACAATATCGGCCAGAATTTTCCCGTCGGTCATCGACTGCGGCTCAGCCTTTCCACCTCATATTGGGCCCTGGCATGGCCGCCACCCGAGCCCGTGCGCCTGACCGTGTACCCCGCGAAAAGTCGCCTGCTATTACCCCAGCGGGAGCCTCATCCCCGGGATAGCGCGGTGCGGTTCGAAGAGGCGGAAGGCGCGCCCCCCACACCGGTCACAATTCTTGAACCGCCGGAACACAACTGGCTGGTGCATGTGGATCTCGCACTGGACCGGTCGGTGCTCGAGGTGATTAAGGACGAGGGTCTGAAGCACCTCGAGGAAACCGATACCGACGTGGCCAACCGTATCTGGAACTGGTACAGCTTTCAGGGAGACGATTTTGACAGCCTGCGCGGGGAGACCCGCACCGAGCGTATATTCCGCCGCGGCGACTGGTCCGTGCGCACCACCACCCGCACCGTACTGACCGCGGATAAATCCTATTTTTATATCCATGCGGAGCTGGATGCCTGGGAGGGCGATTGCCGGGTGTATACGGAAAACTGGCAGCGGAAGATTCCGCGGGATTTTTTGTAGGGGAGAAGCCGGTGCGATACCTGAATGAAGGGGTACGACCAGGGAAGAAATTTCCCCGGCCGTGTCGGTTCAGCTCAGGCTGGCCAGTGCCTCCTTGGTAAACGGCACGATCTCTTCCTCGCGACCTTGCTTCACTTTCTGTAACCAGTTCGGATCCTGCAGCAGTGCGCGGCCCACGGCGATCATGTCGAACTCGTCGTTGTCCATGCGACGTACCAGTTCGTCCAGGCCGGTGGGGTTGGCGGTGCCGCCCATGCCCTGGTTGTTGCCGCCAATGAAGTCGTCGTCGAGGCCGACGCTACCTACGGAGATTACCGGTTTGCCGGTAAGTCTGCGGGTCCAGCCCGCCAGGTTCATGTCGGAACCTTCAAATTCCGGCACCCAGAAACGTCTTGTCGAAGCGTGGAAGATATCCACACCGGCGTTGACCAGCGGCTTCAGGAAACGCTCCAGCTCCTCCGGTGTCTGCGCCAGGCGCGCTTCGTAATCCTGCTGTTTCCACTGGGAGTAGCGCAGTACGATGGCGAAGTCCTCACCCACCGCATCGCGCACAGCTTCGATGATTTCCACCGCGAAACGGGTGCGGTTTTCCAGTGAACCGCCGTACTCGTCGTCGCGCTGGTTGGTGCCTTCCCAGAAAAACTGGTCCACCAGATAGCCGTGGGCGCCGTGAATTTCCACTCCGTCAAAACCCGCCTGTTTGGCCGCGCGTGCGGAATCGGCGAAGGCTTTGACGGTGTCTTGAATATCCTGTTTGCTCATCGCCTGTCCGTTGGGCTTGCCCGGTTTGAACAGGCCGGAAGGTGAATGGGTGGGGAAAGATTTGTCCGGGCCGGTGCCTTCCTTGCGCACGGAGCCCACATGCCACAGTTGCGGAATAATCTGGCCGCCCGCTGCATGCACCTGATCGACGACATTTTTCCAGCCCGCCATGGCTTTATCGCCGTAGATGGCCGGGACATTCTCGTAGCCGTTGGCCGCGGGGTGACCGACGAACGTACCTTCGGTAATGATCAGCCCCACTTCACCCTCGGCGCGGCGGCGATAGTAGCCGGCGACCTGTTCATTGGGCACGTAGCCGGGGGAGGCGGTGCGGGTCATGGGGGCCATGGCAACGCGGTTGCGCAGCTTGAGGGACTTGTGCTCGAAAGGGCGCAGTAGGCTGTCGAGGGAATGGCGCATGATTGGCTCCGGTTGATGCGTTACAGTCGGGGCACTCTAGCGCGTACCGGAGCGTCAGGGGATTATCTTAAGCGTAAAGGGCGTTGATATTTCCGCTCTTGCGATAGTCTCTGATACAGCTTGATATAGGAGCCTGCCCTGCAGTGAGAAGAGGCAGGCATGGTCAGTTGCCGTTCTTGAGTTTACGCAGCAGTGCCTCGTGCTTGCGTAGCTCCGGCTTGTTTTCAAGAATTTCCTCTTCACTCAATCCCGTCAGTTCGTGCGGAAATACCAGCCACTGGTCGGTTTCGTGCAGGTAGTAGTGTGGCTCCATATCCGTCTGGTTGCGGCTGGGCTTGAAGTAGGGGCAGGCAATACGAATTTCCGGCGTGTTCTTTTTACACGCTTTCTGCATATCCTTGATCGCCTGCTGGATGCTCAGTCCCGTATCGTAAACGTCGTCGACAATGAGCATTTTCTCATGGGACTCCACCTGCTTGATGAGATAGGTGAGACCGTGCACTTTCACATCTTTCTGCCGCTGATTGACACCGTAGTAGGAAGAGGTGCGGATGGCGATGTGGTCGGCATGGAAGCCGAGGAAGTCGAACATCTCCTGCACTGCAATGCCGATGGGGGCGCCGCCGCGCCAGACGCCGACGATATAGTCCGGTCGAAAGCCGCTTTCCACCACTTTCAGAGCCAGCGTATAGGCGTCGTCCAGCAGGGACTGGGCAGAAATAAACAGTTTTTCGCTCACTGAAATACCTCGGGCTCTAGTGGTGATAATCAATCATATATTCAGGCTGCGACCGCCATCCACGGCGATCACCTGGCCGGTGATGTAAGGGGCATCGGCAACCAGAAAGCGCACGGTGCGGGCGATGTCTGTGGGGTCACCGCTGCGCTGCATGGGGATGCGCGCCAGTATCTGTTCCTTGTTATAGCCTTCACTCTCCTGTTCCGGCCACAGAATCGCACCGGGGGCGACGGCATTGACGCGAACCCGGGGTGCCAGTTCCAGTGCCAGGCTTTTGGTCATCATGACCAGCCCGGCCTTGGCCGCACTGTAGATGGTGTGGCCGGGCATGGGTTTATCCGCGTGAATATCTGCCAGGTTGACGATGCAACCACCCTGTTCCGCGAGCGCGGGGGCCAGCGCCTGGCTGAGAAAGAACGGGGCCTTGAGGTTACTGCCCATCAACTCTTCCCACTGCTGTTCGCTGGCGCCGCCGATGGGGGTGGGGTAGAACGCGGAGGCGTTATTGACCAGTACCGATACCTCCCCGAAGCAGGCCTGCGCCGCATCGGCCATTTGCTGACAGTCGTCGGCACTGGCGAGGTTGCTCTGAACCGCGGCGGCAGAGCCGGGGCGGCGCTGGTTCAGGGTGTCCACCAGTTCCAGGGCCGCTCGCGCAGAGTGCCGGTAATGGATAACGACCTGATGGTCCCGGTGCAACGCTTCGGCAGTGGCGCGACCGAGTCGGGCGGCGGCGCCGGTGATGAGGGCTGTGGCCATGGGTACTCCGTGGGCAGGTAAACGGTGAATGGGCGGTTAAGCCTGAGGGGCGCCGTAGCTGCCTTTCAGGTGGGCCAGCGCCTGCAGGCGTGCGCGGTCCAGAGCCTTGCCCAGTTCGGCTCCCGCGAACCCCTCGGCGATCAGGGCCTGGGGGTCTACATCGGCGGCCGCCTGGCGCGCTGCGCGTAGGTAGTCGACCTGAGGGTAATCGCGGTCTTCAAGCCCCAGTCTGCCACGGGCGTCGGCCTCGCAGCTTTCCAGAAACTGCTCGAATCGCTCCGGTTTGCGCAGGGCGTCCAGGGCGCGGAGTAATTTGAGCAGGGTCTGTGGCCGCAGTTCAAACGCCTTGTGGCAGTGCAGGTGGTATTCACATACCCCGAGAGCAAGTGCGGTAATCGGATTGGGAACGCGCAGTCGCTTGCATACCCCTTTCACCAGCGGCAGGCCTGCGGCTTCATGGCCGCGGTGGCTGGGCAGCACGTGCTCGGGGGTGACCCCTTTACCCAGATCGTGCACCAGCACCGCGAAGCGCACGGGTAAGTCCGCGGGCGCCTGGCGCAGCGCGCGCAGTACATGATCCCCGGTATCGATTTCCGGGTGGTGCAATACCGGCTGCGGTACTCCGAACAGGCAATCCACCTCCGGCAGCAGTATTTCCAGAGCGCCGCAGTCGCGTAGGGTACTGATAAAGATATCCGGCCGTGGCTCCGTCAGCGCCCGGCTCACTTCCTTCCACACCCGCTCCGCTACCAGGTGTTCCACCTCCCCTGCATCCACCATGGCCCGCATCAGCGTCATGGTTTCATCGGCAATGGTAAATCCGAGGGGGGCATAGCGAGCGGCAAAGCGGGCAACTCGCAGAATACGTAGGGGATCTTCGGCGAACGCGGTGGAAACATGGCGTAATGTGCGGGCACTCAGGTCTGCTTGCCCACCGTAGGGGTCGATAATGGTCCCGTCTGCGGTCTCCGCCATGGCATTGACGGTGAGGTCCCGGCGTTGCAGATCCTGTTCCAGGGTGACATCCGGGCTCGCGTGGACGGTAAAGCCGCCGTAGCCACGACCGCTCTTGCGCTCGGTGCGGGCCAGGGCGTATTCCTCGTCCGTGTCCGGGTGCAGGAATACCGGGAAGTCCTTGCCCACCGGGCGAAAGCCACGCGCGCGCATATCGGATTCGCTCGCGCCCACCACCACCCAGTCCCGTTCGTGCACCGGTCGTTGCAGGAGTTTGTCACGGACGGCGCCGCCAACCAGGTACACCTTCATCGGCGGAATCTCGGAGAAAGGGGCAAAACTGCTTCGGTGACCGAGGCAAATGGCCGGGATTGGGAGGAAAAGGCGGAAAGTGCCATAAATGCCGCTAAACCTGAGATAAAACGCGCCAATTCAGGCGCCAGCTCAGGTAAATATTAGGAAATTCGTGGGCTGGGAAGATAAAAAAAAGGCCCCGAAAATACAAGGGGGCCTAGGGTCTTAGGGTATTCGTGAAGAGAGAATCCCAACAAGCTCGTATACGCCGTATGTTCCCGAATAAACCGAGTAGCTCTTACTTCGTTACAAAAGGCTACAGGATCGAGGTAGATAGCGCCTGTTATCGAGGATTAAATGACCTACGACAACATGTGACCATTTTATGTAACCTGTCATAACTGTCAACCGTGGCTATCAAACTTTTATTGAGGGATATGTCAGTTGGTTCGTTAAATATATATAGGCATAGAATTAACGCCTGTTTATTTGGTTTAATTCAGCATAATTAATAACTAAATGCGCGATTCGTGGGGGATAGTAATAAGATGAGCGAAGTGCATGTTCTCACCACCGGGGAAGCTGCCCGGTACTGCGGGGTAAATTTCCGTACGGTTATCCGCTGGATTGAGCGCGGTCAGCTGAAGGCCTACAAGCTTCCGGGGCGGGGTGACCACCGCATCTGTGTGGAAGACTTTGTCGGCTTTCTGCGCGACAACGCCATGCCGGTACCTGCGGAACTGGGCACTGCCACCCGCAAGGTGTTGCTGGTGTCTGACTCGCCGGAAATGATCGGCGGTCGCCAGCAGCTGCAACAGGCCGGTTGTGAAGTGGACCTGGCAAGCGACTCCTTCAGTGCGGGCGCCATGCTCGCTTGCGGTAAACCGGCCATGCTGGTGCTGGACGCCAATCTCGATGGGGTAAATGGTTTCCAGATTCTGGATATGCTGCGTTCGCGCAGTGAGTTTTCTTCTCTGAGCGTTCTGCTGATCGCGCCGGAAGGGGACTCCAATCAGCAGCGCTGGCTGGATGCTGGTGCGGACGCGGTGGTTGCGGCCAATTGCGATCGCACGGAGCTGGTAGGGCGCGTCAACCTGTTGCTGGACGCCTGATTACCGGCGAGCGACGGGCGCCAGTAATTCCTGGGTACTTCCACAAGCCGATCCTAGATCGGCTTGGGTACCAGCATAGACTCTTCCTCTTCAGAGCGGTCTCTTCCGATCTCCGGGCAGTGATAACTCGCGGTGACCTCGTCACCGTTGAGGCTGTGCAGGTGCACATCAAACCCCCAAAGACGATGTAGATGCTTCAGCACTTCACCCGTATCTTTACCCAGTGGGCGGCGCTGGTGCTGGGTATGGTGCAGCGTGATGGAGCGATCGCCTCGGGTATCCACGGAAAATACCTGAATATTGGGTTCCCGGTTGCCCAGATTGTACTGCCCTGCCAGTTTTGCCCGCAGTTCCCGATAGCCATCCTCGTTGTGAATGGCACCCACCTCGATTTCCTTCTCCCGATCGTCATCGGAAATACAGAACAGCTTCATATCCCGCATCACCTTGGGTGACAGGAATTGCAGGATAAAACTTTCATCCTTGAAGTCGCGCATGGCGAACTGCAGGGTTTCTTTCCAGTTGCTGCCGGCAATATCCGGGAACCAGGCCCGGTCTTCGTCGGTGGGATTCTCACAGATACGGCGTAGGTCGGTGAAAATACTGAAGCCGAGGGCGTAGGGGTTGATGCCGTTATAGTAGGGGCTGTCGTACGGAGGTTGATAGATCACGCTGGTATGGCTGGCAAGAAACTCCATCATAAAGCCATCGGTGACCTTACCGCGGGCGTGCAGTTCGTTGAGTAGGGTATAGTGCCAGAAGGTGGCCCAGCCCTCGTTCATTACCTGGGTCTGGCGCTGTGGATAAAAATATTGCGCCATTTTTCTGACGATGCGCACCAGCTCCCGCTGCCAGTTCTCCAGTAGCGGTGCGTTTTTCTCGATAAAGTAGAGAATGTTCTCCTGAGGTTCATCGGGGAACCGCTGCACCGGCGCTTCCTCTTCGCCGGCACCCAGCTTGGGAATGGTGCGCCACAGATCGTTCAGCTGGCGCTGGCGATACTCCTCGCGCTCTTTCTGACGGCGCTCTTCCTCGTGGGCGGAAATCGGGTAGGGGCGCTTGTAGCGATCCACTCCGTAATTCATCAGTGCATGACAGCTGTCCAGCAGGGATTCCACTTCGTCCACCCCGTAGCGCTCTTCGCAGCGGGCGATATAGTTTTTCGCAAACAGCAGGTAATCGATAATACTGCTGGCATCGGTCCAGGTGCGGAACAGGTAATTCCCTTTGAAGAAAGAATTGTGACCGTAACTGGCGTGGGCAATCACCAGCGCCTGCATGGTCATGGTGTTTTCTTCCATCAGGTAGGCGATGCACGGATTGGAGTTGATCACAATCTCGTAGGCCAGGCCCATGCGCCCGCGCTGGTAATTGTTTTCCACACTGATGAACTGCTTGCCGAAGGACCAGTGGTTGTAACCCACCGGCATACCGACGGATGAGTAGGCATCCATCATCTGTTCGGAGCTGATGACTTCAATCTGGTTGGGATAGGTGTCCAGGCCAAATTCCTTGGCCAGCAGCGCGATTTCCCGGTCGTACTCCTGAATGAGTTCGAAAGTCCACTCGGAGGTGGTGGAGATGGGCTGCTTGTTCGTTTGTGCTGTATCAAGCATCAGGCGGCAACCTTCTGGGTAAATAACTGGCGGAATACCGGGTAGATGTCCCCGACATCGATAATCTGTTCCATGGCGAAGTGCTCCGGAAACACCTGAGCCACACTCTGATATTCATCCCACAACGCCTGGTGATCACGGGGGGTGATTTCCACATAGGAGTAGTACTGTACGTGGGGCATGATGTCGTCGATCAGGATTTTGTGGCAGGTACTGGAATCGTCGTTCCAGTTGTCGCCATCGGACGCCTGGGCGCCGTAGATATTCCACTCACTGGCGGGATAGCGATCGCGCATGATGTCGCGCATCATTTTCAGGGCGCTGGATACAATGGTGCCGCCGGTTTCCCGGGAATAGAAAAACTCCTGTTCGTCCACTTCCTTGGCGCTGGTGTGGTGGCGGATAAATACCACTTCGGTGTATTCGTAACTGCGTTGCAGGAACAGGTACAGCAGCAGGAAAAACCGCTTGGCCATATCCTTGGTAGCTTGGTTCATGGAACCGGACACATCCATCAGGCAGAACATGACCGCTTTGGAACTGGGGCGTGGCTGTTTCACCAGCAGATTGTATTTTAGGTCGAAATCGTCGAGGAAGGGAATGCGGCTGATACGGCTTTTCAGATCCTGGATCTGCAGCCTGAGTTCATCCACCTTGCGTTGATCGCGCAGCGCCGTGTCTTTGTTTTCCTCAGCCTCGAGCTCCTGCTCCAGCAGTTTCAGGTTGCGCCGCTTACCACCACTCAGCGCAATGCGTCGTGCGTTGGCCGATCGCATGGAGCGCACCACGTTCAGGCGCCCGGGGGTGCCCTCGTTACTGATACCGGCGCGCACCACCTGAAATGAGTCGTTTCCGGCGAGCTTGCGTTTCACCATATTCGGCAGTTCCAGGCCCTCGAACATAAACTCGAGAAATTCGTCCTGGGAGATCTGGAAGGCAAATTCATCCATGCCCTCGCCGCTATCGCTGGCACCACTGCCGCCACTACCCTGTCCCTGGCCCTGTCCGGGTTTCGGAATGCGGTCACCGGTGACGAATTCCTTGTTGCCCGGCAGTACCTGTTCCATGTGGCCGCCGCGGCCATTGGAGAATATGGGCTCATTGAGGTCGCGGGTGGGAATGCTGATCTTTTCCCCGGCACCCATATCGGTAATGGAGCGGCTGTTCATGGCTTCGCCGACGGCTTTTTTGATATGCGATTTGTAGCGCCGCAAAAAACGTTGACGATTGACGGTGCTTTTCTTTTTGCCATTCAGGCGACGGTCGATGATGTAACTCATAGTACTGCCTTATATTGCTTTCAGGGGAGGGTTCACGGCGCGCCTCGAATACCTGCAGCGGCTGGTGCGCCACCGCAGGGCTTCAAGGCACAAACCCGTCAGCAGTTACTGAGACTTGCGTACCCGCAGATACCACTCGGAAAGCAGGCGAACCTGTTTCTCGGTATAGCCGCGCTCAACCATGCGCGCGACAAAGTCCGCGTGTTTTTTCTGGTCGTCTGCAGAGGCCTTGGTATTGAAGGAAATAACCGGCAGCAGATCCTCGGTGTTGGAGAACATTTTCTTCTCGATCACCGCTTTCAGCTTCTCGTAAGAGCGCCAGTCCGGGTTCTTGCCCTGATTGCCCGCGCGGGCGCGCAGTACAAAATTGACGATCTCGTTGCGGAAGTCTTTGGGGTTGGAGATACCCGCCGGCTTCTCGGTTTTCTCCAGCTCTTCGTTGAGGGCTGCGCGGTCGAGAATCTCGCCGGTTTCCGGATCGCGGTATTCCTGATCCTGAATCCAGAAGTCCGCATACGTCACATAGCGGTCGAACAGGTTCTGGCCGTATTCCGCATAGGATTCCAGGTAAGCGGTCTGGATTTCCTTGCCGATAAAGTCCACATACCGCGGCGCCAGATATTCCTTGATGAAGCCCAGATAATTCTCCTGAATTTCCGGTGGGAACTGCTCCTGCTCGATCTGCTGCTCCAGTACATACAGCAGGTGCACCGGGTTGGCCGCCACCTCGGTGGCGTCAAAGTTGAATACCTTGGACAGAATCTTGAAGGCGAAGCGGGTGGACAGGCCATTCATGCCCTCATCCACGCCCGCATTGTCGCGGTATTCCTGAATGGTTTTCGCTTTCGGGTCTGTATCTTTCAGATTCTCTCCGTCGTATACCCGCATCTTCGAGAAAACACTGGAGTTTTCCGGGTTCTTGATCCGCGACAGTACCGAGAACTGTGCCAGCATGCGCAGGGTGTCCAGCGCACAGGGGGCTTTCGACAGGGAGCTGTGTTCCAGCAGCTTGTCGTAAATCTTGATCTCTTCCTGCACTCGCAGGCAGTAGGGCACCTTGACGATATAGATGCGGTCCAGGAACGCTTCGTTGTTGCGGTTGTTCCGGAAAGACTGCCATTCGGATTCATTGGAGTGCGCCAGGATCACGCCGTTGAACGGGATGGCGCCAAGACCCTCGGTACTGTTGTAGTTGCCCTCCTGGGTGGCGGTCAGCAGAGGGTGCAGCACCTTGATCGGCGCCTTGAACATTTCCACGAATTCCATCATGCCCTGGTTGGCACGGCACAGGCTGCCGGAGAAGCTGTAGGCATCCGGGTCGTTCTGCGGGAAGTCTTCCAGCTTGCGGATATCCACCTTGCCCACCAGGGCGGAAATATCCTGGTTGTTTTCGTCGCCGGGCTCGGTTTTTGCAATCGCGGTCTGGTCGAGAATCGACGGGCGCAGTTTCACCACTTTGAACTTGCTGATATCACCCTGGTATTCATGCAGGCGTTTCACCGCCCAGGGAGACATGATGGTATTCACGTAGCGGCGCGGGATGCCGTAGTCCTCTTCCAGGATCTGTCCGTCCTCACTGGGAGAGAAGAGTGCCAGCGGTGACTCGAATACCGGAGAGCCCTTGATGGCGTAGATGGGGATCTGTTCCATCAGTGCTTTCAGGCGTTCTGCCAGAGAGGACTTGCCGCCGCCCACCGGGCCCAGCAGATACAGAATCTGTTTTTTCTCTTCCAGGCCCTGGGCCGCGTGGCGGAAGAAGGAAACGATCTGCTCGATGGCTTCCTCCATTCCGTAGAATTCACTGAACGCCTTGTAGCGCTTGATCACTTTGTTGGAAAAGATGCGCGAGAGACGCGGGTCGCGGGAGGTGTCCACCAGCTCGGCTTCGCCGATAGCCATCAGCATGCGCTCGGCGGGTGACGCGTAGGCGCTGCGGTCGTTTTTACACAGCTCCAGGTACTCCTGGATGGTGAGTTCTTCCTCCTGAATCGACTCATAGCGTTCCAGGTAGTGATTGAATATCGACATGGTTTACGACTCCCTGTAGCGTACCGCGTCAGTAAACGGTCTCCTGCCGTGGAGTACCTACCGCGCTGCAGCGTGTGATGACCGCGAATACATCTCGCAACGAATGCTTAAGAGCGCTGACGCGCGAGAACGCTATCTTTATTACCTATTGATTGCGCGACGATGCAGCTGTCGCAACAGGGGGCCTGCTATCAGGTCCCGCACTTTCAGGATAGTCAGCGCTGTGAGCTTGAATGGTGGATCGGCACAAGATAGGTAGAATAGGGCGTCAGTTTTGCGAGGTGGGTATTCGGCGTAAAATGCACCGGTAGCGCCGGGTGGTATTTTGAGGCCGTGGGCTCAGGCCGGCTGCGCGTAATTATTCAGGCTAGGGAAAGCAGTTTGAGGAGACCTATGAAGATTTTGGTAACCGGGGGCGCGGGCTACATTGGTAGCCACACCTGTGTGGAGTTGATTGAGGCGGGTTTTGAGCCCGTGGTGGTCGACAACCTGTGTAACAGCAGTGAAGAGGCCCTGCGCCGTGTAGAGGCTATTACCGGGCATTCTGTGCCGTTTCACCATGTGGATATCACCGATGCCCGTGCGCTGGGGGAGGTCTTTCGCGCGTATCCGGTGCAGGCGGTGGTGCATTTTGCCGGTCTCAAGGCGGTGGGTGAATCCGTTTCCCTGCCTTTGCGGTATTACCAGAACAATGTTGCAGGCACTCTCACCCTGTGTGAGGTGATGGAAGAGGCGGGCGTCCGGCAGCTGATTTTCAGTTCCTCCGCCACCGTTTACGGTGACCCGGCAACGGTTCCTATTCAGGAAGACTTCCCCACCGGCGCCACCAACCCCTACGGCGCCAGCAAACTGATGGTAGAGGATATCCTGCGGGATCTGTGCAAAGCACCGGGTAAACAGTGGAAAATCAGCCTGTTGCGCTATTTCAACCCCATTGGCGCCCACGAGAGCGGCACCATCGGCGAAGACCCCGCGGGTATCCCCAATAACCTGCTGCCCTACGTGGCCCAGGTGGCCGTGGGCCGACTGCCCCATCTGCAGGTGTTTGGCGACGACTACGCCACCTCGGACGGTACCGGTGTGCGCGACTATATCCACGTGGTCGACCTCGCTCGTGGCCATCTGGCGGCGCTGAATAAATTAGGCCGGGCAGATACCGAATCCGGTTGTTACACCTACAACCTGGGCACTGGCCGCGGCAGTTCGGTACTGGAAATCGTGCGCGCTTTTGCGGAAGCTGCGGGTAAAGACATTCCCTACCAGATTGTGCCCCGTCGCCCCGGCGATATCGCCGAGTGCTATGCGGATCCGGCCTATGCGGAAAAAGAGCTGGGGTGGAAGGCGGAATTTGACCTGAAGCGGATGGTGACGGACACCTGGCGCTGGCAGTCGCAGAACCCGAACGGCTATGGAAAGTAATCGCGAGTGAACAGAAATAAAAAACCCGGCAAAAATGCCGGGTTTTTTTTATTGGGTGAACGTGATTTGGATCAGATACGGCGACGACGCAACAGGGCTGCGGCGATCAGTGCGAGCAGCGCAAAACCGGTCGCGCCACCGCTGGAGCTGTTGCCCGGATTTTCCGGCTGCTCCACTTCTTCCTCTTCCTCCTCTTCGGGAATCGAGGTGTCGTCAGCGCGGCTGAGGGTGAATACCGCGGTGGTACGCGCCGGCACGGTGAATACACCGGCTTCTACCGTCGCTTCCACCAGTGCGGCGTCGGCAGAGTCCTGCTGCACCGGGTGCAGGGCAAATGGCAGTTCCGCCGCCGATTCCAGGGTGAACGTCTGAGCCTCGGCGCCGCCGTTAAACAGCACCAGAATCTGCGAGGTCTCCTCGTCGAAGTCGCCCGCCGGGTCGTTCAGGTGCATGGCGATCAGGCCGGGGATCTGCTCGGGCCCGGTGTTGGCGAAGGACACCACCGATTGCACTGCCTCCTTGGTGGGCAGGCGGAACAGGCCGCTGCTGCGACGGATCTGCAGCCACTCCTTGAATACCGCCAGGGCAAATTCCCGGTCCGCCTGTTGTGGGGCGATATCTGGATTGGCCAGCAGCGGTGCCATCAGCTCCCAGTTGTCCTCATTCTTGTCCGCGATCGGCAGACCCGCACCCCAGTTGTCGGTGGTGAGAGAAAAGTCGATGGCATTGAACCAGTCACCGGAGTTATAGCTGTCGCGGTCCATGGATTTGGAGCGCAGAATTTCCTGGCCGGCATGGATGAACGGTACACCCTGGGCAAACATCACCAGTGAGGTGCTGAAGTTCTGAAGGCGCACCCGCTCAGCCACACTGGTGGTGCTGTTGGCCTTGATCTGGATACCGTCGAACAGGGTTTCGTTATCGTGGGCGGCCACGTAGTTGATGGACTCCTGCGGGTCGGCGGTGTAACCGGTGGGCTGGCCGTTATAAATCAGCTCGGCGCCGGTCATTTCACTACCGTCGGAGGTTTCCAGAACATAGTCCGCGAGATTGCCGGCGAGGCTGATGCGCACCTTGTCCGCCAGGGTGAGCAGGGTTGCGCGTTCGTCGTCACCGCCGAACTTGCCGTTGCTGTCGGTAAACAGTCCGGTACCAAAACCCTGTTCTTCAAAGCCGCCGAACGGGTTGCCGCCACGCACGGAGTCGCGAATGCGATCATTAAAGGTGCCCACGCCGGTGCCGGCCATATTGCCCTGACGTGCCTGCACGAAGCGCGCATCGTCAACCACTTCCCCGAAATTCCAGCCTTCTCCGTAGAGGTAAATGGAAGATCCATCCACACCGTCGGTTTCCGTGGTGAGTGCCTGCAGGTCGCTGGCGATATTCTGGATATTCTCCTTGGTATGGTGGCCCATCAGGTCAAAGCGGAAGCTGTCCACCTTGTAGGCGGTGGCCCAGGTTTTCATGGAATCGCGCATCAGCTTTTCCATCATGGTGTGCTCGCTGGCGGTGTTGGCGCAGCAGCTGCTCATTTCCACAAAACCCTCACCATTGCGGCGGTGGTAATAACCGGGAACGATCTTGTCGAGAATGGAATTGTCGTATTGGGCAAAGGAGCTGGTGTGGTTGTACACCACGTCCATGACCACTCGCAGACCCATTTCGCTCAGGGATTGCACCATCTCACGGAATTCAATAATCCGCTGCACACCATTCGGGTTGGTGGAATAACTGCCCTCTGGAACGGTGAAATGCAGCGGGTCATAACCCCAGTTGAATCCATCTTCGTCGCGGATCGCGTTCACCGCTGCCTGCTGCTCGGTGCTGTCCGGTGCGTAGACACTGAGGTCTTCGGTGGTTTTCAGTTCGGAACGCTCTTCGTTCACGGTGGCGAAGTCGAACGCGGGTAGCAGGTGTACGTGGGTCAGTCCGGCAGCGGCCAGTTCCGCCAGGTGCAGGCTGCCGCGACCATCTTCGGCAAAGGCGGCAAAAGTACCACGTGCGGCTTCGCTGACCATGTCATCTTTGATGCTGAAGTCGCGCACATGCAGCTCGTAAATGGAAATATCTTCCGGTGCGGCCAGGATGGGCTTCATCAGTGAATCCCAGCCTTCCGGCTTCAGGTCATCGTCGTTCAGGTTGACGATCTGCGATTTGCGGGAATTGGTGGAAAGGCTCAGCGAGTAGGGATCGGTTACCCAGTTGGTTTCGATTTCCCGGGTCGCGTAGGAGTAGACCTCCACTTCATACATATAGAATTTGCGGTCCCAGTCGATGCTGGTGGACGCAGTCCATACACCGTCGGTTTCGCTCATCTCGATATGGCTGCTGGATTCGAACTGCTCGGCGGTATCGAACAGGTGTACCTTCACCGATTTTGCCGTGGGTGCCCACAGGGCGAACTCGATGGCATTTTCTCCAACACTGGCCCCGAGGGTGCCATCGTACGCGAAGGCCGCATCGAGAAGACCCGGAGTCTGAATACCGGTGGCATCGACGATGGCACCGTCCGCGTCAAAAATGGCAATGGCAAGCTGGCCTTTGATCAGCTCGGCGATATCCGCCGTAGCCGGCACGGTAAACGCGGTGCTGTTGCTCAGGTGCGGAAATTTTGCCGCGGTTGTATCTGTGACACCGTCGGTGTTCAGAGCCAGCGCAACTTCGCTATCACCGGCTACACCATCGGGGCCGAGCGTAAGCGCGGCGTCGGCACTGCTGACCAGCTTTGCACTACCGCCTTCCGGCACGGTGACCGGCCACAGGATGGTATTGGTATCGACCCAGTGGGCTTTGTCAGTTGTCAGGTCACCCCGCGGTACGCCGTCGGTGCTCACCACCACTTTTTTGGTGTTGCTGTCGAAGGCGAAGTAGATTTCCTTGCCGTCTTCTACGGTGAACGCGATGTTGCCGCCGTCCTGTCCGTAACTTTCCTCCCAGCCCTGGTGCAGGGCGGCTTTCATCTGGTAGTCCCCTGCGGGAATCTGGTCGGTAAGCAGGGTGTATACACCGTCGCCATCGACGTCCTGCATCAGGCTGTGCAGACACTCCGGTTGCCAGTCGCCCGGGCATCCCAGGGCGCTCTGGAAGTCACCGGCGGCGGTCACGATACTGTGGCGCACATTATCCGCAATCCAGTGGGTTTCGTGATCGTAGATAAACTGCACTTCCCGCTCGGCGGCGATCTCCAGTGGGATATTGCCGCCCCCCGCGTCGCCATTAGCTCCGTAGTTTTCATCCCATCCGCCATTGAGTGCGACCTTGTACTCGTAATTTCCCGCTGGCAGGGTGAAGGTGCCCAGCCAGAGGTCATTCGTTTCGTCATAGCTGAGCTCAGATGCTTCACAGGCGGGATCCCAGTCAGCACCGCAACCGATCGCGCTTTGCAGCGTGCCTGGGAGATTGACTGAGGTGACTTCTGAATTGGGGCTGGCTTGCGCGGCACCGGCGATCGCCAGTGCCAGCAGCGAGAGCATATGTCTGCGCAGGCCGGGGAGAGGGTGGTGGTGTGTAACATTTGGACGAGCGCAACTGCGGCGCTCCTGTACCGGAGAGGTAGCTTGCATGCTCTAGGACCTTATTGTTTCTCTTATTGAATTTCTGCCAGCGGGTGCCATGTTGCACCGCTGTATCATCAGCGCTGATGTACTCGCGATACACGCGCCCCCTCAAACCGACGGCGGCTGAAAGCATGTATAAAATCGCAATCTCGATTAGAGGTCAGCTGTCGGTAAACAGCATCCCACCCGGTGGGGGGGGAGAAAAAATTGACCAGGGATTACGAGGGGGAGGCCGGTGTGCTGCCATGGATCGGACGGGTATTTCAGATAGAGCCTGGTGAATTTATGCACATGCAGGCAGGTAGCAGACATCTGTTGCTTGCGGTGGTGTTGGGCTTCGCCCGTGAGAAAAGTGGTCGTGTGTTGCCCCCATTTCCGGCTGCTCTGCAACAAGCTGGCAGCGGCGATTAGGGTAGTTTATCTGGGGATACTGTAATCCAGCACGGAATTATTATGTGCGGAAATGCCGGCGCTTTGCGCCGGCATTGCTGTCCGGGGTGATTAACGGTACCCGTCAATTTTTTCTGCAATATCGGGGTTCATCGCAACGGCACGGGCGATGGTGTTGTATTCCTCACGGGTCAGCCCGGCCGCTTCGACCTGGGCCAACATTTCCTTGTTTGCCTTCTCTCGTAATGCCATGGCCTCCTGCGGATCCTGAGTGTTGCGTAGTTTGGTGGTCATTTCCATGCGCGTCTCATCCACATGTTCCTGCGCCTTGGCAAATGCCTCCAGTTTCTCCTCCGGCAGGCTATCTGCGCTCATTGCCCGTTCGGGCATTTGCGGACTGGCAGAATAAGACGGTCTTTCATCTGCCTGTTGCTGCGTACCCTGCTCCGCCCAGGCGGTGCCGCAGCTCAGCCCCAGGGTCAACGCTGCACAGGTGAAGGTATTCAAGAGTGTCGCGGTGCGTGGGCCGTTTGTCCAATGTGGCGTTTTCATAATTTGACGGTTCTCCTCAATAAATACTTGCGATCAATACCGGTCAGCTTGGGCGGGCACCCCTACGGGCATCCCTGTGGTGACCGTTCGTGAGTAAAAACACCTGGGGCCGCCTCTCTGTTGCCCGATCTTGTAGAAGCGTGAACGACTTCTCACCTGGCAAACTCCGCAGACGCTGCGAGGAACTAACAGCGGTGCTTTCCTGTTCCTAGTAGTACGTGAAGGATTTCGACGGATTTACTTTGCCCCGGGTATCTGGCGCGAGTTGTAACCGGTGGAGGACAGGCGGTTCATGAAGTTTGAGCAGAAGGTGTGTGAACATATTCCAGGGTTGATGCGGTATGCGTTCGCGTTGTGTGGAGAAAAAGCACAGGCAGAAGACCTTGTGCAGGATTGTCTGGAGCGCGCCCTGCGCAAGCGACATTTGTGGCGCCCTGCCAGTACGATAAAACCGTGGCTGTTTCGTATTCTCTATCACATATACCTGAATCAGCGTGGATCGGCACGCTATCGCAAAGAATCGCTGATGGAAAATGCGGGGGAGAATTTGGCCGAGCCATCCGGGCACGAGGCTGCGCTGCACTGTCGAGATGCAATGGCTGCTATTTATCGGCTACCGGAAGAACAGCGCTCCGCGTTACTACTGATGGTCCTGGAAGGCCCGAGCTACAAAGAGGCCGCAGAGATTCTCGGGGTAAATGCGGGCACCTTGCGTAGTCGTGTTTCCCGGGCGCGGGAGACTGTTCGCAAGTTCTGTGGTGAGGAAGGGTCGAAGAGTAGCGCGGAGATTTCCGGAGAGCGGATCACGCAAAGCGGCGTCTTGTTGCAGCGAGTGAAATAGCATCACGGCTTGTTTTTTTCGAATGTGCGGAGGGCATCCATGGCACTGCATTCTGGTGAAAATCCGGAGAACCCTGTCTCGGCAGAAGATCTTTCGGCTTTTGCCGACGGTGCGCTGCCACCGCGACGCGCGCGCCAGGTGGCACGGCATCTGCGCCACTATCCTGAGGCTGCACAACAGGTCTTCGATATATGGTGCATCGAAAATGCGGCACTGCAACAGCTGAACTCAACGGGTGGCGATAGCGACAGAGTCAGAAACGGTGCGAAACCTTTTGCCCGCAGTGGCGATGCGCGCAACAGCGGCCGCGTATTGCCGTGGATAAGTGGCGCGGCCGCCGGTGTATTGCTGGTGCTGGGAGTTTGTGTGCTGAGCCTTGAGCAGACCAGGCCCGAAGCGCCACCCACTGCAGTAGCGGATACTGTGCACCCATCCCGGCTGGAGTCGGTGACCGAGAGACAAACAGGGGCCGCACTGGTCCCGGTGGATACAGTGGCGATAGAAATGATTCGTCCGGATCTGGAATTGTCGTCGCAGCAGATCGCTGATGAAATGCCGGCGGGGAAGAGCGCTGATCGTGCTGGCGGTACTGCACCCTCGGGCAATCATCTGTTGCCCGAAAAACTGCAGGGGGCTGTGGGAAATGCTCGACTGAATTTCCGCGCTGAAGATGGCACGACCCTGATTTTGAATACCTATCCGATGCAGACTTCTGCGCAGATGACTCTGGACGGGCGTGTGCCAGAGGAGGTGATCGGCAAAAACCTGGCAGCGGGTAACCGGGTGCACTGGGTTCACAGCGAAACGCTGTTTGTACTGTCCGGCAATATAGATGCGGCCGGCCTGTTTCGCGTCGCACTGGGATTGCGTGCGGAGCCACCCGCGTCAGGTCGTGTATTCGGGCCGGGGGCTTCCGAGTCGATTCGGGAGCAGGGCACGTCTGGTTCGTTAAATACCAATGGGCTCGAAGTCGCTCCCGGGTTCAGCAAAATGTAGTGGCTGGTCCTCCCCCCCCCAGAATAGTGGAATCACGGCGTGCAATCCGCGCAATAAAACGATTCATCTTCCAGCTTTAGTGCAGTGAGGTAACCGCCCCACACGCACCCCGTATCCAGCGCATACACATTCTTGGTGTTCGCTTCCCCTTCCAGCGCTGCCCAGTGCCCGAAAATAATCCGGTCGTCCTTGGTTTTGCGATTCTTGTAGCTGAACCAGGGCTTGTAATCGTGGTGGGCGGCCAGTGGACCCTGCTTGGTGACGAGGTCGAGGGTGCCGTCTTCCTTGCAGAAGCGCATGCGGGTGAAGTAATTGGTGATGGCTCGCAGTCGCTCGACGCCGATCAAGTGGTCGCTCCATGTATGCGGCTCGTTCCCGTACATACCGAAAAAGTAGGCTTCCGCCATGGCCGGGTCCTGCAGTGCCTGATGCACCTCGCCTGCCAGTTCCAGCGCTTTGCTCATACTCCAGATGGGGGGAATGCCCGCGTGCACCATGGAGAAATACTTGCCTTTCACCTTTTTGTGCACCATCAGTGGCTGTTTTTGCAGCCACTCCAGCAGCTGATCGGCGTCTTTGGCCCGTAATACTTCCGCCAGGTCGTGCTCTTTATCGGTCAGCCGCTTGGCCCCGTGGGCGATCGCCAGTAAGTGCAGGTCGTGGTTGCCCAGCACCGCGGTAATCTGGCTGCGGTGCTCGTAAAGGAAGCGCAGGGTGCCCAGGCTGTCGGGCCCCCGGTGCACCATATCGCCGGCCAGCCAGAGTTTGTCCTTGTCCGCATTGAAGTGGACCTTCTTCAGCAGTCTCTGCAGTGGTTCCAGGCAGCCCTGAATATCGCCGATTGCGTAGGTAGCCAAAACGATCCTCGTTTATTTTGCTTGGTTTTGCGCTGGCTTGAGCTTGCTGCAGTAGTTTGCCAGCTCTACATACTCTTTTACGCTGAGGGTTTCCGGCCGGCGGCTGGTGTCTACCGGCAATTGCTCGGGATCCAGGTCCGGGAACAGCGGCTTCAGTGCATTGCGCAGCGTCTTGCGACGCTGTTGGAAAGCGACACTGACGATGCGTTCCAGTAGAGCCTCGTCTTCCGCCGGGTGCGGCAGTGTCTGGTGGGGCACCAGACGCACGATGGCGGAATCCACTTTCGGTGCCGGGCGGAAAGACTGTGGCGGCACCGGGAATAGGCCCTGCACGCGGCAGTAGTATTGGGTCATCACGCTCAGGCGGCCGAAGGCTTTTACCCCGGGCACCGCGCTCAGGCGGTCTACCACTTCCTTCTGCAGCATAAAGTGCATGTCCTGCACTTTGCCGCGGAAACTGAGCAGGTGGAACAGCAGCGGGGTGGAAATGTTGTAGGGCAGGTTGCCGACGATGCGCAGTTGTTCGCCCTCTTCGACCATGCTGCCGAAATCGAATTTCAGTGCATCTTTTTCGACAATGGTGAAGTCCGGGTAGCTGCGGAATTTGAACTCCAGCATCGGGATCAGATCCCGGTCCAGTTCCACCGCGGTGAGCGAGGGGCACTTGTCCAGCAGCAGCGCGGTGATGGCGCCCTGGCCCGGGCCAATCTCTACGAGTTTGTCCGTGTCCTTGGGGCCGATGGCGCGCACGATGCGCTCGATGATGTTCTCGTCGACCAGGAAATTCTGGCCGAAACGCTTGCGCGCCTTGTGTTGGAAAAAATTGTCCATGAATTTATTCGTTCGAATTGGGTTTGCGCGCGCAACGTTCAGTTCAATTTGGCGCAGTAGTTAAATATGGCGCAGCTGGACCAGTTCAATGGCCTGGTGCATGGCGGCGAGAAGGCTGCCGGTATCGGCAACGCCTGTGCCTGCAATGTTGAGCGCGGTGCCGTGATCCACCGAGGTGCGGATATACGGCAACCCGAGGGTGATATTGATCGCGCGCCCGAATCCCTTGAATTTTAACACCGGCAGCCCCTGATCGTGGTACATGGCGAGTACGGCGTCACAGCGGGCCAGTTGCGGTGGGGTGAACAGGGTGTCCGCGGGTAAAGGGCCGATCAGGTTCAGTCCAAGGGCGCGCAGGGTATCCAGGGCCGGCTCGATGGTATCGATTTCCTCGCGCCCCAGGTGCCCGCCTTCGCCGGCGTGAGGGTTCAGCCCGCAGACCCCGATGCGTGGATGTTCGATGCGGAACTGCTCGCGCAGGTTGCGATGCAAAATGGTGAGTACCTGCTGCAGGCCGTCGCCGCTGATTGCGGCGCTCACATCTTTCAATGGCAGATGTGTCGTCGCCAGCGCTACCCGCAGGTCATCGGCGGCGAGCATCATCACCACCTTTCCCACCCCGGCATTCTGCGCGAAGTACTCGGTATGGCCGCTGAAAGAGACGCCGGCCTCGTTGATCACACCTTTGTGCACCGGGCCGGTCACCACGGCGTCGAAGGTGCGGTCTTTGCAGCCCTCGGCGGCGATGCGTAGGGTTTCCAGCACATAGGCGCCATTGGCGGGGTCCAGCCGGCCCGGCTGTGCGGTGGCCGCCAGCGAAACCGCGTGGATATGCAGGCTGTTGGCGGGCGTTGGTTCTGCCGGGTTGTCCGCATCGAATGCGATCAGTTGCAGGCTCTTGCCCTGGCGCGCGGCTTCCTGCTGCAGCAGGTCCGGGTCGGCGATGGCGACAATCTGGGCGTGGGAAATTGGGGTGGGGCGCTCGGAGCAGGCGAGTTTTACTGCCAGCTCCGGGCCAATCCCGGCGGGCTCGCCGGGCGTGAAAGCAATGCGTGGGGTCATTCCGTTACTGGCTGTCGCCCTCGCTGGTGTCGCCGGCCGTGGACTCATCCGCGGGTGGCTTGGCATCCGGGAGTTTGATTTCCACGTAGGCCTGATCGCGGATTTCCTGGCGCCAGTTCTGCAGCTCTTCTTCGTAGCGGCGGTTGCGCAGCAGGTTGGCGGCCTGATTGCGGATGTACTGATCTGTCATATCCTGCTGGCGGCGGCCTTCCACCTGCAGAATGTGCCAGCCAAACTGGCTGCGGAACGGCATGCTGATCTCGCCCACCGGGGTGTTGTTCATGGCCTGGGTGAACTCCGGTACGAACTGACCGGGGTTGGACCAGCCCAGGTCCCCGCCCTGCAGCATGGTGCCGATGTCTTCGGAGTTGTCTTTGGCCGCGTCTTCAAACTTCAGTTCGCCCGCCTGGATCTTGTTGCGCAGATCGGTCAGCAGGTTGTAGGCGGCATCGTCGTCGCGGATGGCCGAGGTTTTTACCAGGATATGGCGGACCTTGGTCTGCTCGACCACCTGCTCGGTGGCACCGCGCTGTTCATGGATTTTCAGCAGATGGAACCCGGCATCACTGCGGAACGGCTTGGTAGTGTCACCGACGCCGACCCCCTCGAGGGCATCGGCAAACAGGGTGGGCAGTTCCACGGTTTTGCGCCAGCCCAGATCACCGCCCTGCAGGGCGTTCTGGCCAGCGGAGTTGGAGATGGCCAGGGCACGGAAGTCTTCGCCACCGTTGGCTTTTGCGTATACCGAATCCGCCTTGGCGCGGGCTTCGGTCACTTCTTCCGCCGGGGCGCTGGAGCTCACCGGAATCAGGATATGGCCCAGCAGGTACTGGGGCGACTTCCAGAATTCGCCCTCTTTGGAGCGCAGGAAGTTGTTGATGTCCTGGTCGGTAATCTGGATGCGGCGGCTGACGCTGCCCTGTTCCACCCGGCGGATAATCAGCTCCTGGCGGATCTGCTGGCGGAAGGCATTGTTGGAGATGCCGTCGGCTTCCAGCTTCTGCTGGAACTGGGCCGGGGACATGTTCATGTTCTGCTGTACCCGGGCGATGGCCTGATCCAGCTCCTCCTCGGAGATGGTGACACCGGCGCGGGCGCCCATCTGCAGCTGCAGGCGCTCGACAATCAGCTGCTCCAGCACCTGGCGGCGCAGGACGTCGGTGGGCGGAGCCTGTACGTTCTGTGCGGCAATCTGCTGGGCAATGGTCTGCATACGCTGGTGCAACTCACTGGCCATCACCACGTCGTCGTCCACCACTGCCACTACGCGGTCCAGCTGTTGTACCTGGGCCCAGGCGGGGATCGCGATGGCGCTGGCGGCGGCCAGAGGCAGCAGGCTGCGGCCCAGTGCGCGACGGAAGGAGGTGAACATCTGCATTATTGTCATCACTGTTTCAGTACTTCTCGTTGTTCAAAGTTGGCAATGCCCTGGGTAAGTATGCGTGTGACCGAGCCGCCAATACCAGCCAGGCCCTTCAACTGCAGTTCAATATAGACGCCTTCGTCGAATTCCAGCTCCTCAGGGGGGACGACGTCGGCCAGGTCATTGTCCAGTTCGCGGCGCCACAGCAGGCGGGTGCGGTAGCAGCAGGTGTCATATTCGATCCCCGCCAGGTACTCCAGTTCCCTTTCAAAGGTCAAATCGTAGTTGGCCCGGGCCAGGAGGGAAAGCCGGTCATTCACCGGCCAGGCGGCAGACAGGTCGATCTGCTTGACCGGCCCCTGGATCAGGTAGGTGTCGGTGCTGTCGTAGACCTCTTCCTTGCGCAGGTAGCGGTAGCTGGCATTGAGCAGGCGGAAATCGTCATCCAGATAGCGCAGGGTGACATTGCCGCGGTTTATGGTGTGGTCCGTGTCGTGATAGATCACCTCGCTGCTGATACGCAGGGCATCCGTGGGGCGGCTCTCCAGTCGCGCGGCAAACTCCGAACGCGGCACATCTTCGATAAACTCCCGCAGCTCGATACGGCTGGCTTCGGAGTAAAAGATCTGCCCGGCGCTGGCGGCGAACAGGTCGCGGCCGCTACGCGGGTCGATAAAACGTGTGGTAAGGCCGAAGGAGGCGCGGTCGGCATCATCGATACGGTCGTGGCCGTTGAAACGGCTGTCGCGGAACAGTTGGTCGTAACTGAAGGTAAACAGCGAGGTGTCGTACAGCAGGTCATTGCCGCCGTCACTGGAGCTGCTACTCACATTGAGGAAGTCGCTCTGATCCGCGTCGGTGCTGGCCATCAGGAACAGGCGTGGTTCCAGGGTCTGCACATACTCCTGCTGGAACAGGTTGCCGTAGCGTTCGAAAAACAGGCCGCTGTCGATGGAGATCTGCGCGGCGGAAGCCTCCGGGGTGTTCATGTCCGGATCGGCGAGAAAGGTTTCCGCCAGCTCGTAGCCCAGGTAGATGCCGTTGATCTGTGGGTTGAAGAAACCCCACAGCCACTGTTTGTCCCAGCCAAAGCTGTAGTTGGCGTAGGCGCGGGTGGCGTTGACGAAGTCGCGGGTGCTGGTGGTGACACTGTCCGGGTCATCCACATCCGCGATGTACTGAATGGTCTGGGTATCCTGGTGATCGAAGGTGGTGATTTCGTGTTCCAGCAGTAACTGCCAGTCATCCCACTTGTAGTTGCCGTTTACATTAAGCCGCGGCAACTGGCTGTAGGTATCGAAGCGATCCTTCACCAGCTGCTGGTATTCCTGCGCGCGGAGACTGGCAAACCAGTGCTCGGTGGTGAGGCTGGCCTGCGCGGACTGGCCCAAGCTGGTCATGGCGCGAGCGCTGACGTTTTGTGGCACCTTGATCTCGGCATTGTCGAGATCGCGGAAGTAGTCTGGATCGCTGACCCGGGTGTAGTCGATCTTGGTGCGCCACAGGCCGCCGGTGCCACCCTGCTGGTTCAGGTTCACATACCAGCGGTCTTCCCCTTTTGCCGGCAGTACCAGGTCTTCCGGAAAACCCTCGTTGATCAGGCGACGGGCATCTTCATCATTGCCGCCCTCGTCGTCCGGCAGCCCGGCCAGACGCAGTTCGGTGCTGAATGCCGGGCTCAGGTGCCGGCCCTCCAGTTCCAGGCCGGTACCCCGGTATTGCACGTAGCGCGGAGCGATGGTGGCATCCAGCTGCGGTGCGATATTCCAGTAGTAGGGCACGGCGATGTCCCAGCCGTTCTCATCGCTGTTGCTGATGCTCGGGAACAGGAACCCGGAAAGGCGCTCATCCCCCACCGGAAATCGCAGATAAGGGAAGTAGAAGACCGGCACATCGGCAATCTCCAGGCGCACATTGCGTGCGGTGCCCTGGCGCTCCACATTGTCGATGGCGATCTCGCCGCCGATCATGCGCCAGAAAACGTCGTCCGGTTCACAGCGTGTGTAATTGCCTTCGGTCAGAATCAGTTCCCCGCTGGCCTCGCGGGAGGCGAAGCGGGCGGAGCCGTGGGCCGTATCTTCGTGAACCACGTAAGTGGCGTCTTCGATGGAGGCCGCCTTGCTGTCCGTGTGGACCTCGGCGGCCTTGCCGCGCACCAGCATGCCCGGTTCACGCATTTCGATGGCGCCGCTCAGGTAGGCGGTGTTTTCCTCGCGGTTGACGTCGACCTGGTCGGCAAACAGCTGGCGATACCCCTGGGTAATATGTACATTGCCACGCAATTGGGCGGTGCCATTTTCCAGCCAGTCGGAGCTGTCGGCGGTGGCGCGCAGGGGTGATTCTTCCGGCAGCTTGTCCGAATCGGGGTACGCCCGCAGTGGCTCCACAAACATGCCGCCACAGATAGGGGATACCTGACTGCGCAGGCGAGGGTCCAGCTGGCTCTTGGGAAACCAGTCCAGGTACAGGTAGGGGTTCTCTTCGAGCTCTGGTGCCGACGCCGTTTCTGCGATTGCCGTGAGTGGCCACAGGGAGTGAGCGGCGAGCAGGCCGAAAGCGAGGGAGCGGGGGCGTGACAATTGTCCTATGGCCAGCGCAAGACGGCGCCAGCGGGAAGCTTCCAGCATCGAGTGATTGGTTCCAGCTATCTTTAGAGTCTGACTTGTGATCCGGCCATAGAGCGTGGCCCTGTATTTGGCCCTGGGCGAGACCGCGCGAGTGGCGCCAAAAAGCGCGTATCCGGTAAAGACGGAGCCGGTGCGCAAAAATCAGCGGTCGATTCTACTTGAATGGCCGTAACCATGGAAACCGCCCGTGCGTTGGCCGGGCCAGATTAGCGGGTGATCCGCACCGCGGCTGCCGCTACAATGCCCAGCTTTTAGGCAATATACCGCCGATGGGAAAAAGCGCCGCGGCGTATTGCGCGGGAACCGGTCGCCGTAGGCGGCAACGAATGTATTGAAAATGACAGGTGGTGGATGAACGAGTGTGTAACCCAGGCCCCGGACGAGCGCAAAGAACAGTTGCGCCAGTGGGCAGCCCGCGCCCTGCAGGCCGGCCATGAGCCACTGCAGCTGCCGCCTCTGGAAACGGCTCTCACGCTCCAGCCCCTGTCCGGGGACGCCGGCTTCCGCCGGTACTTCCGCACCGATACCAACCCCAGCCTGATTGCGGTGGATTCCCCGCCCGGTAGAACCAACGTCAGCCGCTTCGTCGCCCTGGCCGATTATCTGCGTCGCAACGGTATCCACACGCCGTTGGTGATCTCCGCGGATATCGAACACGGCTATATGCTGCTGGAAGACCTCGGCGACACCCAATTGTTGCGAGAGCTCGATGACGACAGCGTCTCCGGCCTCTACGCCGAAGTCATGAGCGAGCTGCTGTGCCTGCAGCAGATCGGCCGCCAGGAGGGGCTTTTCCCTCCTTATAACCGCGAGCTGCTGCATATGGAAATGCGCCTGCTGCCCGAGTGGCTGGTGGGCAAACTGCTGCAGCGGTCGCTGAGCGACGAAGAAAATCAGCTGCTGGAGCGGGCCTTTGCGCACCTGCTCGACAGCGCTAGCAGTCAGCCCCAGGTACTGGTGCACCGGGACTATCACAGCCGCAACCTGATGATCCGCGACGGCGAGCGCCCCGGTGTGGTCGACTTCCAGGATGCCGTCTGGGGCCCGGTCACCTACGACCTCGCGTCACTGTTGCGCGACTGCTACATCCGCTGGCCCCAGGAGCAGGTGGAGAACTGGGCGCTCGCCTACGCCTCCACCGCGATGGATGCCGGCGTGATTCCCGAAGTCGACGGCAAGACCTTCCTGCGCTGGTTCGACTGGATTGGCCTGCAGCGCCACTTTAAAGTCCTCGGCCTCTTCCCGCGCCTGTATCTGCGCGATGGCAAGCACGGCTACCTGCCGGATCTGCCCCTCGTCATACGCTACACCCTGGAAGTGTGCGATAAATACGAAGAGATGCAGCCCTTCGCCCGCTGGTTCCGCACAGAGATCCTGCCCTTGATCGAGCAGCAGGACTGGTACCGCGACTACCGCACCGCCGGCGAGCGCCAGCACGCAGAAACCGAACACCCTTGATCAAACCCTGACGAAAGCCAGACAAAAGCCACAAGATGACAGCCCAACCCACCAAGGCGCCCACCGCCATGCTCCTTGCCGCCGGATTCGGCAAACGCATGCGCCCGCTCACCGATCACACCCCAAAACCGCTGATTCCGGTACTGGGCAAACCGTTGATCGAATACGCCATCGAGCGCCTGGTCAACGCCGGCATCAGCAACCTCGTCATCAACCTCGCCCACCTCGGCGAGCAGATCCGCGCACACCTCGGCAATGGCGAGCGCTTCGGCGCGACCATTCAGTACTCAGAAGAGAGCCAACCCCTGGAAACCGCTGGCGGCATCAGCAAAGCCCTGCCGCTACTGGGCGACGCGCCTTTCCTGGTGGTCAACGGCGACGTCTGGTGCGATTTCGATTTCGCCCGGTGGGTCAACAACCCGCTGCCGGAAAACTGCCCCGGCCGTCTGCTCATGGTGCCCAACCCGCCCCACAATCCCGAAGGCGACTTTGGGATTGATGAAGGCCTGCTTTCCGGCACCACCAAACCCAGATTCACCTTCGCCGGTATCAGCTACCTGCGCCCGGAAATTCTCACCGGTTATCCGAAAGCCCGGGAGTGTTACGGTCTGGGGGAAGTGTTCGCGTATAACGAAGACAAGATGCAGGCGGAAGTGTATGGCGGCGACTGGTGCGATGTCGGCACCCCGGAAAGGCTGAATAAGCTGGAAGAAAGGCTAAAGGCGAATTAACGGACCCGTTTGCTTACGAAGTAAAAAAGTACAAACCGAAGGCCGGGTGCCGGGTGGAGCTTTTCAGGATCGTCGCAAACAGGATGTTTGCGCCGAAGCGCCCAGGGATGGGTTCACCGCGGTCCTGAAAAGCTCCACCCGGTGCCCGGCCGCTACCGGCGGTCGTAAAAACACTAAAGACCCCGGAGCTATAACCAAAGCACCGAGACGAGAAAATGCCAGACTACAAAATCGCACCCTCCATCCTCTCCGCCAACTTTGCCCGCCTGGGTGAAGAAGTTGACAGCGTCCTCGCCGCCGGCGCCGACTGGGTGCACTTCGACGTAATGGACAACCACTACGTCCCCAACCTCACCATCGGCCCCATGGTCTGCAAGGCGCTCCGCAACCACGGCGTCACCGCCCCCATCGACGTCCACCTCATGGTCGAACCCGTCGACGACATGATCCGCATGTTCGCCGACGCCGGCGCCACCTACATCACCTTCCACCCGGAAGCCAGTAAACACGTCGACCGCTCCCTGCAACTGATCCAGTCCCTGGGCTGTAAGGCCGGCCTCGTATTCAACCCCGCCTCCAGCCTCGACGCCGCCAAATACGTACTCGATAAACTCGACATGATCCTCCTCATGTCCGTCAACCCCGGCTTCGGCGGCCAGAAATTTATTCCCGCCACCCTCGGCAAACTGAAGGAAGCCCGCAAACTCATCGACGACTCCGGCCTCGATATCCGCCTCGAGATCGACGGCGGTGTCACCAAAGACAACATCCGCGAAATCGCCCAGGCCGGCGCCGATAGCTTCGTCGCCGGCTCCGCCATCTTCAACGCGGATGACTATGCGGAAGTGATCAAGGTGATGCGTTCAGAGTTGGCGCAGGCCTGAGTTGGGTCAGGTGCCCTGAATACCCGCTGTGGCGCTGGAGCACCGGGTAAGGGTTTTTGAAACCGCTGTGAACCCCCGCGAGCGGGGCCGGCCACCAATCATAGATTGGTGTCGTTAGACTGCGCGCGAAGCAATGCTTCGCAAACGCTTGTCTAACCCCTAAACGCTGCGGCGCAAACATCCTGTTTGCGACGCTTTCAAAAACCCTTACCCGGCACTCCAGCTTCGATTTGTATTTCGTTGCCTTGTAGCAGCGAAGAGGGGCGTACAGCCGACTTATTGCAGAATATGAAAGCCGGAATCTAAGCTGAGGTGCCGGGTAGGGCTTTTCGGAACCGTCGGCGACAGGACGTCGCCGCCGGAGCGTACAGGGATGTATTCACAGCGATTCCGAAAAGCCCTACCCGGTGCCTCGGCGCCACTGAAAGTGAAAAGAGCCTGACGAACCACCGAAAGAACCACAAAATCCCAAGCTTGCCGCCTCTACCAGAGATTTGTACACTTGCTCGCCGGAATACAGGGAAGCAACTCGACGCTGCGAGATTCTGACATTGAACTGCACTGCCCCCCACATCAACAGCTGGCGATGGCGCCACTGATCCTTAAAGCCTGAAGACCAGGAACTGGTCCGACGGGCGCCTCTCTCACGGGTAGGATTTCACAACTCATGCGCAATCCAGACCCGAATACAAAACTCAACGCATTGCATACACCGGAGTCGCCATGACCCCCAGCGAATACGCCCAACTTGCGTCTAAAGGATTTAACCGCATACCTCTGGTCCGCCGCGTACTGGCAGACATAGAGACCCCACTCACCACCTACATGAAGCTCGCCGCCCGCGATGGCGGTCGCTACAGCTACCTGCTGGAGTCCGTGCAGGGCGGGGAAAAGTGGGGGCGCTACTCCATTATCGGCCTGCCCGCCCGCACCGTACTGAAAGTGACCGGGTACGATGTTGTGGTCGAGCGCGACGGAAAAATCGTCGAGCAGCACACCGTTGAAGACCCTCTGGCCTTCGTCGAGGAGTTCCGCGGACGCTATAAAGTGCCGGAGATAGACGGCCTGCCGCGCTTCAACGGCGGACTGGTGGGGTACTTCGGCTACGACGTCGTGCGCTATATCGAGCCCAAACTCGCCGACAGCTGCCCGCCGGATACCCTCGGTAACCCGGATATCCTGCTGATGGTCAGCGACGAGCTGGTGGTGTTCGACAACCTCGCCGGTGCCGTGCTGTTTATCGTGCACGCCGATCCGGAGCAGGGGGATGCCTTTGAAACCGCCCAGCGCCGCCTAGACGAGCTGGTGGGTCAGCTGTCGCAGCCGCTCGACAGCGTCGAACCCCTCGGTATCGACGGCGATCACACCGCCGAGGACACCTTTACCTCCCATTTCGGCGAAGATGCCTTCAAACAGGGCGTACACAAGGTCAAGGATTACATCCTCGCCGGCGACGTGATGCAGGTAGTGCCGTCCCAGCGCCTGTCCGCGCCGTTTACCGTACCACCGCTCAATCTGTACCGCGCCTTGCGCAGCCTGAATCCGTCTCCATATATGTACTTCCTCGATCTGGGGGACCACCAGGTGGTGGGTTCCAGCCCGGAGATCCTGGTGCACCTGGAAGACGGCGATATGACCGTGCGCCCGATCGCCGGTACCCGCCGCCGCGGCGCCACCGAAGCGCAGGATCTGGCGCTGGAGCAAGACCTGCTGGCGGACCCGAAAGAGATCGCCGAGCACCTGATGCTGATCGACCTCGGCCGCAACGATGTGGGCCGCGTCGCTCAGACCGGCACCGTGCAGGTCACGGAAAAAATGGTGGTGGAGCGGTACTCCCACGTGATGCACATCGTCTCCAATGTGACCGGCAAGATTAAACCGGAGCTGCACGCCATTGATGCCCTGCGTGCGGCCCATCCGGCAGGCACCCTGTCCGGCGCGCCCAAGATTCGCGCCATGGAAATTATTGACGAACTGGAACCGGAAAAACGCGGTGTCTACGGCGGTGCCGTGGGCTACCTGGCGTGGAACGGCAACATGGATACCGCCATCGCGATTCGCACCGCGGTGATCAAGGACGAAAAAGTGTATGTGCAGGCCGGCGCCGGCCTGGTCGCGGATTCCGATCCGCAATCCGAATGGGACGAGACCATGAACAAGGCGCGGGCACTGTTCCGCGCCGTGGCCATCGCCACCGGGCAATAACTTATTTTTCTTGATCCATTGGAAGCAGTTGAACCGATGAATAGTGAAATTTCAGTAGGGCAGAAGCGTAGTTTTGCTGAACAGTGTCGCCGGCTGGTCGATACACCGATTTTCAATCAGGTGATTATCGCCCTGATCTCGGTGAACGCCGTGGTGGTGGGGCTGGAAACCTCCACCTGGGTATTGGAGCGTTTCAGCAGCACCCTGCACGGCATTAACCAGCTGATCCTGGGTGCGTTTATGCTGGAGGCGGCCATCAAGATGGCCGCCCACGGCAATCGCCCCTGGCGCTATTTTGCCAATGGCTGGAACGTGTTTGATTTCTCCATCATCGTGCTGAGCCTGATCCCGGCAGCGGGGCCCATGGCCACACTGGCGCGCCTGGTGCGGGTGCTGCGGGTATTGCGCCTTGTGTCCGCGTTCCCGGAGCTGCGCCTGCTGGTAGACACCCTGCTGCGCAGTCTGCCGAGCATGTTCCATATCAGCCTGCTGATGGGAATCATTTTTTATATTTACGGGGTGGCCGGTTACTTCCTGTTTCACGAAATCGACCCCACCCACTGGCGCAATCTGCCCATCGCCCTGTTGAGCCTGTTCCGCATTGTCACCTTTGAGGACTGGACCGACATCATGTACACCGCGATGGAATCCATGCCGTACAGCTGGATTTATTTCCTGAGCTTTGTGGTGATGGGTGCGTTTGTGATGATCAACCTGTTTATCGGGGTGGTGCTGAATAATCTGGAAGAAGCCAAGCTGCGTCGCCTGGACGAACTGGCCATGCCCCCCAGCCAAACCGAAATTCTGCGCGAGCTCCGCGCAACCCAGGAGTCACTCGCCCGGCTGCAGAAGCGCCTGGGTGACCTGGGAGATGAGAAAGGAAGCGAACCATGATCCTGATGATCGACAACTACGACTCCTTCACCTTCAACATCGTGCAGTACCTGGCGGAGTTGGGGGCGGAGGTTGTGGTCAAGCGCAATGATGAAATTACCGTTGCGGATATTGAAAAGCTGAACCCGGAGAAAATCGTAATCTCACCGGGCCCCTGCACACCGAACGAAGCGGGCATCTCCATGGAGACCATCCGCACCTATGCGGGCAAGCTGCCCATTCTCGGCATCTGCCTGGGCCACCAGAGTATTGGCCAGGTGTTTGGCGGTCGCGTGGTGCGCGCCGGGGAAGTGATGCACGGCAAGACCTCGCCGATTATTCACAGCAATCTCGGTGTATTTAACGGTCTCTCCAATCCGTTCGAGGCCACCCGCTATCACTCGCTGGTGGTGGACAAGGGCAGTCTGCCGGATTGTCTGGAAGTCACTGCCTGGACCGAGACTGAAGACGGTGAGATCGACGAGATCATGGGCGTTCGTCATCGCGAGCTGCCGATCGAAGGGGTGCAGTTCCATCCGGAGTCGATTCTGACCCAGCATGGGCACGATATGTTGCGGAATTTTTTGGAGTCTTGAGGTATTGGGTTGGTGCTCCATAGATGGGCTGGTGGCGGTGCTGCTACCGGTATCCGTTTGCGAGACACGCCGTGAACCCATCCATGGGGGCTCTTCCGCGAGGTCCCTCTCGCGGAAGGTCTCGCAAACGGATACCGGTATCAGCGCCTTAGCGTTAGACATCGGCGTTTTTGCGAACCCCGGGAAGCTTAATTCTTAGGGAAGGGGAAAATAATGAATATCCAACAGGCCATCGGAAAGCTGGTCGAAGGTGAGCATCTCACCCGCGGAGAAATGCGCGAGGCCATGGGCCAGATTATGCGCGGAGAAGCGGAAGACGCGCAGATTGGTGCCTTTCTGGTGGCCCTGCGCATGGGTGGTGAATCCGTGGAGGAAATCACCGGCGCGGTGGAGGTGATGCGCGAATTGTGCACCAAGGTCGAGATCGATGAGACCAACGCGGTGGATATCGTCGGTACCGGTGGAGACGGGGCCAACCTGTTCAACGTCTCCAGCGCTTCCAGCTTTGTCGCCGCTGCCGCCGGGGCCAAGGTGGCCAAACACGGCAACCGTTCGGTTTCTTCCTCCTCCGGCTCTGCAGACCTGCTGGAAAAAGCCGGTATCTACCTTCCCCTGACCCCGGAACAGGTCGCCCGCTGTATCGACGGCGTGGGGGTGGGCTTTATGTTTGCGCCCAGCTATCACAGCGCCATGCGCCACGCCATTGGCCCGCGTAAAGCGCTGGGTCTGCGCACGATATTCAATCTGCTGGGGCCGTTGACCAACCCCGCCGGCGTAAAGCGCCAGGTGATCGGAGTGTACGATCCGCACTACAGCCGCATGCTGGCGGAAGTATTGCAGACTCTCGGTTCCGAGCATGTGCTGGTGCTGCACAGTGACGATGGTCTGGACGAAGTGAGCCTCGCGGCGGAAACCCGCGGTTGGGAACTGAAGAACGGTGAGCTGAAAAAAGTCACCATCGCCCCGGAGGATTTCGGTATCGAGCGGCAGAACCTGGACGGGCTGTGTGTGGAAGGCTCCGAAGAATCTCTGGCGCTGATCCGCGACGCCCTCGGCAAGCGTGAAACCGCCGCGGGGGACAAGGCAGCTGATATCATTGCCATGAATGCCGGCATGGCCATCTACGTGAGTGGTGTGGCCGCAAGCCGGGCGGAAGGGGTGAGCATGGCGCAGGACGCCATCTACAGCGGCCTCGCCGGAGAAAAGATTAACGAGCTGGCCGCCTTTACCAGCGCATTCAAAGAGTGAAGTAATGAATACCCCAACAATTCTGAAAGCCATCGTCGAGCGCAAATGGGAAGAAGTGGCCGAGCGCAAGAAACAGGTCAGTCAGGATGAGATGCAGCAGCGCGCCCTCAAGCAGCCGCCCTGTCGCGGGTTTGTGAAAGCGATTGAGGCCAAGCGCAACGCCGGTGAAGCGGCGGTCATCGCGGAAATCAAAAAAGCCTCCCCGAGCAAGGGGGTGATCCGCGAAGACTTTATTCCCGCAGAAATAGCCACCAGCTACGAAAAGGGCGGTGCCGCCTGTCTGTCCGTGCTCACCGATGTGGATTTTTTCCAGGGGGCAGACGAGTATCTGCAGCAGGCTCGCAATGCGGTGCGCCTGCCGGTCATCCGCAAGGATTTTATCGTGGATCCGTATCAGGTGTACGAGGCCCGTGCCATCGGTGCCGACTGCATCCTACTGATCGCCGCCTGTCTGGACGACACGCAGCTCACCAGCCTGAATGACCTGGCGCTGGAACTGGGGCTGGACGTGCTGGTGGAAGTGCACGATCGCGAGGAACTGGAGCGCGCGCTGAAACTACCTAACCGCCTGATCGGCATCAACAACCGCAATCTGCATACCTTTGAGGTGCAGCTGGAAACCACCTTTGGACTGCTGGACCGGATTCCCGATGACCGTATCGTGGTCACCGAAAGCGGTATCCACACTACCGACGACGTAGCGGCCATGCGCGGTCACAATGTGGATACCTTCCTGGTGGGTGAAGCTTTTATGCGCGAGCAAGAACCGGGCCGCCGCCTGATGGAGCTGTTTAACTGATCCGTCGCTGGCTCCCCCGTCATCCCGGACTTGATCCGGGATCCAGTACTGCGGAGGGTCGACGAAGTGCATCCCCCTGAACTAAGCGGTACACATAAAAAGACCGGGCAGTGCGTAATGCTGTTCACTTAAGCATTGCAGCCTAAGGTGGGGCCCCGGAAAATCCGGTTTCCAGATCAGGAAACCGGATTTTTTTGTGTCTCTTCAGCAGTCTCTCTTCGATATTGATGCCCTCCAGTCCTTCTGTGACCTGAGTACCTTCACCCAGAACATTCCCGTTGAATGGGTGGATTCCGCTCTGCAGTTATCCTCGCAAGCCACTATTCGCCGCCGTCGACTTCCCGCCGATCAGGTACTCTGGCTCGTGCTGGGCATGGCCCTGTTCAGGAATGAACCGGTCTCAGAAGTTGCCCGCAGGCTCAATATCTGTGCTCAGGGGCTCGCGAACGATAGCCTGTTGGCCCCAAGCGGGGTATCAAAGGCGCGACAGCGTCTTGGTGCTAACCCCGTTCAGTGGCTATTTCAACGTACCGGGGTGCACTGGGGACATGAGCGTTACCCCGAAGATGAATGGCGAGGATTGCAAGTTCTCGCTGTCGATGGCGCGCTGTTGCGCACTCAAGATACTCCTGAGCTGCGAGATCATTTTGGCTCCGGTAACACGAGCACAAACCGGCAAACTCCGTACCCTCTTATGCGCCTGGTTGCTCTAATGAACGTACGTTCACATGTACTTCTGAATGCAGAGCTAAGCCCTTACCGACGCAGCGAAATACGCCTGGCCGATGAGTTTATGAATCAGGTGCCGGAAGCCTCCGTAACCCTGTTTGATAAGGGTTTTTGGAGTGCAGACCTTTTGCTGCGGTGGGCGGATCAGAACACGCAACGCCACTGGCTGATCCCCGAGCGCAAAGGCCTGGTCAGTGAGACAGTGGAGGTCTACAACAAAAATGATCGACTACTGCGAATGAAGGTCTCCCCCCAGGCTCGGAAGCGCAATCCGGCCCTTCCCGAGTACTGGGAAGTTCGAGCAGTGAGCTACAAGCATAATGGCAAAAACAAAACGGTATTTACCTGGCTACCGGCAGATACTTATGGCACTAAAGCCGTTGCGAAGCTCTACCAAGAGCGCTGGGAAATCGAAATCGGCTTCCGTGACATCAAAAGTTCCATGCAGCACAACGCCGTCACCCTACGTAGCAAGACCGTGGAACTGGTTTATCAGGAAGTGTGGGGGCTACTGTTGGCGTACAACGTGATACGTCGAGAGGCAAGCCAGGCAGCGGTCGCTCACGGGGGAAACCCAGCCAGGATACGCTTTAAGTTCGCATGCCAGTATATTGCTGCGCAGCTGATTGTCATGGCCGCGGCTCAGCCATTATCAAGGACTGGAGCGCGCTTATCGGAGCTTAGGGCGGGGATTGGGAACCTGTTTTTAGAGGACCGTCCTCGGCCTTCTAGGCCGAGGACGGTAAAGATCAGCAAAACCCGCTATCCGGTGAATCGTCGTGCTGCTCCGCTTAAGTGAACAGCATTACGGGCAATGCGCGGTTTTTTTATGTGTGTAGGACGGGGGTTAGGTTTCAGCTCTATCTTTACACTCACTGATCGAAATGGATGACCGAGCGGATGCTCTCACCACTGTGCATCAGGTCGAACGCATGGTTGATACCATCCAGCCCCATGGTGTGGGTAATGAAGTCGTTCAGCTTGAACTCGCCCGCCAGATAGCGCTCCACGTAATCTGGTAGTTCCGAGCGCCCTTTGACGCCGCCAAACGCGGTGCCTTTCCACACCCGGCCGGTGACTAGCTGGAACGGGCGGGTGGAGATTTCCTGGCCGGCGCCGGCAACGCCGATGATGATGGATTCACCCCAACCCTTGTGACAGCACTCCAGTGCAGAACGCATCACGTCCACGTTACCAATGCACTCGAAGGAGTAGTCCACACCGCCGTCGGTGAGCTCGACGACTACTTCCTGGATCGGCTTGTCGTAGTTCTTTGGATTGATGCAGTCGGTCGCACCCAGCTGGCGCGCCAGGTCGAATTTACTCTCATTGATATCGATGGCAATGATACGTCCGGCCTTGGCCATGGCTGCGCCGATCACCGCGGAGAGGCCAATACCGCCGAGACCAAATATGGCCACGGTCGCGCCTTCCTCCACCTTGGCGGTGTTCATCACCGCGCCCAGGCCGGTGGTGACACCGCAGCCCAGCAGACAGACTTCCTCTAGCGGCGCGGTCTTGTTGACCTTGGCCAGGGAAATTTCCGGCAGCACTGTGTACTCGGAGAAAGTGGAGCAGCCCATGTAGTGGTAGATGGGCTCGCCATCTTTGGAGAAGCGGGTGGTGCCGTCCGGCATCAGCCCCTTGCCCTGAGTGTCGCGGATCTGGCCACACAGGTTGGTCTTGCCGGATTTGCAGAATTTGCACTCGCCACACTCGGGGGTGTACAGCGGAATCACATGGTCACCCACGGCCACGCTGGTCACACCTTCGCCCACGGACTCGACAATACCGCCGCCCTCGTGGCCGAGAATCGCCGGGAAAATACCTTCCGGGTCATCCCCGGACAGGGTGAACGCATCGGTGTGACACACCCCAGAGGCGATCACGCGGATACGCACCTCGCCGGCCTGCGGGGGCATCACATCCACCTCTTCGATGGAAAGAGGCTTACCCGGCCCCCAGGCTACGGCGGCTCTTGATTTGATGGTCTCGGTCATTGCGGACTCCTGTTTCGTGGGGGCGGTGTTCTACCGCCAGATGGAGTCCAGTCTAACTTTTTCCGTATTGCTTATAATCTGTCTGCTCTGAAATTCATTTTTACCATTTTGTAACAATGCGGCGACGCAGTGTGAGGTGTGAAGCACCAGGCCGCGCGAGTATCTGGATGTGTGGCGGGAGAAAACGCGATGAATGTGGGTAACTGGGAAGGCGTGAATGAATTCGTGGCGGTTGCGGAGACCGGCAGCTTTACCGATGCGGCGCGCAAGCTGGGCATCTCCACTGCCCAGGTCAGCCGCCAGGTAAAAGCACTGGAATCGCGGCTTTCCACCAGGCTGTTCTACCGCACCACCCGCAGGGTATCCCTGACCGAGGTGGGGCAAGTCTATTACCAGCACTGTCGCCAGCTTTTGGAAGGGCTGGCAGACGCGGAGCGTGCGGTCACCGATCTACAGCAGGCGCCCCGGGGGCGACTGCGTCTTACTGCACCGGTTACCTACGGCGAGACCACGCTGGCGCCACTGGTACATGACTTCGCCTTGCGCTATCCGGAACTGCAGGTGGAGATGGCGCTCACCAACCAGAAACTTGATCTGGTGGCGGAGGGGTTCGATCTTGCCGTTCGCCTGGGCAAGCTCGATGATTCCAGCATGATGGCGCGCAGACTGGCATCACGCACCCTTTATGTCTGTGCCTCGCCGGACTATCTATCTACCTATGGCGAGCCCCGAAGTCTGACGGAGCTGGCGCGGCACAATTGTCTGTTGGGTACGCTGGATTACTGGCGTTTCCGGGAGCAGGGACGGGCGAAAAATATCCGCATCAGTGGCTCTATCCGCTGTAACAGCGGGCGTGCCCTGGTGGATGCGGCCCTCAAGGGCATGGGTATCGTACAGTTGCCGGACTACTACGTTGACGAAGCACTGCAGAGCGGGCGACTGGTGTCACTGCTGGAGCCCTACCGGGAAGAGGACGACGGTATCTGGGGCATTTATCCCCACAATCGGCATCTGTCACCCAAAGTGCGAATGTTGCTGGACTATCTCGGCACACACTTGGGGAAATAAGTGGCATGGGGCGGAGCCATCGACCTTGAGTACCCCGCACCCGGAGAGAATTGTACTGAATTCGCTACAGTTACGACGAAGCCGGAGAGTAACCGGAAACCGCGAAGCGGCCTCGGGTGACCTGGTAAGAACCGGCGTCTCCTCATAGGCAGCCGCTGCCGCTGTTGCTCACCGTATCTCAGTCATCACCTCGGGGAAGAAGAATGTCGCAAGATTTTGATCGACACCAGCGGAAGCGGCCAGCTCAGAGCCAGTCGCAACAGCCGGGGCGCGAGAGCGCCATGGAACCACAGCCGGTCTTTATTCGGGAGGACTATCGTGGCAGCGACAAACTCAGTGGAAAGGTGGCGTTGATCACCGGTGGTGACAGTGGTATTGGTCGCGCCACCGCGGTGCACTTTGCCCGGGAAGGGGCAGACCTGGCGATTGTTTATTTGAATGAAGACGCCGATGCTGCGGAAACCCGAAGCTTGGTGGAGAAGGAAGGGCGCAGATGCCTTCTGTTGTCAGGCGATGTGCGCGATGAAGCCTTCTGCCGGGACAGTGTGCGCCGTACCGTAGAGAACTTTGGGCGACTCGATATTCTGGTCAATAACGCAGCACAGCAACACCCGACCGAAGGCCTGGAAGAAATCTCAGCAGAGCAGCTGCAGGATACCTACGCCACCAACCTGTTTCCTTTCTTTTATTTTTCTCAGGCGGCATTGGAGCATCTCCCGGACGACGGAGTCATTCTCAACACCACTTCGGTAACCGCATACCGGGGCAGCCCTCACCTGATCGATTATTCCAGCACCAAGGGCGCGATTACCGCGTATACCCGCTCTCTGGCGAAATCCCTGGTTGCACGGGGTATTCGTGTGAACGGGGTAGCGCCCGGCCCCATATGGACCCCGCTGATTGCGGCGACGTTTTCCGCCGAAGAGGTGGAAGAGTTTGGCGGAGATACGCCGATGGGGCGTGCGGGACAACCCTGCGAGGTGGCGACCTGTTTCGTATTCCTCGCCAGTAGGGATGCGTCGTATTTGACGGGGCAGGTGATCCACCCAAATGGCGGTGACTTTATCGAAACCTGAGCCAGATACAGATTATGTACGCTCTGCATCCGCTGGAACCGTGCGGCGTTGCAACCACCGGCCATTCAAGAATCGTAAGGAATTACTCAGGAGCTCTCTACAGGACGCCAGTCTGGTTGAAGATATCGATGGCGGGGGTAAGTTCTTTTTCAAACCGCTTCCATCTTTTCACCGAGTCCCGATAAATCGGCTGGCGTATCTGTACACTGCTCGCGGTGGATACTGGCGCATTGGACTGGTGGAACGCCAGGCAGCTTTCCTCCCAGGGTAATCCAATATGCTGTAGTAGCTCGCCTGCTTCCTGCCGGGGGGTTTCGGTGAGCTGTTCGTAGTTCACCGTATGGATTCTGTTCCCGTAGACTGTTTTCCAGTGGCTCATTAAATCCTTGTAGGCACAGATATAGCGTGCAGTGTCTTCAAGGCTGTAGTGATAGTGGTAGTAGCGAAAGTTGAAAGAAAATAATTGACGGAAGTTGCTCAGGCACACATCCAGTGGATGCCGGTCGAGTACGACTATCTTTGCTTCTGGCAGGCTGCGCAGAATAAACCCGAGATAGAGAAAATTCATCGGCAGTTTGTCAATCAGGTAGTCAGCACTTTTGCCCCGAGCGAGACATCGCGCCTCGTAAGCCTGGCCGATGCTATTCGGAGGTTGTTCCAGTGCTCCGGAAATGACCTGTTCATCCAGGGTGCGTGGGTGGTCTGTGTTTGAATGTTGCTTGACGACCAGTGGAAACTCGTGAAGCTCCCCCAGTGATTCGACCCTTGAGTGACTGGCCAGAATGCGTTCTACCAGAGTGGTGCCCGAGCGTGGCATACCCACGATAAACAGAAACTGCCTGCCAAGCCCGGTTGCGCGATTCGTCGCCGGCGATGCGAACGCCGATTTCACCGCACCAAACAGCGTGGCATCCTGTGAAAAAGTGTAGCCGATCTTTTTTCGGTAACGTTGTTTGGCGTTATTTAGACATTGAAAGGCCTGAGAGTAATCACCGCGCTGTTCAAGATTCCTTGCCAGTGCGTGACTGAAATACAGTTGATCTTCCGCGCTCAACTGCGGTTGCTGTAACAACGTGTTCAGCTTGTCAGTATCCCCTGTGCCCGTACTGTTTTTACCCAGTTCCGAAAGGGCCCAGTGGGCGCGGGCGAAGCCCGGTTGCAGCTCGATGGCTTTTTGGTAGGCCGTGCGTGCGGCTTCGATATTGCCAAGGAATTGTTCAGTGGAGGCAAGATTGAACTGAAACTGGGGGTTGTGGGGCGCCTGTGCCACCGCGCCGCGCAGAGGAGCAATCGCCTTGTGGTGCTCGTCGAAGCGCGCGTAGACCACGCCGAGTGTATCGAGTAGCAGTGGACGATTTGGGCTTGCCGCCAGTGCTGCGTCCGCGGCCTGAATTGCGCTTTTGTAGTCATTCAACTGAGCACAGTAGCGTGCCTTCTGCGTGAGATATTCCGCGTTCTGTGGATCGGAATGTAATGCGCGCTCAACCATTTCCACGGCCTTGCGCATCTGGCCGGCAGCCCCGGCGGCAATGCTGATTAGAAACCAGGCATCGCGGTGCTCCGGGTCCAGCTGCAATATCTGCCGACTGTAGTGGTGCAGGGCGCGCATGTCGCCCCTGTTGAGGGCCTGCTCTGCAGACTGCTGTAAATGCGCGATGGATGGATTCTGCATGGTGAACCAAAAACTGAAAAAGCCGGCCGGGACAGTGTATCCCAGACCGGCTTGATAGAAAGCCTACAGGTGTCAGAAGCTGTAGGTGAAGCGGGCACCAATGGTGCGTGGTGTGCCCACGTACTGGCCGTAGGAACGCTGGGTAAAGCCGTTACCCCACTCGATACCCGGACCGTTGTTTTCGTCCTGCAGGTTGCGGCGGCTGGTGCGGGTTCCGGTGATGTAGTACTTGTCCCACAGGTTGTCCGCGAACGCCTGCACGGTCCAGTTGTCCAGTGACAGGGTGGCAGACAGGTGGTGTACCGCATAACCCGGAATCGCTTCGCCGCCGCGGTCACCCGCAGTAATGCTGCCATCTTCCTCGACCATATACAGCGGGTCTTCGGGGCCACCAACCATGTTGTACACATCGCTGGCGAACACGAGCCCGTAGTTCAGAGCCAGGTCATAGTTGCCCATTACCGTGGTTGAGTAGTTCAGGTTGAGTGAGCCCTGGTGTTCGGCGTGTCCCGGCAGGCGAGCGCCCGCGTAGACATCGTAGGGGCCGACGAGGCCGGGGGTATTCTCGGTAAGCTCGGCGTCGGTGTACGCGTAGGAGAAGGCCAGGTCCAGACTGTCACTGATCAGCCAGCTTCCCTGGAGCTCAAATCCCTGGCTGACGGCGGCACTGCCGTTGCCGGTAATGGGGAGAGATCCATTTTGGGTGGTGGTGGCAACCTGCAGGTCGCTCCAGTCGATGTAGTACAGCGCGGTGCTGATATTTAGGCGCTCGCCGACCAGACCTTTGTAGCCGATTTCGTAGTTGTCGATTTTGTCCGGGTCAATCAGTACTTCTTCCGGCAGTGCACACAGTTGCTGATTATCGCTGGCAATCTGCTCCGGGGTACATTCCGGTACGGAGTTGACGCCGCCGTTGCGGTAGCCTTGGGAGTAAGTGAAATACACCATGCCGGAATCGGTCGCGTCCCAGGCCAGGTTGAACTTGAACAGGTCTCCCTCGTCCTCCCCCTGATTGGTCCCCAGGTCTACGTTGATGGCGTCCTGAGGCGCTCCGAGGAATACGGTATCGTACAGAGGAAGTCCGAAGCCACCGGTAATATCGGTTTCAAAACTGTAACGGCGATAACCGCCGGTGACCGCGAGTGTGTCGCTCAGGTTATAGGTCAGTTCACCGTAAAATGCAGATTCTTTCTCGTCGATATCCGTAAGCTGAATATATTCCAGACTGTCAGGGCGCAGCTGTACGGCATCCCAGTTATCCACAGCGAACTGGTCAAAGAAGGGAGTAAATTCTTCACTGATCGCATCGGAAACATACGCATTCTGGAAGTAACCCGCTACCCATTTGAACGGGCCTTCATGCTGTGAAGACATACGCAGTTCAAAGGTGTCTGCTTTGTCTTTTACTTCTTCACGGGTATAGGCGGAGAATGAGGGGAAGGAATCATAACCGTAGTCCAGGTCGAGGAGCAGGTCGGTCTGGTCGCGCTGTCCCAGCTCTTCATATTCGGATTGACCATAAACCATGGTGGCCTGGGCGAATCCAAGGTCGCCAATCAGCTCGATACTGGTGAGTTTGTTGGTGTAGTGGTTCGGCTCTTCGTAACGCATGCCAGACTCATAGGGTCCGGTACCGAAAGCGAGCTGGTTTGACAGTTGACGACCCTCAGCCTTGGTGTCCTGGTAATAGTGCCACAGGTTGGCTTCCAGCCAATCGTTCGCGAGCCAGCGTAGATTGATTCGCCCGGACTTGGTGTCTTCTCCATTTGCATCTTTGACTTTGCGCAGGTTGGCGGCGACGTCGTCAGGGTCGTTGAAGTCCGGGTCCGGATTGGAGACCCCGGACTCGCGCACGACATAGCTGTAATCGATAAACCCCGGGTTTTGGACGCTGTCGGCGTTTACCCTTATGGCGAGGGTATCGGTCAGGGCGAAGTTCAGGGTGGCTCCGTACTCCTGGCCGAGGCCCGAGCTTTCATTTGTGCTGCTGGCGCTTCCGCGGAAGCTGGCACTGTACGCGGATGGATCTGCTTTCGCGGGTATATAGCGAATGGCACCGCCCATGGTTCCCTGGCCGTAAAGGGTACCCTGGGGGCCAATTAACACTTCTACTCGCTCGAGATCCACAGGCTTCAGGTCTACCTGCAGGGGAATGTCGCCCAGATACATGGCCACGGTACTGCTGCTGAAACCCGGGCCAAGGCCACCGGTATTGAGTCCGCGCACCATCATGTCCGGGACTTCGTCCCGAGGTCCGCGGTCGACAACGGTCAGACCAGGCGTGTAGTAAGCAATTTTGGAAATGCTGTCGAGCCGTAAATCTTCAATTTTTTCCCCACCCACTGCGGAAATATTGATGGGAATATCCATCACATTTTCTTCGCGCCGTGAGCCGGTCACGACAACTTCTTCGAAAGCGGGTTTGCTTTCGCTTTCCGTATTCTGTGCCGTGGCGAATTGCGGCAGCGGCATTGCCGCACACGAGATGGCTAAGGCCAGGTGGGATTTTTTGAGTGAGAGGTAGTTGTTGTTGTCCCTCATTGGATCTCCCTAAGACTATTTGTTGATGTGTTGAGTTGGCTGCAACCAACGTACCAGTGGGAGGGAGAATAATTTGCTAAATGCGCGCGCTCAGCAGTGTTTAATTTTGCACTGTTGCTATATTTTGGTTCTTTGGTCCGATATTTGTTCTTTTTGTGCGTCATTCTGGTGCCTGCGCCAGTATAAAATGCTGGTCGGCCGTCCGTTTATTGCTTCGGCTACTCGGGCACCTGATGTGGCGGCGCGCGGAGATGAAATACTTGATTGGGCTCGATATCGCCGCTGGCGACGTCGGTATAGGCGCGATAGAGCTGGCTGATTTTGCGCACATACTGAACCGGCTCAGCACCGCGGACGTAACCGTAGCGGGCATTGGTAAAGTACTGGGGCTCGGACAGCTTGAGCATGGCCGTTTCCACGTTGCCGAACCAGACATCCGGGTCGAGACCGAGCTCCCGAGCCAGTCGGCGCGCGTCCAGCAGGTGGCCGTAGCCCGCATTGTAGGAGGCGAGAATAAACCAGAGTTTTTCCACAGCCGGCAGGGTGGGTTCAAATCGGTCCCGTACCCAGTCGAGGTATTTTACTCCCGCGCGAATATTGCGGTCCGGCTCAAACACGGGAGGAGGAAAGCCCATATCTTCCGCAGTCGCGGGCATCACCTGCAACAGCCCCTGGGCCCCCACGGGGGAAACCGCTTTCGGGTTGAAGTTGCTTTCCTGCCACATCTGCGCCACGACCAGGCGCCAGTCAAAGCTGTATTCCAAGACTGATTTTTTTACCAGCGTATCAAAGGGGGAAAGATCCTTGCCCGGAATGACGCGCGCGGCAACGTGCTGGGTAAAGCGTTTGTTGGGCTCAAGATACGCGGCAACTTTTTCCGGGTATGCGTCACTCTTACGGTATTTTGCGAGAAAAATATTGAGTTTTTTCAGCAGCTGACGGTTCTGTGCCATCACCATCCAACCCTGAGGGCGCGGGTCGCTGACCAGGGTACCTGGCTGTAACTCCGGGCGCAGGGAGGCTGCCATCATCACGTCATCGTTATCCACAATGGTGGCATCCAGCTCGCCTTCTGCGATGCGGTCGACCAGCTCAGCGATGGAAATGTCTGCCGGTGCGACCTCCACCGCGACATCAATGCCGCTGCGTTTGAGGGTGCGTGCCGTGGCGATAAACGGTGAGTTGGCTCTGACCGTCAGCGTGCGCCCGGCGAGGTCCTGAATCTGTTTGATCTCCGGTTTATTCCGGTTGCTGACAACCTGCTCTGGAGTTTCGCGATAGGAGTGCGTGAAAGTAACCCCCTGGTCGATACGTTCCCGGGTGATATTTTTCAGGGCTCCGGCAAAGTCCCCTTTCCCCGCTTTCAGCCAGTCGATCAGGGTTTCGTCGTAGGGCACAACAATCACCTGGAGCTGCAGGCCGTGTTTTTCCGCAAAGGCTTTGGCCAGGTCGTAGTCAAAGCCCATCAGCACCCCTTTCCACAAGTAGTAGACGGACGGGCGGTTATAAGTAAGGAATCGGATGACGCCGGATTTCTGAATCGCTTTCCAGTTACCGATCCGGTCGCCCGGTGCATTGACCAGATTGCGGGTGAGGTAATTATTGACCCGGGCAAGTAGCTGTGTGGAATCCTTGCGTACCGCCCAGGCGATATTCTCTTTTTCGGAAACGGCGGCGCCCACGCGGATGTCGTCGCGATAGCTGAGCATGTTATCGGCGATATAGTCATCGAGGATGACCGCGCGATTTTTCTTCTGCTTGAGCAGGTCGACCAGAGTATCGCGGTCTTCGTAGGCAATCGCCTGCTTCATGGAAAGGTTGGCCTGGGGATGCTCGGCGATCAGGCGCTCGGCGGTCTGTACATAGACTGAGCCCGTTTGCGCAATCAGCTCGACATTGCGTAATTTCTTTGGATCACTGATATCCGGGCCTTTCTGGTTGGTGACCAGCTTTTGCCGAGTTTGCAGCAGCGGAACGGTAAAGGCCACTATCTCGCGGCGGGCTTCGGTCTCCGTGAGGGAGTAGGCGGCGATATCCGCTTTCCCCGCCTGGACCATCTCCATGGCCTCCCGCGGGGTACGCGCGACAATCCACACAGCATCAAGCTTCAGTTTCTCCGCCAGTTGGTTGGCGAGGGTAATGTGCTTCAATGTAACGATACTGTCCCGCGGCAACACGTCGAGCTCGGAGCCACCGAGATTGACGAAGCGGATCACCCCGCGCTCGCGGATTGCCGCCAGGTCACCGGTTTCGATATACGGGGGTACCGCTTGGGCCGCCGAGGTCGTTGTGGTGGTCTCCCGAAGGGGTTGTGTGCGCTCTGATACCTGCCTGTCACAGGCCGTGAGCAGCAATAGCAGGGCAGTCGCGATCAGCAGAAAACTGTATGTGAACCGAATAGCGCGGTGACCAACTCCCATCTTCAACTCCCCGGGGCGAGACCCCTGTGGTTCATCAAATGGTAATGTCACCCGCCGGTGTCCACGTGCATTCCGGGGATTGCGGAAACGGGGTTCTTAAGAAGCCGCGTAAGTGGACTTTTATACGCGTCGTTTTACGGTTTGGTAGATCAGTGTTATCGAACTGGCGCAGGTAGAGGTGAACGGACGGTCGTTTAACTGAGGCGAAAGGGAGCGGGGGTTGCCTGTAGTATCGGGAGGGGGGCGGTTCCCGGGCTACCCGGGAACCGCGTGCCAGGCGGTTCAGCGTGTGCCGTACACCACCATGGTCTTGCCTTTCACGGACACCAGTCCCTGCTCTTCCAGGGTCTTCAGAACCCGGCCCACCATCTCGCGGGAGCAGCCCACAATGCGGCCGATTTCCTGGCGGGTAATCTTGATCTGCATGCCTTCCGGGTGTGTCATCGCATCCGGCTCGTTACACAGGTCCAGCAGGGTGCGGGCCACGCGGCCGGTCACGTCGAGGAACGCCAGGTCGCCCACCTTACGGGTGGTATTGCGCAGGCGGCCGGCCATCTGGGTGGCCAGATTGAACAGGAATTCCGGGTGCTGACGGGTCAGCTCCTGGAATTTGGTGTAGGAGATTTCCGCAACTTCACACTCGGTCTTGGTGCGCACCCAGGCACTGCGGGTGTCCTGATCGAACAGACCCATTTCACCGAAGAAATCGCCATCGTTCAGGTAGGCCACGATCATCTCGCGACCCTCATCGTCTTCGATCAGTACGGTCACGGAGCCGCGCATGATGAAGTAAAGGGATTCACAGCGGTCGCCAGCGTAGATGATGGTGCTCTTGGCCGGGTAGCGGCGGCGATGGCAGTGGGCGAGAAAGTCTTCGATGTTGCCAGTAGTCAGAGTGTCTTCGGTAGCGACCGTCACGGATCTACTCCTTTTCTTGAAATTTTTGTGCCTGATCCCGGGTAAGTGGATGATTATCCCGCTAAAACCCCGATGCCAACAGGGGGCATCTCAGGGTAATGCTCCGCAATGTGATCTGGGCCACTTTTTGCCCGGCTTGAGGGCAGGGTGTTGTTTATAGCGGTTGTCGGCAGCGGTGACAACCACCGTTAGTGAAGGCTTACTTTGCAGAGCCTGTCGCCAGGGGATAGTGTCTTCCGGGTCACGGGGGCCTCGACACGCTGCGGAATCCGACGACTCTTGTGATAAGCTCCCGGCCCCCATCCAATCTGAAGGAGAGAGTTCCATGGCGGGCGTAATGCAGGGTCAGGTGACCTGGGTGAATGGTGTCACCTTTATCGGTGAGTCGGGTAGTGGCAATTCGGTTGTGATGGAAGGCGGCCAGAAGAACAACGGCATTCGCCCCATGGAGATGATTCTGCTGGGTGTGGGGGGCTGCGCCTCCTACGACGTGGTGGGTATTCTGCAGAAAACCCGTCAGGACGTGGTCAGCTGCCATGTGGAACTAAAGGGCCACCGCCCGGACGCGGTGCCGGCGCCGTTTGAAAAGATCGAGATGGAGTTCGTGGTGCGCGGGCGCAATATCAAGGAGCCCCAGGTCGCCCGTGCGGTGGAACTGTCGGCGGAGAAGTACTGCTCGGCGTCCATCATGCTGGGCAAGGCTGGTGTGGAGATTGTGCACTCCTATCGGATCGAAGAGGTCTGAGTCCCGCCTTTCCCGCGGGAGCCCGCAGCGTGCGGCTGCGGGCGACATCCCCCAACACTACAATTGTCTCGTTCTCCCGTGCCCACTAAGATGCGCACATTTGTACTCATTCTGCGGGAAAAACGATGACAGATCTCAACCAGAAGACCACCATCCGTATTCTCACCACCGGTGGCACCATTGAAAAGAGCTATTGCGAGTCTGAGGGGACCCTCAAAAACCGCGCATCCATCATTCGCGACGGCCTGATCAGCAGTCTGCGCCTGCCCTATACCCACCTGGAGCTGGAGAGCATTCTCAACAAGGATTCCCTGGAGATGGATAACAGTGACCGCGACCAGATCTGTAGCGCGATCGCGCGCACCGCGCAGCAGGGCGACCCCATCGTGATACTCCACGGGACCGATACCATGTCGATCACCGCGGAATACTGCTTTGAAGCGCTGGGCAAACCGTCGGTTCCGGTCGTGTTTACCGGCGCCATGCGCCCCATGGGCTTTATCGATTCCGATGCCCGGCAGAATGTGACCGAGGCTCTGCTTACCGCGCGCCTGATGCAGCCCGGCTTCTATATCGCCTTCCACAACCGGGTGTTCCCCATCCCCGGGGCGCGCAAGAACCTGGAAACCGGGACCTTCGAGGCTATTTGAGCGGGCCGCCCCGCACCTTTTGATTTGTGATCACATTTTGGGTATAAACTGAATGATCGTTCAGTTTTATTGGCTGCCAACTTTTTATTGAAGACCGAGGTGTTCATGACCGACCAGCAGAACCCGCAATCCACTCCGCAAACCCTGCAGGAGTGGCTCGCCATGGCCGATAGCCTCACCATCGAGGGGCGCGCCTTCATCAATGGCGAATATGTGGATGCCCGCAGTGGCCAGACCCGCCCCAGTATCAGCCCTGCAGATGGGCGGGAGCTGGCACAGGTGGCCAATTGTGGCCCGGAAGATGCCGAGGTGGCGGTCAAGGTGGCCCGCGATACCTTCGAGTCCGGCACCTGGTCTCATATGCCCCCGATGGATCGCAAGAAGATCCTGGTGCGCTTTGCCGAGTTGATCGAGGCCAACAGGGACGAAATCGCCCTGCTGGAAAGTCTCGATGCGGGCAAGCCCATCAGCGACACCATGAATGTGGATGTGCCGGGCGCGGTCACCACCATCCGCTGGAATGCCGAGGCCATCGACAAGATTTACGACGAGATTGCGCCCACCGGACCCAGCGAAATCGGTCTGATCACCCGTATGCCCCTGGGGGTGGTCGCGGCGATTGTGCCGTGGAACTTCCCGCTCTCCACCACCGCGTGGAAGCTGGGCCCGGCTCTGGCCACCGGCAACAGCGTGATTCTGAAGCCCGCCTCGAACACGCCGCTCACCGCGATCAGGCTGGCGGGGCTGGCGAAAGAGGCCGGCCTGCCGGATGGGGTGCTGAATGTATTGCCCGGGCCCGGCAGTACCCTCGGCAAGGCACTCGGGCTGCACATGGATATCGATGGTCTGACGTTTACCGGCTCCACCGAAGTGGGCAAGACGCTGACCGAGTACTCCGGTCAGTCCAACCTCAAGCGCACCTTCCTCGAGCTGGGCGGCAAGAGCCCCAACATCGTGTTTGCCGATGCGGATCTGGACAAGGCCGCGCAAGCCGCCGCACTGGCCGTGTTCTACAACCAGGGCGAAACCTGTACCGCGGGTACCCGCCTGCTGGTGGAAAAAGGCATTGCCGATACCTTTATCGAAAAAGTGAAGAAGGCCTCCGAACGCTTCAAGCCGGGCCATCCGCAGGATCCCGAGTCGGTGATGGGTGCGCTGATCGACCAGAGCCAGTTCGACACAGTGGAGTTTTACGTGGCCAAGGGCCTGGAGCAGGGCGCCAGCCTGGTGTGCGGCGGCAAGCCCGCGCAGGCGGTGGAAGGGGGGCACTACTACGAGCCCACTATCTTCCGCGGTGTCAGTGGCGATATGACCATCGCCCGCGAGGAAATTTTCGGCCCGGTACTTTCCATCATCGAATTCGAGAGCGAAGAGGACGCGCTGAAAATTGCCAACGATTCCATCTACGGCCTCGCCGCCGGCGTCTGGACCAAAGACATCAGCCGCGCCCACCGCATGGCCCGGGATATCCGTGCCGGATCTGTGTGGGTGAATAACTATTTTGGTGGCGATATCACCGTGCCGTTCGGCGGCTTCAAACAATCCGGTAACGGCCGCGACAAGTCTCTGCATGCGCTGGACAAATACTGCGAACTGAAATCCACCTGGATCGATATCAGCTGAGGAATCACTGAAAAACTACTGCGCGTGCGCCTGGCGGCGTCCGGCGGTGCTGCTGCGGCAGCCCGGTCGGCATGCTCATGTATGACTTATACACTCCGCTGCCTCCGCTCCGGCGGCCACCACCAGGCACCCGCTCGCTACGTTTTTCAGCGATTCCTATGTGGAATTGCTACCATTGACTCCGTTGGGCCGCTTTTGCGGCCCTTTTTTTAGAACGACTGGCTGGGGCTTGGCCTGATTGCCGCAAACCGCATACACTCTCCCCGGAATTAAGGCCAGTGCGGTTGCGCAGCTGGTTATTTTTCAGCACGCCTTTATTGCTTTGGGGAAACCTCATGTTCGAATGGATTGCGAGCCCGGAGGCCTGGATTGCCCTTGCCACCCTGGCGGCCCTGGAAATTGTTCTGGGTATCGACAACATCATCTTTATTTCCATCCTCGTCGGCCGCTTGCCGGAAAAGCAGCGGGAGTCCGCGCGCTTTATCGGTCTGGCCCTGGCGATGATCACCCGCCTGGCGCTGCTGTTCTCCATCGCCTGGATCATGGGGCTGACAGAACCCTGGTTTACTGTACTCGGAGAAGAAATATCCGGGCGCGATGTGATCTTGATCGGCGGTGGTCTGTTTCTTCTGTTCAAGGCTACTCATGAAATCCACAACAGCCTGGAAGGCGTCGATGGTGAGGCTACCGTCACCAAAACCGCGACTTACGGCATGGTGCTGGCACAGATTGCGATTCTGGATATTGTGTTCTCGTTGGACTCGGTGATTACCGCGGTAGGGCTGGTGGACCATATTTCCATTATGGCGATTGCGATCATTCTCGCGGTGGGGGTAATGTTGCTGGCGGCCAAGCCCATCGGCGATTTTGTCGACCGCCACCCCACCATCAAAATGCTGGCACTTTCTTTCCTTATTCTGGTGGGGGTCACACTGATTATTGAAGGGTTTGAGGTACATGTGCCCAAAGGGTATATCTACTTTGCCATGGCGTTCTCGGTGGCAGTGGAAATGCTCAATATCCGCATGCGCAGCAAAAAAGCGAAGGCGGTCAAATTGCACAAACCGATTCGGGAAAACGAATAAGCTTCCGCCAGCAAACAGCAATTAAAAAAGGGGCGCAGATGCAGTATCTGCGCCCCTTTTCTGTTTCTATCGCAGTAGTGGATTACTGGCAGAGGCTGCGAATTGCATGGGCTTCCTGTGCCGCATCCATCCACAGGTATTCATCGTCATCACCGAAGAAGTAGTAGACAGAGTTGTTGGGCAGAATCAGTACCGAGATGCCACCGTAGCCGGACATAAACGGCAGCCACAACGGATTGCTGCAGCCACTCATATTGCTGCTCACCTCGTGGGCCCAGAAGCCGTTGTTGTATTTGTAGTCGGTGAGCGGTTCCAACCCTCGGTCGGAAGCGTCCCGTTGCAATGCGGCATCCAGCTGTCCCTGGTGCAGTACGGACTGGCTGCCGCCGGCGAGGAATGCGCCGATTTTTGCCACATCGTCCCGCAGCCACATCAGCCCCCAGCCGGTGAATGGCTGTTGCACGCTGTCATAGGTGCGGCGAGTAAATTCTGCGGTGGGGCTGACAGCCAGTGGTGCGAGCACCTCATCCAGCAGAATATCGGTGAAGATATCACTGCTGCTACCCTCAATGCCCTGCAGATACGCGTTCATCGCGGTACCCAGAATGTAGGTGTCCGAGGTGTGATATACCCACTTGGTGCCGGGCGTCGCCTTGCGCGGGTACTCGGTGCAGCTGTAATTGATTTTGCTGGCGTGGTCTTCCGGCAGGAACAGGTCGTTGGTATGGCTGGCGCCTTCGTCGCTCATGTAACCGGCGAGCTTGTAGTTCCCGGTGCCCATATCCAGCGCATTGCCGAAGGTGACATCGTTCCAGTTACCGTTGGTGTTGCATTCACTGATATAGCTGCCAATGGACTGATTAAAGGTACCCGGATATTTCTGCTCCAGACGCATGAGTGCACCGCCGGCAAATACGGACTTTGCACTGGAGTAGGAGGGTACCACCAGAGATTCACAATAAGGGTAGGCGCCCTGGCGCGTGTTGCAGCCTCCCACATAGTGGGTGCCATCAATGACGAAGCCGGCCAGAGAAATGGCCAGCGGGTCCTTGCCATTAGGGGTTGCAAAGGCGGTGTAATCCGTGCCCGGGTAATCCTGCGGGAGGTCACTGAGTGGTTTGGTTGGCATGCGAGCTGCAACCTCTGCCTGGTAGTCGCTGACCAATGCGGCACTGTTGCTGACCGACTGGGGGGTATAGCTGGCAGAGAGCTGTCCCCACATGTCGAACTGATAATAGAGGCAGGTTTCACTGGCGATCTGGTAGGCCACATCGGAAACGGAGCCGTCGTCCTTGAACAGGAAGCTCATCACCCCATTGTGCATGCAGTTGGCGTTTTTCTGTTGCAGGGCAAAGGGCAGGGCAACGCGGCTGTAGCCCGCATCACTGCTTTCATTCCACACCCGTCCCGGTGTCAGTACATATTCCCACTCCGGGTGATTGCTGGGGATCGAGCCCCGCTGCTTGGGTACGATATGACTGCCCGTCTGCACAAATTCAAAATCGAACTCCGGCAGGTGTTTACGTGTTGCATCCTGGGACCCGGTGTAACGGAAGGTATCCTTGTGCTCGTCAAAGGCACCGCCGCTGGCTTCGCCGAACAGCTCCAGCGAACCTTCAAACTGATTGGTGGGCATGGCGGCGTCCGCCGGCAGTGCATAGTGGGAAAAATTCACCAGGCTGCCGGGATCACTGCCGTTGATCAGAGTGGTCATGGTAAGCCCGGAGCGGGAAACATTGCCGCTGCCAGTGAGCGGGTCAAAATCTTCCACACTGCCACCGCCCGCACTGGAAGAACCGCTCAGGTTGATGGTGAGGCTGGATTCATCCGGGTCGTTGGAGGTGAGTGTAATGGCGCTGCCAAAACTGCCCTCTGCGGAAGGCGCAAACTCAACGGTGATGGCACAACTGTTGCCTGCGGCAACGGTGCTGCAATTATTGCTGGTGATACTGAATGGTGCGGCGGGAGCACTGGTGCTGCTGATTGTCAGCGGCGCCAGTCCCTGATTGGATACCGTGACGACCTGTGTGCCCGTGTTGCCCGGCGCAACATTGGAGAAACTGACACTGGCCGGTGCACTGATATCCGGATCGGTGGGGGCGCCGCCGGTACCGGTGACCAGCGCCTGGTGGCCGTAGCAATAGTCGCCGCTGGTAGACCCGGTTCCGCGGAAGCGGAGTTGCACATCGGTATTGTTATCGATCCCGGCCGGTGAGCTGCTGCTATTGAACTGGGTACCATTGTCATCACCATTGGCGACGGTGACCGCGGTGGCCCAACTGCTGCCGCCATCGGTAGAAACTTCCCCGTAGCAGAACTCGTTGTTTTCCAGAGAACCTGCGGACATGGTCAGGGATACAGAAACCGATGAATAGCCTGCGGTCGACAAAGTGTGGGTCGCTGTGGAGCCACCGCGCAAGCGAATAGTGCCATTGTGCGCATCCACGTTACCGCTTGTACTCCAGTCACTGATATTACCGCTGCTGAAACTGTCTGAATAAATGGTTTCCGCTTGAGCGCCGGCAGAGCCCACCGCACTCAGTAGCAGAATGGCCGACGCGAGTCCGACCCGCGACCGTTGGTCATTCGATTTCATATTTGCACCTTGGTTATTTTTATGAGCTGGGACTGCCGCTGCGCGCGCATTCGGCACGTGCAGTGGCGTGGATATAACATGGGCTTTCACTGGGAAAATAGGTAGGGCCAGCTAACTCGTGCGCGTAGTGCCAGTGGCGAAATGTCGCGGCGTTATTTTCGGGCACAAAAAAGGCGGACCCGTTACCGGGTCCGCCGAAGCGCGATTGCGCAGGAGTCAAACAGTTACTGACAGGCGCTCTGGATCTGGTGCGCCTCTTGTACGGCTTCCAGCCAGTAGTAAGTGTCGTTGTCGCTGAAGTAGTAGTACACGCTGTCGTTGGGCAGCAGTACCACGGTAATGCCACCGTAGCCGGACAGGAACGGAATCCACTGATCGCCACTGCAGCCGCTCAGGTTGCCGGATACGTTGTGCGCCCAGAAACCGTTGTTATAGCGATAGTCGGCGAGCGGTACCGTGCCTGTATCGCTGCTGTTGCGCTGTAGAGCGGCACCGAGCTGGTTGCTGTCGAGCATCGGCTGGCCGTTGATCTCGCCGTCGTCAATGCCGACAAAGCTTGCGATTTTTGCCACATCGTCCGGCAGCCACATCAGGCCCCAGCCGGCAAAAGGTTGTGCAACCGAATCGTAAGTGCGGCGGGTGTACTGGCCGGTGGGGCTCACCCCAATCGGTTCCCACAGATCGGCAACGATGGCGTCATCAAAAATGTCTGCGCTGCTGCCCTGTTGGTCCTGCAGGTAGTCATTCATATGCGTGCCAGCGATATACGTATCCGAGGTGTGGTACACCCACTGGCTGCCTGGCGTTGCCTTACGGGTGTACTGTGAACAACTGTAACTGATCTTGCTGCTGTGGCTGTCGGTCAGGAACAGGTTGTCGGTGTGGGATGCGCCTTCGTCCTCCATGTAAGTCACGTTGCCATAATTTCCTGTTGCCATATCCAGCAGGTTGTCCAGCGTCACGTCGGACCAGTTGCCGTTGCTGTTACAGGCGGGAACGTGACTTGCCACCGCGGTGTTGCGTACCCCGGGGTAAAGCTTTTCCAGGCGCATCATGGCCACGCCTGCAAAAAACGATTTGGCGGAAGAGTAAGACGGTACCACCATGGAGTCGCAGTAGGGGTAGTTGCCGTAGCGGGTGACGCAGTCACCGCGGTAGTGCACGCCCCCATAAATAAAGCCGGCGGTGGACACATGGCTGGCATCGGTACTGTTCGGCGCTTCAAATGCGGAAGGATCGGTACCCGGATAGTCCGTGCTCAACGCCGACAGCGGCTTGGTCGGCATGCGGTCGGCGATCTCTGCCTGGTAGTCCTGAATCAGCTGGCTCTGGTTGGCAATGGTTTCCGGAGTGTAGCTGGCACTGAGCAGTCCCCACCAGTCAGCCTTGAAGTAAAGGCAGGTTTCACTGCTGATCTGATACGCCACCTTGGACGTCGAGCCATCCTCTTTGAACAGGAACGTCATGACGCCGTTGTGCATACAGTTGGCATTGCGCTGCTGCAGGGCAAAGGGAATGGCGGCGCGGCTGTAACCGTTATCGCTGTTCTCCTGCCAGACGCGGCCGGGCGTCAGGACATATTCCCAGTTGGGATGCGCACTGGGGATGGAGCCCCGTTGCAGCGGAAAAATATGACTGCCAGTCTGAATAAACTGAAACGAAAACTCCGGCAGATGCTTGCGGGTATTGTCGCCGCTACCGGTGTAGTTATAAGTGTCCTTGACCTCGGAGAAGCTGCCGCCGGTGGCTTCGCCCGTCAACGTCAGGGTCCCGGCAAAGGCATTCTGGGGGTGTGCCGCGTTTTGCGGCAGCGCGTACGCGGACAGGTTGACGCGGCTGCCTGGATCGCTGCCGTTCATCAGCGTGTTGTAGTTCAGCAGGCTGCGGGATACGTTGCCGGACCCGCTCAGCTCATCGTAATAATCGTCGTTACTTCCGCCACTGCTGCTGCCTCCGCCGCTATCCACCTCGCCAGTGACGAGAACGTTATCGCCGTAGCAATAGTCGTAATAGTCGTTGCCGCCATTGCGATAGCGGATCATCAACTGCGCCTTGTTGTCCGCGTCGATGGCGACGCTGCTTACGGAGTACAGGGCACTGTTGTCCTGCCCATTGGACAGGGTGGTCGCATTTACCCAGGAGCTGCCGCCATTGTTGGACACTTCCGCGATGCAGCTCTCGCCATATTCCAGGGAGTGCGCCGAGATATCCAGTGATATGTTGACGTTGACATAACCGGAGGTGGACAGGGTATAGGTCGCACTGGCAGTGCCGCCGCGCAGACCGATAGAATAGTTCCCGTAGTAGGCATTGCTGTACACGGTGCCGGTCGTACTCCAGCCGGCGATATTGCCATCCTGAAAGTCTTCGTCCAGGAGCGTTGCCGCACTCAGGCCCGGTGCCGCGCAGGCGCTGAGCAGTGCGGCGATAGTGAGATGTCGCATTATTTTCATGGTTTTATCGCATATGGGGTTTGCAGGTTGAATGGTCCCATTCAGGTTCTCGCAAACCCGGTTCCGGCAATAGCGCCACCTGATGGCTGCAGATAGGACCAGTGGCGTTCGGGGTGGTCATAAATTGACCTGAATCGAAATGTGTCACAGTTTGTGAGACATTTATTCTGCTTACGCAGATGCATTGCGGACCACAACGTAGAGGTGTACAGGAAATGGCCATCAAGCCGGATAGGGGACGTCGACACATTTTGAGGGCGAGGGCGAGGGTGATACGCTGGATCTGCAGCCTGCTGGTCCTGCTGGTGTTCACGGGCTGCGGCGGGGATCGTGACCTGCCTGGTCAGTCACAGAGCTCGAAGGCTAGAGGTTCCACTGAGGAGAACACGCCCGCTCCGGTGGATGTCGTCGAAGAAGAGCCACTGCCCCCGGCATTTGAGAATTACGTCGAACGCGGTGACCTCGACGCGATCGCCGCACGCGGCACCCTGCGGCTGCTGGCCCCCCTGGGGCTGGAAGAGGAAGCGCTGCCCCGGGATGGCCTACCCACGGGCGAGTGGCGTGCACTTGCGGAAAAATTTGCCCACCAGCGCGGCCTGGAGCCGCAGTGGATTTATGTGGAAGACTTTGCGCAATTGATTCCCGCGCTGATCGATGGGCGCGGTGATCTGATTGCCGTCAGTTTTTCCCGCACACCGCAGCGCGCAAAACAGGTCGCGTTCACCCGGCCTCTGGAATACGTTCAGGAACAGTTGATAACCCGCCGCGATCGCCCCCTGCAGAATGGCCAGGTGGAAGTCGCATTGCGCAATGGCAGTGCCTTTGTGGATACCCTGGCGCAGCAGTCCAGCGAGGAGCGCGTGCTGACACCACACCTCCTGGATGGACCGGTTACCCAGGACGAGCTGCTGAGTGGCGTAGCCGAGGGCCAGTTCGAGGCAACGGTAATCGACAGTAACCTGGCGGAGGTGGTGCTTGCGGACTACCCGTCACTGCAGGCGGAAAATCTGCGGGACAGCCGCCGTGCCATTGCCTGGGCTGTACGTCGCGTTAGCCAGCAACTGGAGCAGGCACTGAATGAATATTTTACCGAAGAACACCTGGTGGCGGCGCAGCGTCGCGCCAGTGCCCTGCGCGACTGGCAACAGATAAAACAGACCCGAACCCTGCGTGTGCTGACCCGCAATCACCCCGCTTCCTACTTTATGTGGCGCGGAGAGCTGATGGGATTTGATTACGATCTGCTGAAGCGATTTGCTAAAGACAATGACCTGCGTCTCAGTATGGTGGTGCCTGGCCCCGAGGTAGATCTGGCTGAGGCTCTGGCTGCAGGGATGGGGGATGTCATCGCCGCGTCACTGACCGTTACCGAGGCGCGCAAGCAGCAGGGACTGGTATTTACCCGTCCGTATATGCAGGTCACCGAGCAGCTGATAGCGGCAGTAGATAATACTGATGAGCTGGACATGGCCGTCCCTGTGGCAGACCGCTTACAGGGACAATCGGTTGCGGTGAATCCACTGAGCAGTTATTACTCCAGCTTGCAGCTGTTGCAGGGGACACTTCCAGAGCAAAGTGCAGTGGAGATTCTCACGGTGCAAGGTGCCACTACCGAGCAACTGATCAATGCCGTGGCGGAAGGGCGCTACGACTACACCGTGGCAGATTCTCACCTGGTGCAGATTGAGCAGACTTACCGCGATGATTTCATGGTGGTGGGTAACCTCTCCGGCGAGCAGGATATCGCCTGGGCCGTGCGTGGCGATCAACCGCAATTGCTGGAGCAGTTGAACGGTTTCCTGAACCAGTACTACCGCGGCCTGTTTTTCAATGTCACCTACAACAAATATTTCCGCGAAGAAAAGCGCATCCGCGGAAAGCATCGGGAGCGACTGCGCGATACCTCCGAACTGTCTCCCTACGATCCGCTGGTGCGCAAGCATGCGGTGCCCGCGGATCGCGACTGGCGTATGGTGGTTTCGCAGATGTATCAGGAGAGCCGTTTCAACCCGAAGGCGCGGTCCTTTGCCGGAGCCCGCGGGCTGATGCAGGTGATGCCGCGTACCGGTCAACAACTGGGTATTACGGATCTCTATCAGCCGGAAAACGGCATTCGCGCCGGTATCTCTTATCTCGGCTGGCTGGAGGAGCGTTTTCCCCGGGACCTGCCGTTTGATCAGAAGATCTATTTCACCCTCGCCGCATACAATGCGGGCCACGGACATGTGCGGGATGCGCGAGTACTCGCAGAAAGACTGGGCAAAGATCCGAATCGCTGGTTCGGTAATGTGGAAGACGCCATGCTGCTGCTATCGCAGCCAGAGCATTACCGAAAGGCCCGCTTTGGTTATGTGCGGGGGCGTGAACCGGTGAACTATGTGCGGCAGATTCGCGACCGCTATTTTGGTTACCTGTCGGTGGCGAAAAACGAGCGCGCATCAGAGTTGCAACAATAAACGCCAGCCACGGAAGATTCAGGGATTCTTCCGTGGCGTATAACACCGGTCAAATCCGTGCAGTCACCTGCACTTCAATTTTCATCGCGTCGTCCAGCAGGCGCGCCTCAAATACCGTGGCTGCAGGACGCACCTCTCCCAGCCATTTCTGCAGTACCGGCCAGCAAGGCTGGAAGTCATCCCGGTTTGGCAGGATATAGGTTACCCGCACAATACGCGCGATACTGCTGCCGGCCTCCTCCAGTGCCTGTGCAATATTCACGAAGCATTGGTCCGCCTGTTCGGCGACATCGTCGCTGATGCTATTGGTGGCGTAATTGAAACCGGTAGTACCGGAAACAAACACGTAGTCGCCGTCCACCACCGCGCGCGAGTAACCAATCTTGCGTTCAAACTCCGATCCGCTGGAAATCAGCTTTCTGCTCATTCTGTGTACTCCTTTCATTGTCTGGCTTCCCTGAAACAGATTCTCGCTGCATCGGTACGCCGTTTTTTTGGGCGCGCGGATGATGACACAGGGGGGGTATTTCGCCTACTGCGAAGCGAGTTCCGCTTAGCCCTTTCTACTCATTGCGTGTCACATATGGCGGTATTGCCACCATGTTGGTCAAAGGGTGGGCGCTAGTGGCCAGAAAATTGATCAAAAGGGGCTATTGAGGCGCCAAACTTCCCCCGGCATCATTCTCACCCTGTGGCGAATTGAGAAATACGTCACGCTTTTTGGGCTGCTTGGGGGCAGCTCTGGACATCGACGGATACGCCTTGAACCCGAAACGGGCGTGTCCCAGATACTTACACGGTTTTTCGACACGGAAGCGCTCCTCCGGGAGTAAGGGGAAAAAATGTATAAGCAACTTGCATTGGCGATCGCGGTCACTGCATTGACCGCCTGTGGCGGCGGTGGTGGTTCGGACAATGGCGGCTCCAGTAGCTCCAGTTCCAGCTCAAGTAGTTCGAGCTCCGGCGGCAGTAGCTCCAGCTCCGGATCCAGTTCCGGATCCAGCTCCAGCTCCGGTTCCAGCGGTGGTGGTACTGGCAGTGCTATCCCGGTCGGTGGTACCGCAGCAAAAGGTATTATTGCCGGTGCGCTGGTCGAGGCTTACAGTGCAGATGACACCCTGCTGGGTTCCGCCACAACCGCAGCAGACGGCAGTTACTCGATTGATCTTGAGCGCTACACCGGTGCGGTAAAACTGGTACTGAAAAACCCGGATGACAGTGTCGCCATGGTGACCTGTGATGCCGCCGAGTGCCGTATTGCGGGGGACACCGACGAAGACAGCAACAGTGATGGCAAGATCAGCTTTGGCGAAAAATACGCGCTGGATTATGAACTGCGCTCTGTGGTGTTCGTCGATGAAACCGCAACGGCAGTGTCATCCAGCATTACTGCGCTGACGACTCTGGTGGCGGACAAGGCCGGCGCTGCGTTGACCCAGTCTTCCATTGCCGGCGCCAACGCGTTTGTAAAAGACGCCCTAGGCCTGGATGCCAACCCGTCCACCATCGCACCGGTGGATCTGACCAGTGCAACCGATGCGAACGAGCAGGTGCTGCGCTTTGCCCTGCTGAATGCCGCCGTAGAAGGGGCTGCAGACGGTGATGTCGCCGCACAGCTGGCCAGCCTGAGTGCCGGTTTCGCTTCCAACACATTGGATTCTGAGGTGTTGGAAAGTGTTGTCGCGCAGATTGATTCCGTGGCTACCGCAACCAGTGCGAATAATACGGCCCTGGGCGGGGTGGCAGACGCTGCGGAAGCTGCACAGAGTGACGCGGATGAAGCCATCGCGAAAAACTGTGATGAGGACGGCACTTGCAACCCGGCGGAAATCATCGGCGATACAGCCACTAACCTTGCAGCTGCCAAGGCTCTCGTCGCTACCGCACGCAAAGTTTCCTTTGAAGCGATTGAAGCCATCGAGGCCGAGCTGGACGAGGAGTCTGAGACGCACAATCAGGACAACATTATTGCCAAGTTGCAGGGTACCGAGGACCTGTTCGACGAAAATACCCAGTTTGCACTCACCGCCTTCCGCGAAGTCAGTGATGTACTGGTCAATCAGCTGTCTGCGGTAGAGCTTGGCGCTGAGCCCCCACTGGACGCACCGGCCGACAATTTGAACGAAGCCGCCGGCTACCTGTGGGACAAATATGCACACGATACCGACTATGCCGATCGCGAGGATGCGATGGCACACTTCCCGTCGGGCGATCTCAGCCAATCCGGAAACGTGTGGAGTGTAACCAACGGTGTCTACGACCTGGATGGCGATGCGGCAACCACCGATGACCAGGTAGCGGTGAATATCTCAATCACCATTCCTGAGCTGTCCGGGGAGCCGGGAGGTCTGTCCCTGGCGGCCGGTGAAAATATTCTCGCTGTTGAAGGTGAGGCGAGCATTGCCGGCTCCAGCTTTGCGCTGTCGAACAGCGAAGACTCCCAGTTGAAACTGGTTCTGGGTGAGAGCTTCGGTGAGGAAAGCGAGGCCGATCCTGATATCGAAAGTATCGCTCTGCTCGTGAATGCCACCTTGGCCAATGCGAGCTACCGCTTTGACGGTACCGTCGAGCTGGGCGTGCGCAAGTCCACAGCCCTGGAAGCGTTGTCACCAGAAAATGACCACCTTTCCCTGCTGCCAGAGAAAGTGGCATTGAAAGGTGTCTTCAATGATCTGGGTGAGCAGACTTCGGTCGAGGCGGCGGTATCGCTGACTGTGGATAACGTTACCGATTTCGCGTTTGTTGCCGAGGGCACATCGCGCGAGGACTTGACAAGCTTCTCCTACGACGAAGCCAGCAATACGTTGACCCTGGTGCATGGTCTGGAAGGTAACCGGGCGACGGTCACCTACTCGTACTTTGCGGACGAAAATGAATATTACACCGACCACTATGTGGAGGTTTCCTGTGTAACCGAAGGCGTTGCCTACTGCCCGAGCAGCGACCTCTACCCGATCTGGGGTGTGAATATCCTCGAGCCCGCAGCGACAAGCGCAGCCGATTGTGAAAGTGACCCGTACTACGGTTGGTGGGACTACGACTCTGCGCAGTGTGTCCGTGGCATTCCGCCGGAAGAAGCAGGCATTCCTGAAGATATTCGTGTTCTCTTTACCGCGGACTACGACTACCTTTTGTCCGATGTTGAAGCCTATGTATCCGGCGAAGGCTGGTACAACCCGGGCCCGCAAGACTGGTGGGATGAGGGCTACTGGACGCAATCGGTATTCGGCACTGCCGCCAGTGGTGCACTCTCTTCTTATCTGGATGAGTCGGACTATGACGTCGATGCCGAAAACCGTTACGTCAAGGCCACTCTGCGAGCCAATGCCGCGGGCAAGCTTTCTGCCAACCTGCCGGAAATGGATATCGAACTGGTGGTGAAGCGCACCGGTTATGCAATGGCCGATGCAAGTCTCACGCTTGAGTGGGGTGCGGATCTGCTGAATATCAATATCGATTACACCGGTGAGGACTTCTCCGAAGTCACCCTGACCGACGGAACCGGTACGGATTTTGTGGTGGAGTTTGCAGATAGCGAAGAAAGCGAATCCCTGCGCGGCTACATCACCAAAGACGGCACCATTTACGGTACCCTAAGCAAAGAAAATGATGTTTACCTGATCACCTGGATCGACAATGCCATTGAAACTCTGCTCTGAGCAGGGAGACTTTTACAGAACAGGATTGGGCCACCGCTGGTGGCCCTTTCTGTTTCTGGGGCTGGTGAATGTGCCGCTACAGTCAGTCGCACTACCCAGTCCGGAAGTCTCTCTGGATTTTTACAGTCGCACCGTCAGTGAAGCGCTGCCCATCAACGAATTCACTGGCAAGTGGCAGCAGGCCCCGGGGGGTGGTGAGAACACCTGGACCCGGAACCGCCTGGATACCGGTGTGTGGCTGGGAGACTGGGGCGTGTCGTACACCGTCCGCTACGATTACCAGCTGAAATACAACCAGGCCACCGCAGATCTCTACTACCGGGACGAGCAGGGGCTCAACCCACCGCAAGATGCGGTGCCGGTGTACCTGAACGCCCTGCAATTGCTGGCCGACGGTATTCGCCTGAAGCGTCGCTGGAGTCTCGACAGCGGTCTGTTCTTGCAGGCGAATGTCAGCCTGCTGAAAGCGCGGGAATTCCAGGACGGCACTATCGATGGGCTGTTGAGCAGCGACGAGCAGTTTTTTGCCGGTAATGCGTCACTGGATTACCGCTACTCCGAAGATCTGCTGCTCGAACACGAGTTTGAAAAGCCGGAGGGTGAAGGTCTCACCGTGGATCTGGTGGCCGGGTATCAAAATAACCAGCGCAAGGTGATTGTGCGGGTGGAAGACGCTTACAGCCTGATTCGCTGGGAGCAGGCACCCTATACCCACGGAAAATTCGATACCGCCGACCGCGACGTGGAAGACGAAGTCCAGCTCGCCCCGGTATTTTCCGGGTGGCGTGAACTGGAGGATCACGAGTTCACCCTGCCGGTCTACGCCACAGGCCGCTACGTCGAACAGATGGATGGCTATCAGCTGTCCCTGGATATGGAATATTTCGCCGACCAGGTGCGCTACCGCCCGGGCATCCGCTGGGGCAATTTACCGGGCAACCCCTATGTGGGGGTGGATGGCGCCGAAGGGCAGTGGGTTTTTACCCTCAGTGATGACAGTGAGCAATTGAGACTGCAGCTGGGGTTTGATGATCCCAATCTGGAAAAGGCCCACAGCCTGACCATGGCCCTGGTCTGGTCCACACCGATGTAACGGTTGCGCTCGTCGACTTGAAAACGCCCGCAGCCATAACCGCGGGCGTTTTTTTGCCTGTGATTAATTGCTGGGGAACGAGAACTGGGCACCTTCCCGCACGCCACTGGAAGGCCAGCGCTGGGTGATGGTTTTGCGTTTGGTGTAGAAGCGCACACCGTCCGGGCCATAGGTGCCCAGGTCGCCGAACAGGGAGCGTTTCCAGCCGCCGAAGCTGTGGTAGGCCACGGGTACCGGCAGGGGCACGTTGATGCCGACCATACCCACCAGAATATTGTCACTGAAATAGCGCGCCGCTTCGCCGTCGCGGGTAAAGATACAGGTACCGTTGCCGTACTCGTGATCGTTGATCAGTTGCATGGCCTGCTCCATGGAGTCCGCGCGTACCACCAGCAGCACCGGACCGAAGATTTCCTCTTCGTAACAGGTCATGCCCGCTTTCACGTGATCGATCAGGGTGCCGCCCACAAAGAAACCGCTTTCAAAACCGGTCACTTTCGGGTTGCGGCCGTCCACGACAATGGTGGCGCCCTGCTCGGCGGCGCTGGCGATATAGCCGTTGACCTTGTGCATGTGCGCCTCGGTAATGACCGGGCCAAAGTCGTTGCTGCTGTCACTGCAGGCGCCCACTTTCAGGTCCTGCATGGCGGTGGACATCTTGTCGATAAACGTATCCGCCGCTTCGTCGCCCACACATACCGCTACCGACAGGGCCATACAGCGTTCGCCGGAGGAGCCAAAGGCGGCGCCGGTCAGTGCGGCGACGGCATTGTCCATATCCGCATCCGGCATGATGATCGCGTGGTTTTTGGCTCCGCCCAGCGCTTGGCAGCGTTTACCGTGCGCGGTGGCGGTTGCATAGACGTATTCAGCGATGGGGGTGGAACCCACAAAGCTGACCGCTTCCACACGGGGATCGGTGAGCAGGGTGTCCACCGCGACCTTATCGCCGTTCACCACATTGAATACACCGTCCGGCAGGCCGGCTTCCTGCAGCAGTTGCGCCAGTAGCAGAGAGCAGGAAGGATCGCGCTCGGAGGGTTTCAGTACAAAGGTGTTGCCGCACACAATGGCCAGTGGGAACATCCACAGAGGCACCATGGCGGGGAAGTTGAATGGGGTAATACCGGCAACCACGCCCAGCGGCTGCATCTCGCTCCAGGAGTCGATATCCGGGCCCACATTACGGCTGTGTTCGCCTTTCAGCATATGCGGCGCACTGCAGGAAAATTCCACATTGTCGATACCCCGGGTCAGTTCGCCCATGGCATCGTGCGAAATCTTGCCATGCTCCTCGCCGATCAGTGCGCAGATTTTTTCCGCGTTGTCTTCCAGCAGTTGCTTGAACTTGAACATGATGCGCGCGCGCTTGGCGGGCTGGGTGTTGCGCCAGCTTTTATAAGCTTCGCCCGCGGCGGCAATGGCTTCTTCCACGGTGGCCTTGCCGGCAATCGCAACCTGTTTGGACACGGCACCGGTGGCCGGGTTGAAAACGTCCTGGGTGCGCTCGGCGGCGTCGGTGGTACTGCCGTTAATAAAATGGCCTACGGTGTTCATGTTGTTTCCTCTCGAAAATATTTAATTGTTTTGTTCCCGTCATCCCCAGTTTGGCCCGGGATCCAGCGCTACGAAGCTGGATGGTGCCACGCCCACTGGATGCCGGATCAAGTCCGGCATGACGATGATTTTTAACCGGTGGCGACTTCATTGATTGCATCGCCAAGCGCACTTACCAGCGTATCCACTTCCTCCGCTTCCGCCACAAACGGCAAACCCAGCTGAATGGTGTCGCCGCCATAGCGCACGTAAAATCCTTTCTCCCACATCTTCATTGCGATCTGATACGGGCGCAACAGGGGCTCGCCCGGGGCCGCTTCGATGGTGAGGCCGGCAGCCACGCCGCAATTGCGGATATCGGTGATCAGCGGTGTGCCTTTCAGTTGATGCACCCGGTCTTCCAGAATTACCGCCAGCTCGGCCGCGCGGTTGAACAGGTTTTCGTTTTCCAGAATATCCAGTGACGCCAGCGCCGCAGCACAGGACACCGGGTGTGCGGAATAGGTATAGCCGTGCGGCAGCTCCAGCAGATACTCCGGGCCGCCCTGATCCATAAAGGTATCGTAAATTTCCCCCCTGGCGATCACAGCGCCCATGGGCACTGCGCCGTTGGTGAGCTGTTTGGCGGTGTTGAGGATATCCGGGGTCACGCCGAAGGCTTCCGCACCTGTGGCCGCACCCATACGGCCGAAGGCGGTGATCACCTCGTCGAAAATCAGCAGGATATTGTGCTGGTCACAGATCTCCCGCAGGCGTTGCAGGTAGCCCACCGGTGGTGGCAGCACGCCGGCAGAACCGGCCATGGGTTCCACAATCACCGCGGCGATATTGGAGGCATCGTGCAGGGCAATCATCTCCAGCAGTTCATCCGCGAGATACGCGCCCTCCTCCGGCATGCCTTTGCAGAACCGGTTCTGTGGCAGCACCGTGTGGGGCAGGTGGTCGGCGTCCACCGCGGGGCCGTAGAGGGCGCGGTTGGCGCCAATACCGCCGACGCTGATACCGCCAAAGTTCACCCCGTGGTAACCCTTGGCGCGGCCGATCAGCTTGGTCTTGGAGGGCATGCCTTTTTTTCGCCAGTAGGCGCGGGCAATCTTCAGGGAGGTTTCTGCCGACTCGGAGCCGGAGCCGGTGAAGAACACCCGGTTCAGCCCTTCCGGCATAAACCGGGTGATACGCTCCGCCAGCTGGAATGCTTTGGGGTGGCCAAACTGGAAGGCCGGTGCGTAGTCCAGGGTATGCAACTGTTCACTTACCGCATCGGCAATCTCCGCCCGGTTGTGGCCGGCGCCGCAGGTCCACAGGCCGGACAGGCCATCGAAAATCCGGCGGCCGTCGGCGCTGGTGTAGTAGCAGCCCTCTGCCCCGGTGATGATTCGCGGGTCTTTCTTGAACTGGCGATTGCCCGTGTAGGGCATCCAATAGGCATCCAGCTGTGGTCGGCTGAGCCCGGCAAACTTGTCGCTCACTCTTATTCTCCATTTGGCCACGCATCCGGCCTGATTGACCGATGGGTTGCGGTAAATGTAGAAGAGCTTTAATGTTTCATAAACTGCTGTTTATCGATGTTTAGTTTCATGAAGGTGAAACTAATGCTCCCTCTTTGCAGGAGCCCGGAGAGTTGCGCCAATGGCCCGCAAACAAACCGCCCTCCTGGGCCAGCTCAGCGATATCGACCTGCGCCTGTTACGGGTATTCCGTGCCGTCGCCGAGGCCGGAGGCTTCTCCGCCGCCGAGCTGGAACTCAATGTGGGGCGCTCCACCATCAGCCGCCATATCAAGGATCTGGAGGTACGCCTCGGGGTCACCCTGTGTCAGCGCGGCCGCGGTGGCTTTGCCCTGACCAGCGAGGGCCGACAGATCTATCAGGCCACTCTGCGTCTGTTGGGCTCCCTGGATACCTTTCGCGGCGAGGTGGCGGACCTGCACCGGCGCATGACCGGGCACATTTCCCTGGCCCTGTTCGACAAAATGGTGACCAATCCCGCCGCCCACATCAGCGAGGCCTTGCGGCATTTCGACGACCTGGCTCCGCAAGTGAGCCTGGATATCCATATCGAGCCGATCAATGAGATCGAGCGGGGAGTGATGGAAGGGCGCTTCCAGCTGGGGGTGATTCCCGCGCACCGCACCTCGCCGAGTCTCGAGTATCAGCACCTGTTCTATGAGCAGATGTACCTCTACTGCGGCTACCGCCACCCGCTCTTTGGCACGGCGGATATCTCCATCGATGACGAGGCCATTCGCCAGAGCAAATACGCGGGCCTCGGCTACCACTCGCCGAATATGGAAGTGGGCAACCGCCTGGGGCTGGAGCGGGATATTACCGTCAACGACCAGGAAGCCATCGTCCACTGCCTGCAGACCGGCCGCTATATCGGCTATCTGCCGGACCACTATGCGGAAACGTTTTTGAAAAAGGGCGAGATCCGCGCGATCCATCCACAGCGCTACCAGTACGAGTGCGATTTTGTCGCGATTCAGCGGCTTTCCCCCAGACCCTCGCGAATTGTGCAGACCCTGTGGGACTGCCTGGCCGAGGCCCATGCGCGTTGATTAATCGGCAGAGGGGCGGAAGTCTCATGCACGTCTGGCCTTACTGACAATACAAATTGCCGACTTTGCGCCGCCGTACCTTTCTCCGCGCGACTGGGGTGATAACATGCCTGCCCGGAGTAAGGACGGTAAGGAAAGTACATGCAGGACGTATTTATCACCGGCAGTGGCAGTTTCCTGCCCGGTGCACCGGTGGATAATCGCGAAATGGAATCGCGTATCGGATTTCTCGGTGAAAACAGCCGAAAACTCAAGGCGCTGACCCTGCGCCAGAATGGCATCCGCCAACGCCACTACGCCCTGGATCGCGAGGGTAACCCGCTGTTTACCAATGCACAGATGGCCGCTCAGGCTCTGGAGGCCGCCTGCGATGCCGCGCGCCGGGACCCTGCGCAGCTGGAATATCTTGCCTGCGGTACCACCCAGGCGGATCTACTGGTACCGGGTATCGCCAGTGCGGTACACGGGGAGCTGGGTGGCAACAGCATGGAAATCAGCTCGCACCAGAGTGTCTGCGGTAGCAGCATGATGGCGATCAAAGCCGCCTGGCTGAATGTGCGCGCCGGCCAACATCGCATCGCCGCCGCCAGCGGCAGTGAATTTTCCAGCCGCTGGTTTCAGCCGGACTTTTACCGCGCAGTCGATTTTTCGGGCATGAGTACGCACCAGGCGATGCAGTACGAATTTTTGCGCTGGACCCTATCCGATGGCGCCGGTGCACTGGTAATGGAGGCCGAACCGGATCCGCAGCGCCCCAGCCTGAAAATCGACTGGATTGAGCAGAAATCCTTTGCCGACCGCTTCCCCACCTGCATGTTCGCCGGCACCCGCGACAACAGCCCTGAAGATTTCCACCCCTGGGCGCACTACGGTTCTCCCGGTGCGGCCTACGAACAGGGTGCTATTGTGTTGCGACAGGATTTCGATCTGCTCGATCAGATGTTCCCGGTGTGGATGGGGTACTTCCTCGAAGTGCTGGACAAGCACCAGTTATCGCCGCGCGACGTCCGCTATTTTCTCCCCCACTACTCAGCGCGCGCCCTGGGCGAACGAATGAAAACCTTGCTTACACACTCCGCAGCCATGATTCCCGAGGATCGGTGGCGCAATCACCAGCACCAGGTGGGTAATGTGGGCTCCGCCTCCATCTTTCTGTTGATAGACCAGTTGTTGCGAGAAGAAAAACTGGCGCGCGGTGATCGCGTATTATGTTTTGTGCCCGAGAGCGGTCGTTGCCTGGCGTCGTTTATGTGTCTGACCGTGGTGTAAAGGAGAGGAAAATGGACGTTCTTGAAAACGAGCCGGCGTTGATTATTCGCGAGTTGGGAAAAATCTGGGCAGATTTCGAAGGGCGCCTGGTCAAGGTGCCGATTGTCGCCCGCGCCCTGCGCGGTGCCTTGCGGCTCGAGGACTACCGGCTCATGTTGCACGATCACTACCAGCAGGTGCTGGATGGATCCCGCTGGATTGCCTGTGCGGTATCTTCCATTGGTCGTGAACACCTGGAGCTGCGCTCACGCTTTCTCGAGCACGCACGCACCGAGCACCGCGACTATGAAATGCTGCAGCGGGATTACGCTGCGGTCGGCGGGGATGTGGCGACGCTGCACAGCGGGCGGCAGAATATCGGCTCTCGGGCCCTGTCTGCGTGGATGTTCCAGCGCGCCGGCAGCGCCGATCCCCTGGATCTGCTCGGTGCCATGTTTATTATCGAAGGGCTGGGCAAACATTTTGCCGGACTTTTCGCCCGCGCCCTGCAGCAGCACCTGCACCTTGAACCCCACCAGGTTTCCTTTTATCGATACCACGCCGAGCACGACGAAGATCATCTCGCGGAATTGCAGGAAGTGCTGGAATCCGGTGTGCTGGAAATCGACGGTCTGGCGGCGCAGATACTGGAAACGGCCCGAGTGACCGGGCGTCTTTATCTGCTGCAACTGGAAGAACTGGGCCACTATTAACCGGCCACGATTAAAAAGGGAAAAATCATGAGCTGGAACAGCGATTTCGAGCAGGAGCGCATCGACCGGCGCGACCCCAATCCCTGGCTGGCACTGTATCTGGATCGCAGCCTGCCTATTCATGAGCCCGCAAAGAAAGCGCTGCTCGCCGGCAACAATACCTGGTCGCGACGCCTGCTGTTACCGGTGGTGCGTCCGCTGGCTCGGCTCAGTATCGTACTGGTGCAACTGTTGCGTATTGTGATGCCGGAACGGTGGAATTCATCGCGGTTACTGCACAAAACCATTTATTGGGGGCTCAAGTACTTTGTACGCCGCGATGCCAACTACCTGATCCTGCGCCACTTCAATATCGGCACGGAATTGTTGCAGTTCGTTGCCGACAATATTGACGGTGTTCGCATAGGTAGCACCAGCCCCCTGCGTCCGAAAGCCCTGCGCGACCTGCTGAATGACACGTTTCTGATTCACGATCTGAATATCTACAATTTTATCGCCGAGCTGAATGAACAGTTGCGTCAGCAAAACCGCGATATTACGGCACCGCAGCAGCTGGATTTCTCGGCCATTACCGACGGTGAATTCGATCTGTATCCGGGTGGCGAGCATGTCACCAATGTCCTCGATCTTCAGACCGCGATCGAAATGTACACGCCCCTGTATGCGCTGTTCCTGTCGGATCACGACTTCTGGCGCGCGAGCAATTCTCTGCAACTGGATGAAACCATTTCCATCTATATCGGCAAGCTGTTGAACGATGGCATGGCCCTGTCGCTGGTCAGCAACCGCCACCCGATGGTGCCACACTCGACATTGCAGGCAGGATTTCGTCTGATGCTGCACGGGCTGGACGCAGAGCTGCTGCACGGGTACCTGCGCAGCCTGAAACAGGCGGCCCAGCGGCAGGCGGAATCCGCAACACTGGAGTGTGAGGCGTGAGTACTATGAGGCCGGGTTCGGCCGGTCGGCAGGGCCGGCGAGATAACCAGGCCGAATCAAGGGCTTCGTACCAGTAAACACACACCCGGGAAAAATCTATTGTCCACAGGCTCCCCCTCTAATATGTCCGCGCGCCAGATGTTGATCACCCTCTGGCAGTTTATGCGTCCCTATAAAACAGTACTGGCGGGCGCTGCCATTGCGCTGGTCTTTACCGCGCTGGTGACCCTGTCTATTGGGCAGGGGGTGCGCCAGCTGGTGGATCAGGGGTTGTCCGGCAGCTCGGGTGCGGCGCTCACCAATGCTGTCGTGATTTTACTGGGGTTGGCCGGCCTGATGGCCCTGGGTACCTACGCCCGCCACTACCTGATCTCGTGGCTCGGCGAACGGGTGGTGGCGGATCTTCGCAAAGCGGTGTTCAGCCAACTCGTGACCCTGCACCCCAGCTATTTCGAAACCAATCGTAGCGGCGAGATCATGTCTCGTCTCACCACCGATACCACTTTGCTGCAGCATATTATCGGCACGTCATTTTCCATGGCGCTGCGCAGTGCGTTGATGTTTATCGGTGCGTTGATTCTATTGCTCATCACCAATCTGAAATTGAGCCTGATGGTGCTCGTAGGCGTACCCGCGGTGCTATTGCCGATCGTTCTGTATGGCCGCCGGGTGAGGAAGCTTTCCAAGGCTAGTCAGGATTCCATTGCCGATGTGGGCAGCTACGCCGGCGAGATTATTCAGAACATCAAAACCGTACAGAGCTATACCCGTGAGAGGTATGAAGCGCAGGCCTTTGCTGCGGAAGCCGAGAAGGCCTTCGAGGTGGCCAAGCGGCGCATTCGTCAGCGTTCGCTGCTGATTGCGGTCGTCATTCTGCTGATGTTCGGCGCCGTCAGTGCGCTGTTGTGGGTGGGCGGCAACGATATGATCGCCGGGCGCATGACCAGTGGTGACCTGGCGGCATTTGTGTTTTATGCCTTTCTTATGGGCTCTGCGGTGGCGACGATTTCCGAAGTGTACGGCGAGCTGCAGCGAGCCACCGGTGCCACCGAGCGCCTGATGGAGCTGCTCGCTGTGCAATCCGATATTCCCGCGTCGTGCAAGCCGGAATCCGACCCTCTGCCTGCCAGCGCTCAGCAATCTGTGAGCCGCCACACGCCAGCACAGGTCGATTTCGAGTTGGTGGACTTCCGCTATCCTTCGCGCCCGGATCAGCCAGCGTTACAGCAGTTGAACCTGCAGGTGGCTGCGGGCAAAAGCCTCGCCCTGGTTGGACCGTCGGGTGCGGGTAAATCCACTGTGCTGGATCTGCTGCAGCGATTTTACGACCCCGGCGCCGGGCGAATCCTTCTCGATGGTGTGGATATTCGCGAACTGGATACCGGTGTTCTGCGCAAACAGATTGCCGTAGTGCCACAGCAGCCTGCGCTGTTTACCGCCGACGTCTTGTACAACATCCGCTATGGCAGGCCCGATGCAACAGAGGCTGAAGTGCTCGCCGCAGCAAAAGCCGCCCATGCCCATGATTTTATTGAGCAGCTGCCGGAAGGTTACGGCACACACCTGGGAGAGCAGGGCGCACGCCTGTCCGGTGGGCAAAAGCAGCGGATCGCCATTGCCCGCGCAATATTGAAAGACCCGAAAATCCTTCTGCTGGATGAGGCTACCAGTGCCCTGGATGCGGAGAGTGAGCATCATGTGCAGCAGGCATTGCAGGAGTTGATGAGCAACCGCACCACGATTGTGATTGCGCACCGGCTGGCCACCATTCTGCATTCCGACAGTATTGCGGTACTGGAGAGCGGACGCCTGCTGGCCCAGGGCCGGCACCAGGATCTGGTGGCGTCGTCACCACTCTATCGGCGTCTGGCGGAGCTGCAGTTTCAGGAGCCGGAATCGCGCAGCGCCCGATGAGTCCGGTGAGGTCCCATCTGCTACCCTGCTAAACAGATTGCGCCACTGTGGTGGCGATTGTTCGTCCGTCGTTTTCTGCGCCGGCTACACATTCTGAATGGGGAGTTCTGGTGAAGGCATCTGACTTATTCGTGCGTGCGCTCGAAGCCGAGGGCGTAGAATTTGTTTTTGGCATCCCGGGGGAGGAGAACCTCGATCTGCTGGAATCCCTGCGCGGCTCCAAAATCAACCTGGTCATCGGCCGGCACGAACAGGCCGCCGGATTTATGGCGGCCACCTATGGCCGCCTTACCGGGAATGCCGGGGTGTGTCTCTCCACCTTGGGCCCCGGTGCCACCAACCTGGTGACGGCCGCCGCTTACGCGCAGCTCGGCGCCATGCCCATGGTGATGGTCACCGGGCAGAAGCCGATCAAGAGCTCCAAACAAGGGCAATTTCAGATTATCGATATCGTCGATATGATGCAGCCGCTGACCAAGTTCACCAAGGTAATTGTCAGCGGTGACAATGTGCCGGCGCATGTGCGCGAGGCGTTTCGCCACGCTGAGGAAGAGCGCCCTGGCGCCACGCACATTGAATTGCCGGAAGATATCGCCCGTGAACACTCCACCATGCCGGTGCTGGAGCCCAGTTATACCCGCCGCCCCATTGCCGAAGAGAAAGCCGTGTGCCAGGCGGCGCAGGCGATTGCCGCAGCGCGCAAACCTTTGTTGTTGATTGGTGCCGGCGCCAACCGCAAGCTCACCGCGAAAATGTTGCGGGAACTGGTCATGAAGCTGGGTATTCCTGTGGTCACCACACAAATGGGCAAGGGAGTGATCGACGAGGCCAGCGCGCACTTTGTTGGCAACACCGCGCTGTCCGATGGGGATTTTGTGCACCGGGCCATTGACCAGGCGGACCTCATTATCAACGTCGGGCACGATGTTGTGGAAAAGCCTCCCTTCTTTATGCGCCCTGGTGGTCCGGCAGTGGTGCATATCAATTTCAGTTCTGCGCAGGTCGACCCGGTGTATTTTCCGCAGATTGAAGTGGTCGGGGATATTGCCAACAGCCTGTGGCAACTGAAGGAAGAACTGGAACCCCAGGAACACTGGAGCTTTGCCGATGCCCACCGAATTCGCAACGCATTACAGGCGCATATCCTGGAGGGCGCACAGGACGACAGCTTTCCGATAAAACCTCAGCGGCTGGTGAAAGAAGTGCGTGACGCGGTACCCGAAGATGGCATTATCGCGCTGGATAACGGCATGTATAAAATCTGGTTCGCGCGCAATTATCAGGCCCATGCACCGAACACCGTCCTGCTGGATAACGCACTGGCCACCATGGGAGCCGGGCTGCCTTCCGCCATGGCGGCCAAGCTGGTGCATCCGGAGCGCAAGGTTCTGGCCATCTGCGGTGACGGGGGTTTTATGATGAACTCTCAGGAACTGGAAACGGCGGTACGGCTCAAGCTCGACCTGGTGATTCTGCTGTTGCGCGACGACGGCTACGGCATGATCAAGTGGAAGCAGGCACAGATGGACTTTCACGATTTCGGTCTGGACTTTGGCAATCCGGATTTTGTCGCCTACGCCCAGGCCTATGGGGCTTCGGGGCATCGGATTGACACAACGGCCGAGCTCCGGCCTACCATCGAGCGCTGTATGCAGGAGGGTGGTGTGCACCTGATTGATATCCCGATGGACTACAGCGACAACGATCGGATTCTGAACCGGGAAATCCGCGAGTTATCGCGCAAGGTTTAGTTCAGGCGTATATCTGTTGTCCATCTGTGCGACGGCTTTCTGCCACGCATGGGAGAGGGGGAGCGAAAGCCTGTTAATCATTGCCACCTTCGATTACGCGAAAGCGATTTCGGCGTGCCGAGGCAATTTCCGCGCGCCTGCGCATCTGTCGCTCTAGTTTGATACGGGCCTTTTCCTCGTCCGTGGGCCAGCTGTCCGCTTCTGCCAGGGTGTGGCCAATGGCCTGCCAGATACGGGCGGGTTTCAGTCGCAGCGGGTTCTGGATAATGGGGTAGCGCTGCTCGGCGTCGCATACTTTCAGCCAGCCATGCCGGGGGTGGTGCACATGAATGGTTGCACGGGTCCCACTGGAGAGGGCGGAAAGCCGGATAAACGCCTCGTGAATACGTGCGCGCAGGTTGCTCCGCCCCGCTGAAAAGGTGACCGTGTGATCGCGGAAGCTCAATTTTAGCGAGTGCCACTGGCTGGGGAAGATCATTGTGTTGGGCGGGCTCCACTAGCGGAAGGAAACACAGGCGGCGCTGCGCACGCGCAGCACGGATTCCTGTTGAAAGCGCTGCTTATAGGTGGTGACGATGGTATCGATGGCGGGGCCTACGGTGGGCTCCTGTCGGTGTACCAGAGACAGCACATGGGTACTTTCACGGATAATCTCGCCGCTGTTACTGCGCCACTGCCCCTGGCCAGAGAGTACGGTCAGACCATCGGGAAAGTGCGGCGTCACCACCTCTGCGAGAAAGTTCGCCCACTGTTCATCGGTTACCCGCCCACCGGGCCTGTCGGTGCCGAAACAGAGCACATCGTGAACTTGCGCCTGTTCGCCTGGCTGACAAGTCATCGGTGAAGGCAGGGTGCAGCCGGCCAGTACCAGCGTAAACCCCATGTATACGGCCACCCACCCGTGGCGGGAAGAGAGGGAAAACATTGCTGCAGGGGATCCCCATCGCCCCACTAGATTATCCATGCTGGGTGCTTCGTCCGTTATCGTCTGTGTGGGTGGCCGCGTACCAGAATAACCGATGACGGCCGCCGGCTATCAAAGGGATCAGGCCTGTTTAAAATGCGTTTCTCGCGGTGGTTGGCGGGGTGCTGTCCCCCTTGCGCTCCGGCACTGAGTAGGCGACCCCGCGGCATTCCATATAGGAGTAGCAGCCGGCGATCGCACCGGTTCCGCAGGCCTCGACGACCAGGCCGTTGCCACCGAGGTTTTTGGTGCGCAGTTTCAGGTCTCTCACCAGTTGCGATTTACTCGCCTTTCGATCATCCACCCGATCCTGGCAGTAGCTGGCATCGACAAACCCGAGGGTCGTGGCGTTGTACTGGTCTATCTCGGCGATGGAGTACTCCCGCACCATTCTGGTCTTGATGCGGTCTTCTACGTAGGGCTCCAGATTGGAACTGAACTGAATGCCATTACAGGCGGAAAGCAACAGGCTTGCGGCCAAAAGAACGGGAGTACCAATTCTGCTGAGCATGGGAGAGCCTCCGGTCGTTATTCTTGTGAAAGGTGGATCGTCGCACAGGCGTGGTCAGATATTCACCCCGCAATTATGCAAAATTGGACCCAAAAATCGTTACCAGGTTCTGAATAGCCCCATCCAGCAACAAAAACGGGCCCCGTGGGGCCCGTCTTCGTACTCGTTGAGTGGTCAGGTCACAACGCCATTAAACCACTACGATATTCTCAGCCTGAGGGCCTTTCTTGCCCTGAGTTACGCTGAACTCAACCGCCTGGCCTTCGGTCAGAGTGCGGAAGCCGGTGCTGGCGATCGCACTGAAATGTGCGAAGACGTCCGGGCCGGACTGCTGCTCGATAAAACCAAAGCCTTTTGCTTCGTCGAACCATTTAACGGTTCCGGTTACTGTATTTGACATATTGAATTCCTGTTGTATCTGGATTCAGAAAAAGAGCCTTAAAAAGGCGGGTGTTGCTTGGAGTAAAGGCTCTTAACACGACAGGACGAATAAATACGTCAAGCTCAGCGATAAAACGGTGTTCAAAAAGTCTTTCTTTCTAGCAGCTCACACTTTAGAGGTACTGAGAGCATCTGTCTATAAATTGTTCGGTATCTTGGCGTCAATCGCCGCAAAAAACCGACTGATGCGGATATTCCGTCTTCCTCCAGGCGCTGCTCAGGCTGCCTGTGCCGCTTCCCGGGCCCGATCAGCCAGGTATTCGTCATAGGTGCCCTGGAAGTCCAGCAGGCGCCGATCCTTGATCTCCAGCACCCGGGTGGCCAGGGATGAGACGAACTGACGGTCGTGGCTGACGAAGATCAGGGTGCCCTCGTACTGGGAGAGCGCCTTGTTCAAGGCCTCGATGGACTCCATGTCCAGGTGGTTGGTGGGCTCGTCCATGATGAGCACATTGGTATCCATCATCATCAGCTTGCCAAACAGCAGGCGGTTCTTCTCGCCACCGGAGCAGACCCGCGCTTTCTTGTTGGCGTCGTCGGCGGTAAACAGAAGGCGACCGAGCATACCGCGCACGGTCAGGTCATCGTGCTTGGGCGTGCGCCACTGGGACATCCACTCAAAGATGGTGAGGTCGTTGTCGAAGTCGGCGCTGGCGTCCTGCGGGCAATAGCCGATGGCGGCGTTCTCGGACCATTTCACCACGCCGTTATTGGCCTGAATCTGGTCGACCAGGCAGCGCAGGAAGGTCGTTTTGCCCACGCCGTTCTCGCCAATGACCGCCAGGCGTGCGCCCGCTTCCAGAATCATCTCGCCACCGGCAAACAACGGTTCGCCGTCGAAGCCGTGGGCCAGGTCTTCCAGGGTCAGCGCCTGCCTGTGCAGCTTCTTGCACTGCTGGAAGGTGATGTAGGGTTTGACCCGGCTGGAGGGTTTTACCTCGTCCAGCTTGATCTTCTCCATCTTCTTCGCTCGCGAACTGGCCTGCTTGGCCTTGGAGGCGTTGGCGGAGAAGCGGTTGACAAAGGATTGCAATTCTTCCAGCTCAGCGGTCTTCTTTGCATTCTCAGCGTGCAGCTGCTCCTGGATCAGGGTGGACGCGGCCACGAAATCTTCATAGTTACCCGGGAATACCCGCAACTCGCCGTAATCGATATCCGCCATATGGGTACACACCTGGTTCAGGAAGTGCCGGTCGTGCGAAATGATGATCATGGTGGACTTGCGCTGGTTCAGCACTTCCGCCAGCCAGTGGATGGTGTGGATATCCAGGTTGTTGGTGGGCTCGTCCAGCAGCAGGATGTCCGGATCGGCAAACAGGGCCTGGGCAAGCAGCACACGCAGCTTCCAGCCCGGTGCAACCTGCTTCATCAAGCCAAAATGGAAGGACTCCTCGATCCCGGCCTCCAGCAGAATTTCCCCTGCGCGGCTCTCAGCGGTATAGCCATCCAGCTCGGCAAACTGCACTTCCAGCTCCGCCACCCGCATCCCGTCTTCCTCGCTCATTTCCGGCAGGGAGTAGATACGGTCACGCTCCTGCTTGATCGCCCACAAGCGTGTATCGCCCATGATCACCGCATCGACTACCGAGTACTCCTCAAATGCGAACTGATCCTGGCTCAGAATGCCCAGAGTGCAGCCCGGTGCCATGGACACATTGCCGGAAGTCGGTGCCAGCGCTCCACTCAGGATCTTCATAAAGGTGGACTTGCCACAGCCGTTGGCCCCGATCAGTCCATAACGGTTGCCGTTGCCGAATTTTGCGGAGATGTTTTCAAACAGTGGCTGGGCACCAAACTGCATGGTGATATTGGCGGTGGTGATCAAGAGTGTCTTCCCGGGGCGTATTGAGGTGAATCGTTTGCAGGCGAATAGTTGGCGGCATATGCCCTGTGCGGCTAGCCGGCGTCGCCATAATCCAGAGAGATGGCGGGCCGCGCACTATACGGGGCTTGGGGTGGGGTGTCGAGAATGTTGTCTGATTATTGAGCAGACGGGCCGCTGTGTGCGGCCCTTTTCAATGGGGGGCATTGGGGGGCTCAACGGGTAGATAGCGCCGGTGAAATCGGGATTTTCTATTTTTTGATACTACCCCAGGGGCTCCCCCAGGGAGTTTTAGCTTGTGGTTTATCCGATGACTGCGCGGACGGATTCTCCGGTACTTTTTCCATTGTCTTCTTTCTGGGAGCCTTCTCTGAAGCCTTTTTCGCACGGCTTTTTGATTTGTCGCCAGCACTGGAATGCTGATTTCGGGCTTTGGTGGAAAAGTTGAGGTTGGATTCTGGCAAATCCTTCACCACCGGAAATTCGGCAACCTGCACCCGGTCAATGATCTTACCCAGCCGCCGCTCCACCGCACACAGCCGCTTGAAGTCATCCTTGGAAACCAGTGACACGGCCTCACCGGAGGAGCCTGCGCGACCGGTGCGACCAATGCGGTGGATGTATTCGTCGGCATCGTCGGGCATATCGTAATTGACCACCCGTGCCAGCGCGTCAATATCGATGCCGCGCGCGGCAACGCCGGTGGCAATCAAAATACGAATCTCGCCGGACTTGAACGCGGCCAGGATTTTGCTGCGCGAGGCCTGACTCTTACCTCCGTGGATGGATTCCGCCTGAATACCGCGCTTTTCCAGCTGGCTGACCAGCTTGGCTGCGCCGTGCTGAGTGCGAATAAAGATCAGGGCCTGACTCCAGTCCCGCGCATTGATCAAATGGCTGAGCAGGGCCGATTTGTTGTGCTTGTCGACGGCCACCAGCCACTGGGCAATCTTCGGTGCACTTTTCTGGTCCCCGGCGATGGCGACCTCAACGGGATTATCCACCACGGATTTTGCCAGCGCTCCAACCTGGCTGGACAGCGTGGCGGAAAACAGCAGGCTTTGACGCTGTGCGGGCAGGCGGTCGATGATTTTGTTGAGATCGTCGATGAAGCCCATATCGAGCATTCGGTCGGCCTCATCCAGCACCACCACCTGTAACTCATCAAAGTAGAGTGCGCGCTGGTGCGCCAGGTCCAAAAGGCGCCCGGGGGTGGCGACCACAATGTCCACACCCTCAATCAAACGCTGCCGTTGAGGTTCAAGATCCACTCCACCCACCATCGTCATGGAAGCAACGGTCAGATGCTTTCCATACTGCTGGATATTCTCTTCCACCTGCATGGCCAGCTCACGGGTGGGAACAAGAACCAGTACGCGGAAGCGTTTGGCCCGCCGCTTGCGCTCGCCACTCAATGCCGCAAGCATCGGTAGCACGAAAGCCGCGGTTTTGCCGGTACCTGTCTGTGCGGTCGCGATAATATCCCGGCCCTTGAGGATGGCGGGGATCGCTTTGCGCTGAATCTCGGTGGGCGTGGTATAGCCCTTTTCTTCAAGGGCCTGCAGGATTGGGGTGCCCAATCCTAATGATTGAAAGGTCATCTGGTGTCTCTGCTTGGCGGGGCCGGCGGCCGCGCCGGGAATTGCCGCGCATGGTACCAGCAATGCCCGATCGCGGTATCGAATAATCCCAGCTTAGTCTTTTACGCAAACATACACCGAGTTGGTGGACTCCCCACTGAGAAACGGGTTGTAGAAAGAGACCACATGGGTATCCACCGTTTCAAATACCGTTTTCAGCAGGGCGACGAAATCGTCTTCCGGCAAATTTTGTGACCACATGGCGAAGACCCCCTTGGGTTTCAGCTGTTCTGCCATCAAAGAAAGGTTTCTAGTGGTATAGAAGCCGGCGTTGTCCGCATTCAGATATTCCGTTGGCGAGTGATCGATATCCAGGAGAATGGCATCAAACTTACGCCCGGCGCACTTTGGGTCAAATCCTGTCGCCGGGTCGGTAGCCAGATCGAAGAAGCTGCCGTGCACATAGCGATTGCGCTTATCCGCATTGAGTACTTTTCCCAGTGGAACCTTTTCATCCCTGTGCCAGCCAATCACCGTGCCCAGGGCATCCACAACAAGCAGCTCGGCAACCCGAGCATCCTGCAGTGCTGCCACCGCGGTATACCCCAGTCCCAGTCCGCCAACCACCACGTCAAGCGCATCGCCCTGGGTTTGCGCCAGGCCAAGCGTCGACAGTGCTTCCTCCGCTTCTACAAACATACTCGACATCAAAAACTCATCGCCGAGCTTCACTTCGTAGATGTCGCGGTCACCCAGCGCCGGAATGCGCCGCCGGCGTAGAGAGATTTCGCCCAGCGCTGAGGGCTGGCTATCGATTTCTTCAAATAGGAGTGACACGGTGTACTTGTCCTGGCCGGAAAAATTCAGTTTTTATGAGGCGTAAAAAATGGAAGCTGTTTCGGTGAGTTCTCCGCGAAAGCTGGCCAATTTCATGTAGGGTTCGAGATTTGAAAGGAAGTGGGTATCCCTACAGGCGGATAATAGCAGGTTCGCCAAGTAGTCATCGCAATGCGCTTGATCCTACTTCCTGTAAACAATAAAGATCGCAAGGTCCTCGGTGCCTGTTTGTCGCAGACCGTGGGAGCTGCCCGGCCGTGTCAGAATTGCGGAACCCGGGCCCACCTCAGACTTTTCTCCATTCATGGTCAGCTCGCCGGTACCACTGATCACATAGTAGATCTCATCTTTGTGCTGCTCATGATAGCCGATCGCTGCCCCCGGGTGGAGAATGCGCTTTTTAAATACGAGATCCATGCTGGGCACGCCAGCAAAGAAAGAATACCCCGTAGTCTCTCCGCCACCTTTATGCGGGCCGGCCTGTTGAGCGGCCACTTGCGAGTCATGTTCAATGACGAAGCCCGGACTCTGATCTTTCGTCTCGGTTGATGCTTGTGCTGTGGCGATGAGGGCCAGGCATATAAATATGGATTTCATTGCGTCTCGTTTTGGGTGTCCGGGGTTTTGTATCAGGAAAAATTACCGTAGGTTTCCAGTAATCTATGGAGGAAGTCAGCGCCGTCTTCCGTGTGTAGCCATATGAGAGCTCCCAGGTTGGCAAGTACCGTTAGCCAGAAAATGAATCGAAAAGGCTGCTTTCGTGTTTTATGTCGAAAGCGCTGCTGGGCGAGCAGTGCGCCCGGCCAGCCACCGAGTAAAGACAGTAAGTGCAGACTGCTTTCCTTGGTTCTCCAGCCGCCACGGCGAGCGGCGGATTTATCAAAATAGTAAACGAGATAAGCTATCAAGCTCATAATGATATAAAAAATAAGAACCGCCAGCGGTAATAGACCAAATGCTGCAGATACTGAAAGCAACCCGAAGAATATTATCGAGATAATCGCCGATTTGCGCTGGGATGAGAGCGTCACTGTTACAGCGCATATCGCGCAATATAATGCGCAATATCCATTAGGCGGCACTTGCCGCTGAATTCGAATCGGACTTTTCCTAGCTCGGAGAAATACAGTTCCAGTTCGCTGTCGATGTCCAGTGTGCCGGTGGTTTCCACGGAGTAGGCGATGATGTTTTTATAGGGCAGGGAGGTGAAATCCTTTTTGCTACCGGTAATGCCCTGTACATTGACCGCAATAATGCGTTTGCTGGTAAATACCACGCCATCGCGCATGGACTTGAAGGAGTCAAGTACTTCCTCGCCATCAATCAGGAGTGGCGTTACTTTCTCTGCAAACCCCGCGTTTTGCTTGAGCTTGAACAGGCTTTTATTTTCAAAATCGATCATGGGCAGCTTCGCTGAATTCTCCGGATAAACAGGTGGGATGTCCGATAGACTGCGACAATACTGCACCAAAATCAACAACCCTGATTGGCGATATCGCCAGGCTTCAGCTATATGACTTTCTTGCCAATGAGAAATAATCAACAGTAATCGGCTCTGCTCAAGGATGCGCTCAGATGGGGTTCAAGCTGACACATTGGGATTATCTGACCTTCCTCGTGATCGTATGTGCAGGAATAGCGATCATGGCAATCCTGATCTGGATTGCCGGGCTTCCGGGGAAGATTGCCATCTCGCGTAAACATCCCGATGCGGAAGCGGTAAAGATTATGGGGTATGCCGGGTTTCTTGCGGTGGTGCCCTGGATCAACGCGTTTATCTGGGCATTCAAACCCACGGACACCATCGATATCCGCAACTTCCCCGAAGATGAAGCACGCGAAATCGAAGAGAAAATAGCCCGCCTGCGTGGCGAAGACGATAAGCCCGCGCCAATAAACGGGCAGAACAAACAAGCGCCTGATAGCGATGCAACCAGTTAGGGAACCAGGCCATGCTGTTCGGATTTGTTCTCCTGTTTGTGTATGTGATTGCCGTCTGGCTCACTTTTTTCAAGTTCAAATGGATGAAGTTCAACATCGTCTGGGGCCTGGTTTCGGTCTCTGTCGGGCTGCATCTGCTACTTATATTCATGATCGGGCTGCGATTCGTGACCCCGTACTCCACCAATGCCCGCCTCGTACAGCACACCATCCAGCTGACCCCACGTCTCAATGAACCCACTCTGGTGACAGACGTATTGGTGCAGCCCAATGTTCCGGTAAAGAAAGGGCAGCCCCTCTTTCAGTTTGACCGGCGCCCCTATGAACTCAAGGTAAAAGAGCTGCAGGCGGAACTGGCGAAGGCAACACAGAATGTCGAGGTGTTAGCCGCGGATGTACAGGTAGCGCGACAGCAGGTGGTCCGGCTTCAGAGTGAGTTGGTGTACGCGCGTTACGAGCGGGAACTGTCGCAAAAGCTTGCCGGTCGCGGAGCCGGGCCAGAGGAAGATGTACAAAAATGGACAGCTAAGGTCGCCGCCAATGAGGCTTCGGTACGGGAGGCCCAGGCCCAAGTGGCGCGCGCCGAACTTGAATACCACTCGGAAATCAACGGGGTAAACACCACCGTCGCCAGTATTCAGGCCAAACTGGATCTGGCCAGGTTTTATCTCGACAACACCCTGATGGTGGCGCCGGAAGATGGTTACCTGATCAATCTGCAGGTGCGCCCGGGTATGGTAGCAGGGGCACTGCGGGTAGGAGCCATCGCCACGTTTATCTGTGACTCAGACCGCTATCTGCTGGCCAATTATTTTCAGGAAAACCTCAAGCACGTAAAGGAAGGGCAGGAAGTCGAGGTGGCGCTCGATCTCTATCCGGGACAGATATTTACCGGCAAGGTAGAGGCGATCTGGCGCGGCAGTGGCAGCGGGCAGATGCTACCGAGCGGTCGCCTGCCGCATTTTGTCTATAAGCCTGCGGAACTGCCGCAGGGACAGTTTGCGGTTGCTATCCGAATCGACGATAAAGATCAGTCCAAATTTCCTATTGGTACTCAGGGGCGCGCCGCTATCTACACCGATCCCTCTAGCGGTTTTGTGGTGCTGCGCAAAATTGGTATTCGCGCCTATTCCTGGTCCAACTGGCTTTATCCCTTCGCCGGATGAACTGTCGTAACTGGATCTTTCCCGCGGCCGTTGTCGTGACCATCGCAGGGTGTGCGCTGAAGCCGCTTCCCGCACCCAAGGAAGTACTCGACGAGGCGTTACCACCGCAGACAGGCATTCCTGAGCAGTGGGTGGCCGCCACCAATTCGGCGCCGGTTCACAGTGGCTGGCTGCAATCGTTCAACGACCCGACACTGGTCGCGTTGGTCAATGAGGCTCTGGCGAACAACCGAGACCTGCTAGCGGCCGCAGAGGCGGTTGCCATAGCTCGGGAGACGATAGCCGTGGTAGGTGCGCAGCTGTTGCCCCAGATTGGTGGTCAGCTGGGCGGCAAGCGTACCTATGACTTTGGCGGTCGCGATGACGTCAAGCACTCGTTCACCCACACACTGATCGCGCTTGGCCTGAACTGGGAGCTGGAAGTGTGGGGCAGACTGCGCGCGGAGCGTGCGGCGGCAGCAATCGATTACGAAGTGGCGGCACTGGACTACGCCTACGCACGCCAGTCCCTGGCCGCCACCGTGGCATTGAACTGGTATCTGGTGAGTGAGGCGCAACAGTTACTTTCTCTGGCAGAACACGCCGTGGGAATTTACACACGTCTTTACGACCTGGCGGACTTTCGCTACCAGAGCGGAAAAACCTCTCAACTGGATGTGGCGGACAGCCGCGCGCGGGTGGAGTCGGCCCAGGCTACTCTCCAGTCCACGCGTATCGCGTTTGGGCGTGCGGTGCGCAGTCTGGAAGTCTTGCTGGGGCGATACCCGGCGGCGGAACTTGCCGCCGCCAGCCACTACCCCGCGGTTCCACCGGTGGTGGCCGCAGATACGCCCATCGCGCTGGTCAGCCGTCGGCCGGATATTCTTGCCGCCGAATACGCTGTACTCGCCGCCTTTCGCCGGCAGGAGGTCGCACGCCTTGCTCTGCGCCCAAGCTTTTCCCTTTCATTGACCGCAGAGCGTCTGGGGGATCATCTGCTGGAGCAGTTACACCTGAGCCAGGATCGCGCCTCTGCACAATTGGGTTCGATCATCCCAATCTATGAGGGCGGTGCCCTGTGCGCCTATGTACGCATCACTACGGCGCAGCAGGCACAGGCGGTGGCCAATTACGGCAGCAGTCTGCTGAGTGCCTTTCGCGAAGTGGAAAATGCGCTGGAAAGTGAACGGCTGCTGGAGCAGCGACTCGGCTTTGCGCGGTCGTCATTAGCGGACAGAGATCGCGCAGTGGAAATTGCGATTGATCAGTATCAGGCAGGGAAGCGGGATCTGCTGTGGGTGGAAATTCTTCAAACCGAACAACTGGTGGCACAGGCGGAAGTGATCAAGCTGGAAAACCAGCGTCTGGCGAATCGGATTCAGTTGCACCTCGCTCTGGGCGGGGACTTCTAATGCAGGATCAGAAGATGTCGGCAGGACTAGGGGATATCGCGTTCATCAGTGGGTGTTTCTATTGGATATAAGAATTGAAGTGCATCATTGGCGCCGAACATTTTTTCTCGCCATGTTGTTGGCGGCAGCGGTATTTCTATTTCACGCCATGGTCTTACTGGAGGCGACACGGCTATTGAACGATGTCCACAGTTGGCTAGCCGCCCGACACGGCCCACAGAATGCAGGAAGAATCCTGATTCCTATGTGTTTCATCATCCTGTTTATTACACATGTTCTCGAGTCACTGGCCTGGGCGATTTTCATCTGGCGTAGAAAATTGATTGATACCCTGGGGGAGTCTCTCTATTACACCACTACATCCATCACCGCCCTGGGCTACGGCGACGTTGTGCAGCCACCGCCCTGGCGAATGCTGGGTCCGTTGGTGGCAATCAATGGTGTATTGATGTTTGGTTGTTCCACCGCGTTTCTTTTTCTTGTTTTGCAAAAAGTATGGATGCATTTGTAACCATGAGTCTTGCTGAATCCGAATATCTAGCCGGGTGAGCAGAGTGAGCAGGGTATTTCAGGTTTTACTATTGCTGCTGCCGCTTGCGAATAGCAGCGCGGCTTCGGCAACAGAGCCCCTGACGTTCGCAGAAGCGATGCAGTACCTGCAGCAGAATCCACTGCTGGAGGCCGGTCGCGCACAGCTGGCGGGTGCGCAGGCAAAAAGTAGTGCCGCCCGTGCATTGGCATTGCCCCAGTTGGGGGTTATATCCACGTACGGGAATTTCTCTGACGCGGTAGAAGTGGATCTCGGTTTTCTCAATCAGGTACTGGACTCGATTGATCCTGCCATACCGGAAATTCCCAACCCGATTCTGCAACCTCGCGACTTTGCTTTCACCATGGCAACGCTGACCTGGCCGGTATTCACTGGCGGGCGTACCAGCGCGTTGCGTCAAGCCAGCGCCATCGGGATTGAGGTGGCCAGTGCGGGGCAGGATGTCACGGAAAATACCCTGATGTTGGATCTCACCGCGCGTTATTTTGGTGTTTCTGTCAGTGAACGCGCGCTGCAGGTGCAGTCTGCGGTAGTGGGAAGCCTGCGTACACACCTGCAACATGCCCGCGCACTGGAAGATGAGGGGCAAATCGCCGCCGCAGACCGGATGCGCGCGGAAGTCGCCCTTGCCCAGGCCGAAGTGCTGGAGCAGGAGCGCAGGCACGCTCTGGAAAATACCCGTGCCGGGTTAAGCAGCCTGTTGGGACTGGAGAATAGGGCGGTCAGTGTGGCATCGGCGCCGCCCAGTCAACTGCCGTCGCCACAGGGCTTACCGCAGTTGCTCGCGGATGCGCAGCGCGCCAACCCCTTGATCCGGCAGTTGAATGCCACAGCACGACAGGCGGAACAGGTGGTTAGTGTAGCGCGCTCGGAATACTGGCCGGATGTGACCATCATCGGTGGGTTCGAATTACACAGCTATCAGCTGCCGGAATTGATTCCGGACTGGACGGTAACTGCCAATCTGACTTTCAAGATCTTCGACGGTGGTGCGCGCAGGGCGGGAGTATCACTGGCTCAGGAAGAGTGGCGGGCGACACGGGCCCTGGCGAAGGAAGCAGAAGACCGCGTGCAGCTGAATGTGGAAACACGCTATTCCGCGCTTCTGGATGCTCAGAGCCGCGCGCAGGTGACCCGTAAAACCGAACGGCTGGCAGCGGAAAGCCTGCGGATGCAGCGCGCCGCCTTTGCCGCAGGTGAAGGGCGCTCCATCGATGTGGTTGATGCGGAAAATGCCTTGGCCGGAGCGCGCCTGCAACGGCTTGCGGCGGACTATGACAGCCTAATAGCCTGGACCAGCCTGATGCTGGCAAGCGGTCATGAAACGACAGTACTGGACGTACTTGCCCGACCGGGAGCGGTGCCCAATGTTAAATAAAGGTATCTACTTTCCCGTGTCAATTGCCCTTGGTATCGCCATCTTTACCGCGGGCTGCCGGCAGGAGAGTTATTTCGAGGGGCGTGTGGAAATGCGCGAACTCAACATTGCTACCAAATATCCGGGAAGGCTAGCCCGATTGAATACCGAGGAGGGCCAGAAGGTGCGCAAGGGCGAACTGCTGGCGGAGATTCACGATCCGGAAGCACAGGCGCGTCTGGTGCAGGCCGATGCGATGGTGAAGGGCGCGTCCGCACAGCAATCGAAAGCCAATGAGGGCGCACGCCCGGAAGAGGTGGAGTCCGCGCACGCTGCCATGGAGGCCACCCTTGCGCAGGCGAAGCTGGCCAGGGTTACCGCAGGGCGGATGCAGCGTCTGTTTGATCAGGGTGTGGTGCCGCGCCAGCGACTCGATGAGGCGATTGCCGCGCAAAGCTCTACCTGGTCTGTGTATCAGGCATCGAAAGCCAATTACCAGCTGGTGGCCTCGGGGTTGCGCCCACAGGACAAGACAACCGCGGCTGCAGTGACCCGGGAAGCCGAAGGCGGACGGCAACTGGTGGAAACCGCCCTTGCCGAGCAACAGGTTGTGGCGCTGGCGGACGGTGAGATCACTGCAATCAACTTTCGCGAAGGAGAAATTGTCGCTGCGGGAATTCCCATCGCCACGCTGGCAAAAACCGACACGCCCTGGATCGCCTTTAACGTGCGTGAAGATCTGCTGAAGGGTCTCAAGGTTGGCGACCGACTGACTGCGTCAATACCTGCCTTGGGGGAGCGGGGGGAATCGATTGCACTGCGTGTGTACCAGATTTCTGTGCTGGGTGACTTTGCCACCTGGACCTCGACTCGCGCATTGGGCAGCTTTGATCTGCGTACTTTCGAGGTGCGCGCACGGCCGCAGTCAGCCATTGCCGGGCTGCGCTCTGGCATGACCGTACTGGTTGCGAAGAGCGAACTGCGGTCGCAGCCATGAATGAATTTTCTGCAGCCATCCATCGCGAGCTGCAACGCTGGCGCGGCGAGAAAACCACCCACTGGTTAATACTGTGGCTTCCAATCATCGCGTGTATCCTGCTGCTGAGTATTTTCAGTAAGCGCACCATTACCGATTTGCCGGTAACCGTTGTTGACCCGGACAATTCAGCGTTAACGCGCCAGATCCGGGCCGACCTGGATGCGGCCCCCGCGATCCGGGTTGCGAAGACTACAACCTCCATGGAAGCCGCCAAGGCGCAGATGGAGCGGGGAAAAATTTACGGGATCGTTGCCTTTCCCAGTGGATTCAGCCGGGATATGGTACGCGGACAGCAGCCCACGGTTGCACTGCTGCTCAACGAGCAGTCCCTGGCCACCGCGGAAGCCATAAGCAGTGATGTGCAGACGGTGCTGCTCACCGAGATGGGCGTGCAATCGGTGACCCAGCGCATAGCAATGGGCGTGCCGATGCTGGAGGCAGAATCCCAGGCCCAGGCTCTGCGCACCCAGGCTCACCCCCTGTTCAATCCCGGGCTCGATTACGCCGCGTATCTCGGTGTCGCTCTGGTTGCAGCGAGCCTGCATTGCTTTGTGATTCTGCACGGTGCCCGTTGTATCGCCAGCGACAATTCCAAGTGGCTTTACGCCAAGAGCTGGAGCCGACTTTGGGGAAAACTGGCAATCGCATTTGCGTGGTGGCTGTTCATCGGCATTGTGTTACTGCAGTTGTGTTTTACCTGGTTGGACTTGCCTCCCATGTCGGAGCCCCTGTGGTTTGTTATCGGATGGGCGGCATTGGTAGTGGCTTACCTGGGGCTGGGGTCCGCGTTGGCCATGGCGTTCCCTTCCCATGTAGCCTACTCCTGTGTGAGTGTTCTGGCGGGGCCCGCGGTGGCATTTTCTGGGGTTACGTTTCCGCAGGGCGCCATGCCTGTGGCGGCGCGTCTATTCGGGGAGGCCCTGCCGGTAACCTGGTTTCTGCACCTGCAGACCCAGTTGGTTACCGAGCGGGTAACTATTCAATATGCGTTGCCGCAGGTGTATCACCTGTTTGGCTTTGCAGCAGTTTTTACCGCCTTTTCCCTCGGCGTTTTTCTGTGGCGTTCCCGCAGAAGCAACCGGGAGGCAGAATGAAAGCCCTGTTTGCCGGTGCCCGCTACGAAATTCGCGCATTGCTGTTGGCGCCGGCCACCCTGCTGATTCTCGGTGGCGCGGCACTGTTTTACAGCGCGATTTATCCCGGTCCCTATTCGCCCCAGGCTTATCGCGATATGCCGATCTATGCGCTGGATATGGATAACAGCGCGCTGTCGCGCCAGTTACTTGCACACATTGATGCCGCCGACCTGTTGCATATTGTCGATCGGTCCGCCGACCCGCTGGCTGCGAGGCGCGCACTGGAGGCATCGGAAGTGCTGGGGATTGTCGAGATCCCCGCCGGGTTACAGCGGGATCTGGTGCGAGGAGAATCACCGGTAGTCGGGCTGTTGGCCAATGCCGGCTACCTGCTCGCCTATAGCCAGCTGGCCGATGCTGCTACGGACGCGGTACTTGAAGCCGGGGGAGAGCTGGGCGCGGTCGCGTTTGCGGCAACTTCTGGAAAACCGGCATTGGCGGCGGTTACCCAGGCACCATTTCAGTTAAAGGTTGTGGAACTGTTCAACCCTGGCGGTGGCTACGCCAGCTTTGTGGTGCCCGCCGTGGCCATGGTGATTTTACAGCAGACCATGCTGATTGGGCTGGGCTTACTGTGCGATGCGCGGCGTCAGTTGAAAACGCCAATGCCGTCCACTTGGGGTTCGGCCATCGCATGGACCCTGGGGCGAAATCTCCCCTGGGTAGGAATCTACCTTCTGCAGTTCCTGGTCATTCGCTGGATCATTTTTCCGGTCTACCATTTACCCGCGGTAGGGCAGGCGGTGGAGCTGCTTCCGTTTCTAGCGCTGTTTCTGCTGTCCGTTTCGCTGCTCGGACTGCTGGTGGCCGAACTGTTCCAGAGTGCGGAGGATGTCATTCCGTTTTTGCTGTTTACCTCACTACCCATCGTTTTCCTCTCGGGCTTTTCCTGGCCGCTGGAAAGCGTCCCGGCACCATTGCGGGCGCTGTCCTACCTAATTCCCAGCTCCGCAGGAGTACAGGGATTTGTGCGACTCAACCAGTTGGGTGTCGGATTTGAGTCAGTGGTTGTTCCACTGATTACCCTGGCCGCGCAGTGCATATTGTACGGCGGCATACTGTTTCTGCTTACACGCAGGCGCGAGCGCCTGCAAAGTCTGTCCACTCAGTCGGGGCTTTTTCGTCCGGAGTGACTGCTGGTCGGACGCGGTTCCGAGGGCGTCGCCGGATGAGTAGAGAAATAGTCGATGGCCCGGCGAATATCCTGCGCCAGCAGTGCGGCCATATCCCGGCTCACCCCGTGGCGGATCATGATGCGCTGGATTACCGTATCTTTGCGGTTGGACGGCAGAGGGTAGGAAGCGATCTGCCAGCCGCGCATACGCAGACGATCGGAAAGATCGTAGAGGTCGAACCCCCATTTACCCGGCTTGAGGGAATAGCCGATGGCCGGTAAACCACCTCTTCCGTCGTAGAAAAGATCGAATGGGCCCATATCGGCCACCTGTTCACCGAGCCATACCGCGGTGTCCATACAGGCCTGCTGAACCTCCCTGTAACCTTCTATGCCCAGGCGTACGAAATTGTAGTACTGGGCAACAACCTCACCACCGGGGCGGCTGAAGTTCAGGGCGAAGGTAGGCATGTCGCCGCCGAGGTAGTCCACATGAAAAATGAGCTCTTCCGGAAGCTCTGCGGCGTCGCGCCAGATGACCCAGCCGACCCCCAATGGTGCCAGACCGAATTTGTGCCCAGAGGTATTAATGGATTTGACCCGCTGTATGCGGAAATCCCATTTCAGGTCTGGCTGGACGAATGGTGCTATAAACCCTCCGCTGGCTGCATCCACATGGATGGGAATAACCAGCCCGGTTTCTTTTTCAATGGCATCAAGGACGCGGGCGATTTCTTCCACCGGCTCGTAGACACACGTAAACGTGACACCCAGCGTGGCGACTACGCCGATCGTGTTCTCATCCACATAATCTCGGATTTTTTCCGGGTTAAGGCACACCTCATTTCCGTCCAGCGGAACCTCGCGAATTTCCACATCGAAATAGCGAGCGAATTTATGCCAGCAAACCTGTACCGGGCCGCAGATCAGGTTCGGCTTATCGGTATTTTTCCCTTCCTGCTTCCGTCGCTTGCGCCACTGCCACTTTAATGCGAGACCACCCAGCATTGCGGCTTCGGATGAGCCCGTTGTCGAGCAGCCAGTGGAATCATCTTTGTCCTGCGCATTCCATAAATCCGCGAGCATATGTACACAGCGGGATTCGATCTCCGCAGTCTGCGGGTACTCATCCTTGTCGATCATGTTTTTATCGAAACAATCCGCCATCAGCCGCTGTACTTCATCCTCAGCCCAGGTGGTGCAGAAGGTTGCCAGATTCTGTCGCGAGTTGCCGTCCAGATAGAGCTCATCGCGCACCAGCTGATAACCGGTTCGCGCCGGCATGCTGTGCTTCGGCATTTTGTATCGGGGCACACTGTGATGTTCAGCATTCGCGCTGAAAATATCTTCACCGATATAACCGGTTTGATGTTTACGTTTGCTCTTCCGGTGTAATGCCATTGCGGAATACCTTCGTGTAAAAAGCAGGATGGGAGAAACAGGTCACGCGGACAAGAATTTGAATGCGGGGGTTTCCACAAACCGTTCGGTCACATCACCCACCAGGCCGTCCTGACTCAGGTCGAGTTTACGGCTCTTAGTTAAGTCCATTTTGTTCAATTGCACCCATACGATGTCGGGACTGAAAGAGGACTCGAAGGCGTAAACCCCGCGCTGCAAGTCGATCAGTGTGCGCCAGATCGTCATGGAAATATTCGGACGCGCCGGGTCTGGAACACCAAATGGTTGCGCAGCATTGCGCATTACGCTCAACAGCGCCGCGTAGGCCCGTTTGGGAGTGTCGGCTGGCGGCAACTTGGAGAGGTAATAGCTCGCCCGCACAAACCGGTCTGCGGCTTCGGTGGTTCCCGGCAAGGGTAGCTCACCACCAAAACCCTGATACTGTTTGATGTGCTCCAGCTGTTGCGCAAAGGGAGGGGAATTCGTCATCACGGTGAAGGTGCGATTGTGATGGATCTGGGTCTCACCATCGATGATTTCGATAACCGCAGAGTCACCGCTTGCGTCGCTGAGTGCCAGGTGCACGGTGGACCAGCGTCCGGATACCGGGTCGCCCTGGGGGCGAACCTGGATGGGGTGTTTGCGGGTGTACTCGACACAGGCCGCGACACTGTCAAACTGGTCCAGATAAAACTGCGCCCAGAGTGACACCGACAAACCGGCCTGGGATGTATTGCGCTCGCCGTAGTCCGATTCCGCTAGCCACAGAATATGCGCAGCGAGCCCTTTTTCGTTCAATCCATCGGCGGAGGCCAGGTCATAGGCGGTGGCTACAAGGCTGGCGTAGGTCGAGGTCCACTTGAGTGGATTGCTGTCGTTCTCAATACCGGTTCGTTCGGCGCCGGCAGGTAGTACCCATAGGTTGGTACCCAGGCTCTGTGCCCAGTCCATATTGCGCCCGGCAATGGGCCCTTGCCCACTTTCCAGCCAGAGAGTTCTTGTACACATAGTGTCTACTCAAACGGTTTCAAAGAGTTCACAGGGGACGGCGGTGAGAGAACAGGTATAGAGTGAAGATTGCGATTTAGCAGAACATTTTCAGACAGGAGTCGAACTTTCATCCCGCGGAAGTCTAGTGAGAGAACTTTTCGGTCAGTAGACCGCCGGGACTGATATGCTTTGTGCACAATAATTCACTCGCAGAATGAAAAGGTGACGAGCGTACCAATGGCGGACAGTTTTAGCGCGCGCATTCAGGAAATCTACCATCAGGAGTCCCGGCGGGTTCTCGCCACCCTGATACGGTTGCTGGGCAGCTTTGAACTGGCGGAAGAGGCACTGCACGATGCCTTTGCCGCAGCGATAAATCAGTGGCCTGGGGAAGGTGTGCCGGATAACCCCCGTGCCTGGTTGGTCTCCACCGGTCGCTTCAAGGCCATCGATCAGTTGCGCCGCAAGGCGCGCTTCGATGTGTCCTTTGAGGAAGTCGCCGATCGGCTGGAAGCGGAACTGGCCTGTGAAGATGAGGCACCGCAGGAGATTGAAGACGATCGCCTGCGGCTGATTTTTACCTGTTGTCACCCCGGTCTCGCGCCGGAAGCGCAACTGGCGCTGACCCTGCGCGAGGTGTGCGGTCTTACCACCGAGGAGATCGCCAGTGCTTTCCTCACCTCAACCCCAACCCTTGCCCAGCGCATCGTGCGCGCCAAAGCGAAAATCCGCGATGCCAATATTCCCTATGCGGTTCCGGAAGGCCAGGAGCTGCAGGAGCGACTCGCCAGTGTGCTGCATGCGATTTACCTGATTTTTAATGAGGGCTATTCGGCTTCAGCGGGCGAAAGACTGATCCGTCAGGACCTGTGTGGCGAGGCCATCCGTCTGGCGCGTCTTTTGTGTCAGCTGCTGCCGGAGCCGGAAGCCCGGGGGCTGCTGGCGTTGCTACTGCTCCAGGATGCCCGTCGCCGCGCGCGGGTATCGGCGGAGGGTGATCTGGTCCTGCTGGAAGATCAGGACCGGAGCCTGTGGAATCGGGAGCGGATCCAAGAGGGAAGCAATCTGGTATTACAGGCGCTCGCCAGCCGCCGATTCGGTCCCTATACCCTGCAGGCCGCCATTGCCGCAGTGCACTCGGAGGCGGATAACATGGAAGCAACCGACTGGCATCAGATTGTCGGCCTCTACGACGCCCTTCTTGTGCGGAGTCCCTCGCCGGTGATTGAGCTCAATCGGGCGGTTGCGGTGGCAATGCGCGATGGGCCACAACCGGGACTGGAATTGATTGACAAGCTGCTCGCGGGCGGCGCCCTCAGTGACTATCACCTGGCCTACGCGGCGCGTGCCGACCTGCTCCGCCGCCTGGGTCAGACTGAACAGGCACGCTCGGCCTACCGGCGGGCGCTGGCGCTGTCCAGACAGGGGCCTGAGCAGCGTTTCCTGGCACGTCGCCTGGCCGAAATCGACACCGAATAGGGTGCCGGAAAAATAAATCAAAAAAATTTCTAATCCCTGTCGAATTCCCTCTCTCCCATTCGACTACCCCATGAAACAGCCTCAATTGCTGTCACCTAAGGAGATCAAGATGAAGTACCTGGCACTGGTTTACTACGACGAAAACCTGATGGCGCAGAAAACTCAGCAGGAGTGGGATGCACTGAATCAGGAATGTATAGCCTGTGTAGAAGGGCTTAGTGAGAGTGGTCATTTCATCACCGGCAGCCCGCTGATGCCCACCAGCGCAGCCACCACCGTGCGTGTGCGGGACAAGCGCGTCACCGTGACCGATGGCCCGTTTGCCGAAACCAAGGAGCAGCTCGCGGGCTTTTATATGCTGGAAGCCCGGGATCTCAATGAAGCCATTGCCCTGGCCGGCAAGATACCGCCGGCCCGCTACGGCTCCATCGAGGTCCGCCCCGCGCGGGAGCTGGTGTCAGAAGGCAACCAGGCGGGCGGAGACGCCGGTTGAGGCACTGAATCAACAGAAAATGCAGGGAGTAATCACATGCCTGGCACGGTAAAGCTGCATCGCGTACTGCGTGCACCCGCGGAGCGCGTCTATCGCGCATTTATCAACCCCCACGCCATGGCGAAATGGTCGCCGCCCGATGGCTTCTATGGCGTCTACGACGATCTGGAGGCCAGAGTAGGCGGTACCTACAAGGCTAAGTTCGTCAATTTCACGACTGGCGAGGAGCACGCCTTTGGTGGGGAGTATGTCGAGCTGGTAGAAAATGAACGTATCCGTTACACCGATCGCTTTGACGACCCCAATATGCCGGGTGAAATGTCCATGACGGTCACCTTGACGCCCGTATCCTGTGGAACAGAGCTGACACTCCTACAGGAAGGCATACCGGATGTAATTCCGGTGGAAATGTGTCACCTCGGGTGGCAGGAATCACTGGCCGCATTGGCGCGTCTTGTCGAACCGGAAATCAATCAGTAATCAGTCTGTAAAGAAAAGGAATCGTCATGAAACACTATCTCGCCATGTATCTGGGCGCCCCCAAATCCATGAAAGGTTGGGAGCATCTTTCAGAACAACAGCGCGAACAGCGCATGCAGGAAGGTATGGCCGCCTGGGGAGGCTGGATGGAAAAGCACAGCGACATTCTTGTTGCTGCCGGCGGCCCGCTGGGGAAAACCAAGCGGATCGGTCCCGAGGGTATCAGCGACACCAGTAACGACATGACCGGATACGTGATTATCGAGGCCGAGACGCACGACGAGGCGGCGAAGCTGTTTGAAAACCACCCGCACTTCAGCATTTTCCCCGGCGATTGTGTGGAAGTCATGGAGTGTATGCCGATGCCCACTCCCTAGGTGTCGTTGTGAATACCATCCGTGAATGTGTGGGAATATAAAAGGGCCGTGTCAGTCTGCCCTTTCCATTCCATTCAGACCTGAGAGCGACATCGCGAAGAACTAAGGGACTTAGAATGATCAAGTTGTATGGAACACCGCCAACCCGCGTTACGCGGGTGCTGTGGATACTGAATGAACTGGGTGTCGAGTATGAAATCCACCCGGTAGACCTGTTGAAAGGAGAGGGGCAAAGCGAGGCGTTTCTGCAACTCAACCCGGCAGGTAAGGTGCCGGTATTGGTGGATGGTGATCTTGTCTTGACGGAATCTGCCGCGATCCAGCTTTACCTTGCCGAAAAGTATCCTCAAGCCGGGCTGATTCCCGAGGGGTTGGAAGACCGGGCACAGATGTATCGCTGGATATTTTTTCTGATGACCGAGATCGAGCAGCCCCTGTGGCGAATCAGCCGCAATACATTTCTTTACCCAGAACACAAGCGGCTCCCGCAGGATATCGAACAGGCTCAGTTGGAGTGTAAAGCGATGCTGGCCGTGCTTGAGCAGCATATGAAAAATCGTGCATTCATGGCCGGGGATCGACTCAGTGTGGCTGACTTCAACGCCGCCTACACCCTGGACTGGGCGCGGGAAGAAATGCTGCTGGACGATTCCCCCAGACTGACCGAGTACCTGCAGGAAATGTACGCCAGACCGGCCGCGCCGATGACGATCGCTCAGGGCTTTGCAGAGATGGGAGGGTTTGCGGAGTGAGCCACAGAGATTCTGTATCGCGGAATTACAGGCCGAATAGCGTTTTTATTTCGCCATCCTCCGCAGAGGTATAGCCCATTTCTTTCAGTGTTTTTTGAATCGCCCGCCAGATATACGGGTTATTTTTCTCACTACGCTGCTCCGCTTCCGGCCAGTTGGCGCGGTTGATCCCGCGCTCTCTGGCCGCCACCTCGTCCATTTCCCGCAGTGTCTCCAGCAGGTGCCGGATAAACGTTTTGCCGTGGGTGCCGTTATCCGCACGCAGAATCAGCTCGTTCCAGAACTGGCTGGCGTCGTAGGTTTTTCCAAACAGCGCCTCGCGGTCACCGCGACTTACCGGTAGAAATCCCCCCTTTCCCACCTGTCCGCTCTGAATGTTTTCCGACCAGCGTGCCGTGCCCTCGGTATACCAGCGGTTTTTAAAATAGGTGTAGCCATTCTGATAGATATGAAACAGCTCGTGTTCCGGGGTCTTGTTGCCCCAGTTGAGTGAATTGGATAGGTCAATCAGAAGTACAGGAACCGATTTCTGATGGGAAACACTGCGGTCTAGCTTTGGTGTTCCGTCGTAAGCGATCCCATTTCTGGGAATGTTCAGCAGATTCACGTCAATATAGTGCGCGTGACCCTTATAGCGTTCCCCGTCCAACGGGGATAACAGGCCGACTTCATCGCGATAGAAGCGATCTGTCTGCAGGAAGCGCCGCCCGAGCTGGTCCACGTACTCCGGTATTCCGTCGTTATCATCATCTGCGCGGCGCGCAGGGGGGAGTGCGTCTTCCCCCGACAGGGAGTAGAAGATACGAAAGCGGTCGTAAACCGCCACTTGCTCCAGGTTTTCTCTGCGTTCAGCCAATGTCGTACCGCTAACAATGTCTGAGAAGATACAAATAACTACAAAGAGTACAGCTTTCACACGCACCGTCGCTCAGTTGGCTGTTGTAATGTCAATTTTAGTAAAAAAGAAGTAGGCGCCGTTCTCTGGCAGCCTGCTGAGCGGCAACTATCTTTTTAGCGACCCCAAAATCTGTCTCTCAACTCCTGCCCTCAACGCCGAAGGTATTCTCATGCAGAACTTGATCAAGTCTCTGGCAGTAGTGTGTGCGTCCACGCTACTGGTTGGCCCAGATCTCCTCCTGGCACAGTCTGGAGAAGATATTCCCGCGTCAATAACAACCCCAGAGAAGGTGGAAACCCAACTGGGCACGCTGGAGTTTGAGGACGGTATGCCAACGGAGGAAACCGCCGCCAAGATTTATGACCACCTGGACCTTCACCATGCCTTTCGCACCTTCACCGAGTCCTTGCGCGGTGTGAGTATTCATGCGCTGCGCAAGGGGCTGGAAGAGGTCGGTGTAAAGGACAACGAAGTCATCCTCTTTTCCGAGTTGATGGATGCCAATTCGCTGTTTCTCACCGCCAATGCCGACACCATCTACCTGATTGGTGGACTCGATTTGACCAAAGGCCCCATGGTGATCGAGGTGCCACCGAGAGTCCTCGGTACCGTGCAGGATGCCTGGTTCCGCTGGGTGATCGATATGGGTTTACCTGGGCCGGATCGCGGTGAAGGCGGGCGGTACCTTATCGTGCCACCTGACTACGAGGGCGCTCTGCCGGAGGGTGAATACAATGTCGCGCACTCCAAGACGAATTACGGTGTCTGGTTTGCCCGCGCATTTCTGGAAAACGATGACCCCAAGCCGGCGGTGGAGCGTATTCGCAAACTCACCAAGATCTATCCCTACAAGCCCGGTGGGCTCGGCACCCCGATTGCTGAGTTTCTGGAGGGTAAGTCAGAGCTCACAAAGCTGGAATCTGCGCCGGAGACAGTATTTCATGAAGGCAGTGGCAAGGTGATGAACACCGTCCCGCCCAACGACTGGCGCTTCTATGAAATGCTGAACGAAGTGGTACAGCAGGAGCCTGCGACCGCGCTTGATCCCGAGCTTATGGGACCCATTGCTGCGATTGGTATTGTCAAAGGCAAACCTTTCAAACCCGATGCGCGTATGAAGAAAATTCTCACCGATGCCTTACAGCTCGCCAATGCCACCGCGCGCAGTGTATTTATGAGCCCCCGTGATCGAAGCTGGTATTACTACAAGGGAAGTAATTGGCAGAACATGCTGTTTGATACCGGCTATCAGTTCGAAACACCGATTCCTGAAATTACCAAAGACGGCGTAAAGCCATTCCCTACCACCGGTTATCGCAAGCTGGATGCGCGGACCGCGTTCTTTTACGGAGTAACCGGTATTACTCCGGCCATGGCCATGCGGCTCACCGGTATCGGCTCTACTTATTTGTGGACGATGGTGGATGCAGACAACAATTACTTCGATGGTGCCAAGACATACAAGGTGACGCTGCCGAAGAATGTCCCAGCGGAGCGCTTCTGGTCATTCACTCTCTACGATACACAGACCCGTTCGATGCTGAAAACACCGCAGCGGTATCCCCGCGCCGGCAGCCAGGGCTATCCCTCTCCCGCAGCGGAGCCGGGAACCGCAGGTTCCACAACAATATTCTTTGGTCCGGAGCAGCCTGCAGGGGTGGCGCGGGGAAACTGGATACAGACCATTCCGGGTAAGAGCTACTTCCCGGTTCTGCGGCTGTACAGTCCACTGCAACCTTTCTTCGATAAAAGCTGGCGGCCCACGGAAGTGGAACTGGTTAAATAGACACGTTGTTACAACTAGAGCCGTTATTCTGCCGCCATGGCCATCAGGCGTTTGGCCTGGCGGTGGAGCTCTGCTTTCAGGTTTGATGGTGAGAGAATTTCGAAGCTGCAGGGCAGCTGCATCAGTTGTGAGGAAAACCAGCCCAAGCAACCGGTGTGTGCTCGCCAGTGTACCGCGTCCCCCTGCGGTGTCAGCAGCCCTTCCTCGTGACCAAGCATGGCGCTGGCAGTTGCCAGGTTGGTGTGCAGTAGCAGTTCCACTTCTACGGCGGAGTCCATCTGCGAGAAGCTCCGGTTGAGGTAAGACGCTGCATCAAAGTCCCGCGGACGTTCGAACGGGATATCCACGCGCTGCAGGGCGCTCATACGGTCGAGGCGAAAGGTGCGCAGCTCACCGCGTAGATGGCAGTGGCCCACCGCGTACCAGCGGCCGCGACGAAACACCAGTCCGTAGGGATCAAACTCCCGCCGCAAGGTGATCTCGGTGCCGGCTGCCTTGTCAGTGATGCTGGTGTACTCGAACACCGTGCGGCAGCGCTCCTGAGTGGCGGATGCCAGAGTGGCGAGCACCGCGCTGGCCGGCGCCGGGGAGGGTAAAAAATCCAGCGTGATATTTTCATCCAACGCCCGTAACTGCTGCTTCAGCTTTTGCGGCATTACCCGCTCGAGTTTGGCCTGGGCACTGGCCACCGCAGAGCCCATATCCCCCAGGTTCAGGCTGCGCGCCGCCAGCAGGCCGAGAGAGATCGCCAGGGTCTCGTCATTGGTAAACATCATTGGCGGCAGTTTATAGCCGGAGACCAGTCGATAGCCGCCGTAGCGCCCGCGCTCGCTGGTCAGCGGGATACCGATTTCCTCGAGGGTATTGATATAGCGCCGCAGGGTGCGTCCATCCACACCCAGCTTTCCCGCGAGTTCACTACCGGTGGCGTTACCGTGCGACTGCAGCAGTTCCAGCAATGCCAGTACCCTTGTCGTTGGATTCGACATCAATTGCATTCCGCCTGATTTTATTAGGGCGGAATATAGCCTAATTGGGCTTTACAGTCCTTTCACGTTTTCAACAGACACCAGGCAACCGAACGAAGGGAGATCCCATGTCCAACGACGTAACGCTCTACACCCACCCTCAATCCCGCGGGCGCACCGCGCGCTGGATGCTGGAAGAGCTGGGCGCACCATATCAGGTAGAAATACTGGATTACGACAGCAGCATGAAAGCACCGGAATACCTGAAGTTGAACCCCATGGGTAAAGTGCCGGCGATCGTACACCAGGGCCAGGTGGTGACCGAGTGCTCCGCCATCTGCGCCTACCTCGCAGAGGCGTTCCCGCAAGCCGGGCTGGCGCCCACGCCGGAAGAGCGTGCCAGTTATTACCGCTGGTTGTTCTTCACCGCAGGGCCACTGGAGGCCGCGATCACCGACAGCAAAATGCTGGGTATTGAAGTTGACGCTGAAAAGCAGCGCATGGTGGGTTACGGAAGCTATGCCGCAGTGCTGGATACACTGTCCAGCTGGTTTATGAAACACACCTATGTCACAGGTGAGCGATTTACCGCCGCCGATGTCTATGTGGGTGCCCAGATCGCCTGGGGGTTGCAGTTCGGCACCATTGAAAAACGCATTGAATTTATTGATTACGCAAACCGGGTCACCGGGCGCGAGGCTTACAAGCGCGCCAATGCCAAGGACGACGCACTCGCGGAGGCTGTCCAGTGAAAAAAACCTACACAGGCAGCTGCCACTGCGGCGCAGTGGCGTTCGAAGCGGATATCGATCTGGCGGCGGGCACCGGCAAATGTAACTGCTCCATCTGCACCAAAACCCGCGAGTGGGGCGCCATTATCAAACCGGCAGCGTTCCGCCTGCTGAGGGGCAAGGAAGCATTGAGTGACTATCAGTTCGGTACCCTGCAGGCTCACCACCCGTTCTGCAAACACTGTGGTGTGCGCAGCTTCGGCAATGGCGATGTCGAAGAACTGGGTGGGGAGTTTGTCTCCGTCTATCTCTCGGCGCTGGACAACGTCACCCCAGCGGAGCTGCTCGAAGCGCCGGTGCAGTACTTCGACGGACGCAATGACAACTGGATGAACGTGCCGGAAGAAACCCGGCACCTGTAAAATATTGGGCGGCCCGGGCCGCCCGATTCACATTCGGTCCGTGGGCAGACGTTGCCTACTGTACTGCCGCTGGGTCCCCCAGATATGTCCGTCAAGATCCCGGAAGGCGCGGCCGTACATAAAGCCGTGATCCTGAGGTTCCCGATAGGGGCTTCCACCGGCGGCCACGGCCTGGTCCAGCAGCGTGTCCACTTCTTCCCGGCTCTCGGCCGACAGACACACCAGCACTTCCGAGCTCTTGCCTGTGTCGCAGAGTGTAAGGCCTGGGGTAAAGCTCAGATATTTCTCATCTGTCAGCAGCATCACAAAGCTACTCTCACCCACCAGCATGCACGTGGCTGTCTCGTCGGTGAACTGCGGGTTGAATGCAAAGCCGAGCTGGGAGAAGAACTCGATGGACTTCCCCAAATCTGCCACCGGCAGATTTACAAACATCATTCTGGACATGGTATTTCCTCAATTCACGGCAACACCGGATTGTGTTGGTGATAGATAGTCGATTGAGATGATGGGAAATCGACAGGTGGCGGCGAAATGATTGATGAGTTTTTGCGCTAGTACTCTTCTGTGGGCTGTGTTGACCCCAGGGGATTTTTCGCAAACCAGGATACAATCTGGGGCATATGCTGCTCAAAGCTACCTGGTACGGAAATGTTCAGTATCCCGGCCCGCTCGGCCGAGCGGTTCTCGAAATCATGGGTAGAGCCTCCTGGCGCGAGAACAAAGCTCCCCTTGGGGGCGTCTATCCATTCGTCGCCCACCAGAAAACTCATGGTTCCTTCGAGCACGAAGAAGATATCGTCTTCGCTGTGGCTATGGGGGCCTGGACCTTTGGAGTAGGCATCCAGCCACCATTCGGAAATCGCGTATTTACCCAATGACTCTTCGCCGTCCGCTTTAAACAGCGCCTGCATCGACCCCATGGAGTAAGCGCGCCCCTCACCTGGCGCTAAAAATATCGGTGATCGGTCTTTGCGCTCCACTTCTGCCTCCGGATATTGTTGTGTGTGAGCTACCAGGACGTCGGTAACGGAATTCTGCCTCAGGTAGCAATATACAGGAACAGGCGATCGGCGGGGGATTCTGTGATAGTGGCAGGTTGTGGTGGTCAGGCGCCAAGCATGTCTCCATGACTTGATCAGAAGTTTCTTGGCACCTGACTTTTAAGCGTCCGATTAAGCGGTAATCAATTCGGATTCCGGCGCATCTTTCGCCAGTTCGAAATTCCACTCTTTACGCGCAGCGTTGATGATCACGCCGATCACAAAGCGAATGGCGATGTATTCGGCGGCTTCTGGAATATAGGGAATTTCGATTTTCTTGTTGGCAAGAACCGACAGGCGGTTGATCAGGCGTGAGGCCTCGCTTTCGGTAATGCCTTTGTCCAGGCTTCTTACCAGGTCGTAGATCTCGTTGGGAAGGTTGTCGTAGAGGAAGGTATCTACTTTCAGAACAACCTTGATCAGGATTTTCTCTTCGGCAGTTTCCCACACAAGGGGAACATCCACCTTGTCATTCAGTCTTACGGCCAGTTCCCGAATTTCTTCCTCGGTCATTTTCTGCCGTTGCTCGGGTGGTGCGAAGTAATCGTCGAGAAGTTCTTTGAATTGCGCTTCGGTGAGTTCATTTATTGTCTTCATGGCGTGAATTCCGGTATTTGGATTAAAGGTCAAATGCGTGCTTGCGGCGAGCGTAACGAATTCTGCACAGAGAGTGTGACAAATAAATAAAGACGCAGACTTGCGTGGCCGCCCAGCCGCTGCAGCACCGCCGGACAGCGACGCTGCAGCGGTTTTTTCAGGCGGGGTGGGTATTTTCCGTGTTGCGTTCTTCTTTCATTGTTTCCGTGGGGGCAGAGCTCTCCACTGGCGGCAATAATACACGCAAGTGGTAAACGCGCCCGGCCTCAACCGGGCTGATCAAGGGCTCGGCAAGCGGTTCGCCATCAACATAAACCTGCAGGCCATCACCACGGACGCAGCGCTCAAACTGTACGTCAAACACCGCACCCCGGAAGCGCCGCTGCACCTGTGCCTGCGGCCAGTGGGAGGGTAGCTGGGGAGCTATGCGCAGCCCTTCCCCTTCACCTTTCAAACCGAACAGTTCTTCGATAAGGCAGCGGTAGATCCAGGCCGCGGTGCCGGTATGCAGTAGCTGGCTGGAACGGCCGGCGTGCGCAGGGTATTGATACCAGGCGCCACGATAGTAATTGGGGATAAATACCGGTAGTTGACCGCGCTGTACCAGATCCTCACGATCCGGGCCGGGAAGCATCTGCCGCAGCAAGCGCCAGGCCCGGTCACTCTCGCCGATGGTAAAGAGGCTATAGATATAAAACGCCGCCGCGTGGTTATACACAGAGCCATTTTCTGCCGAGCCGGGAAATTTCTGGGTAACACGGCCAACATCCTCGCGCATCCCTGTGTAAGCGGGAGCCAGCATCATCGGCCCAAAAGGCGTTGCCAGTTGCTGTTCCACCGCGCGTAGCAGTCGCTTGCGCTGATTGTCATCGGCGGCGACGCTCAGTAGCGCCCAGCTCTGTGGATTGAGGAAGATACGTCCCTCCTGATCCTCGCTCACTCCGAAAATCTTGCCGTCATCGGTAATACCGCGGGCGAACCAGTCGCCATCCCACAGGTGGCGATTGACCGTGCTGTTGAGCTCCGCAGCAACGCGGACATATTTTTCCGCAGGCCCCAGCTGATTCTGCTGCCTGCAGATTTCCGCCCAGAGTTTCAGAGCATAGGCGGTGGCGAGGGAAAGCCAGCCGGATACGCCGCGCCCCCGGTAACCCACCATATTCATCGGGTCGCACCAGTCCCCCTGGCCAATATAGCTGAGGCCGCGGTCGTCGCGGGCCGCTGCCAGCCAGTCCATGGCGCGGCTGACACACTCAAATACGCTGCGCCCGTGACCTTTACCGTCAACTTTATCTTCGCCCTCGGGGATTACCCGCTCGTCGAGCAGTGCGTGATCCCCGGTTTCATCCAGATATCCACGCAGAAAAATCGGCAGCCACACGCAGTGATCCGTATGGGGCACCTGATTAATATATTTCAGCTCGGCCTCGGGACTGAGCAGAATGCCGTCGGGCAGGGAGCCGTCCGCCTTCTGCTGGCTGAGGGTGCGCAGCAGCGCTGAACGCGCCGTCTGTGGCCGGATATAGGCCATGCCCAGCTGATCCTGCAGGTAGTTGCGGGTTTGCGGGTCTGTGGTCAGCCGATTGACGTCACCGTGATAGAACACCTGCCGTGGCAGCCAGTGATTGGCAAACGCATCCAGCGCCCGGTCCGGGGTTTCGATCTGCAGGCAGCCGCGCCCCTGGGCCAGATACTTTTGATATTCGTCAGCGGCCGTGGCGAATCCGGTGGCGGACAGATAACGCTCCCGCAGCGCGAACATTTCCTCGTCGTCCCGGGCCGGGCCGAACAGGAAACGCAGAGTGCGCTCCTCGCCCGGAGCCAGCTGCAGTTGGTATTGCAGGGCCGCCGTCGGTACCTGATAACGGGCATCGCCACCACCGAGCAATGGCTGGCGTACACCATCGGGATTGTGCAGTCCACCCTCGCCCTCGAATATCGATTGGGCGGCTTCCCAGGCGTCCGGCGTGGTTTCATGGAGCAGAAAGGTTTTGTCTTTGAGGTGCTGATTTTTAAAGTAATCATCCACCTTCTGGTAGGGCGTGATACTGGAGCAGACGATGCCACCCAGATCCGCGCGATATTCGCCGGACTGATTCATCCAGCTCATATAACCCACCGGGAAATAGGGGTAGGCGGAAATCCGTCGTGGCCCGGGGGAATGATTGCGCAGGGTGCATTCCCACAACTCTACCGCGTCGTCGACGGGCACACGCAGCGTCATGGTAATTTCCAGACCGGCCTGGCGCAGGCGCCAGGTGATCTCGTCGGCGCCGACCGAAAACGCGAACTGGTCGGCGCGCGCGCGCACCGGCTCGTACGGGCAGGAAAACAGCGCGCCGTTGTCCTCGTCCTTTACATAGAGGAACCGCCCCGGGTGGTGCGCATAGAACGGCTGCTCCGGCTGCATAAAGGTTTTGGCTTCAAGATTGGGAGCGTGAGCGTAGGCGGCGGGCTCGGGCTGCATATGGCGCGCCACCACAAAGCCCCGGCAATTTACCTGCAACAGCATACGCCGGTTCCACAGGAAGGCTCTGGCCGCGGGCATGGCGGTGGGGCTTGTGAGCGTACAGCGTGCGCCATCTTCGCTATTGGTTACCAGCGGGGAATGACCGGTGGCATTTTTCATACGGAAACTATCCTCACGATGTTGCGGTGCCCATGGATGGATTTTCCGGGGGCGGATTTTTTCCAGACGCGTGGGTGAATTCTTCTGCATCTGGCTGAGCGGTTGCGGTCCGCCTGCCGAGCTCCTCCTGTATACGCGCCAGGCGCGCATTGTTTAATGGATAGAAACTTGCCACTGCGGCTGCGAGCAGCGCGAAGACGCCGGGTATGACCGTTTGCAGCAGGGCGATACCGGTTTGCGAGGCATCACTCTGGGCCTCCCGCGCCACATAGCCGATGCCGGCCAGCACCCACAGCATCAATGCGGAACCCATGGCGCCGCCCAGTTTCATGGAAAAGGTGGCGGCGGAAAATGTCATCGCGGTAGCGCGGCGGCCGCTGCGCCACTCGGTGTAATCGGCGCAGTCGGCAAACATGGACCACGCCAGGGGAGACTTGGGCCCCAACGCCAGGCTGATCAGAATGTTGAGGGTAAACATCAACCACACCGCATCTTTCGGAACAAAATAAAAGGCTAGGGACAGGGTGCCGACCACCGCCATCAGAATGACAATCAGGCGGGCCTTGTCCACATAGCGGGTCAGCAGTGGTGTGATCGCCGCGCCGGCCGCCAGGGCCAGTGCCTGCACGGCCAGGTAGTTGGAAATCAGCTCCGGACGCTCCACGTAATACATCAGGTAGTAATAACTGGAGCCGCCGCGCAGGGTAATGGTCAGCATGATGACCATCTGCAGTCCCACCAGAATCAGCCAGGGGCGATTGCGCAGCAGATCCTGGATGTCGTCCAGCGGCCGGGTTTTCTGTACCGGAGAGGGGACGATGCGTTCGCGGGTGGTGAAAAAGGTCACCGCGAATATGACACAGGCAATAGCGCCATACACCGTCATGGTGAGCTGCCAGCCAAGCTGCTCGTCTCCCCGCCCCAGCCATTCCACCAGGGGCAAGGTATATTTATTGACGCAGGTCATACCCACAAACGCCGCGATAAACCGCCAGCTGATCAGCGTGTTGCGCTCCTGGGGGTGCGCAGTCATCACCCCGGACAGAGACGCGTAGGGCGTACTCAGCAAGGTGTACCCCAGCATCATCGCGCTGTAGGTGATATAGGCGTAGATAATCTTGCCGGTCTCGTCCAGGTCCGGCGTGGTAAAGGTAAGCACCGAGGCCGCGGCCATGGGCAGGCCCGCAAACAGCAGGTACGGCCGGAACTTGCCCCAGCGGCTCCGGGTGCGATCTGCAATGGCACCCATGAGTGGATCGGTTACCGCATCAATAAGCTTGGTAACCAGCAACAGCGTGCCCGCGATGGCCGCTGGCAGGCCAAAGACATCGGTATAGAAAACCGCAAGAAAAGAGGCGATACAGGTCCAGTACAGATTGAATCCGAAATCCCCAATGGCGAAGCCGGCTTTCTCGCCGACACCGAGCCGGGCGAGGCGGGGATTCCCGTGTTCCTGATAGGAGGTTTGTAGATCTGGCGAAGACATGGCTCGCTCCGTTTTTTTATTGTTGTTGTGCGGCAGACAGGCGGCGCAACCACACCGGGCCGCCAATGCCGTGGCGAAAGACGCGAAAACACCGCCCGCAATGGATGAATATTTTGCGCGCTGATATTAAGTAGGCGTATCAGGTGGCCAGAAAGAACCGCTAATCCGGAAAAAATGGCGGGCAATGCATCTTTGGGCGTGACTCAGCGCTCGCCCAGATCAGCCCAGCCGACGCCGCAGGGGCGATTTTCGGTGTCCAGTGGCAAACCGCTAAAGAGGTCTAAAGGTATGGTTTATCTGTATAAATCCGTTCGTTGGATCTTGCGCGGTTCCGTGTCAATCAATTGGGGCGGGTGATATATTGGTGCACAGCAAAAGGAAAATTGGTATCCGGAGGAGGGAATCCGTGCGTCTTAAAGGGCCGTTTCGCAAAATATTTGGTATGTCCAAGCGGGATCATAACCGCCACGCGGTGGATCTCGGTAACCTCGAGTACCTGGTACCCTTCGTACACCAGAACCACTGTAATCTATGTGGTGATTCCTCTGCAGAAATGCTGTTGCTCTTTCATGGCAAGAACCCTGCAGCGCCCTTGAAGGCCAATGGCGGTCATGCAAACTCCTGGCGTATGCGCGTAAATCCCCGTGGTGTTTTGTCGGGCGCGAACGATGATGATGTGGCAAATGTTATCACCGGTCGCGGCTTGCAAGCGTGGGGCCTGGAGCCGACCGTGGGGCGCTGGAGTGTTCCCATGGTGTATAGAGCGTTATCCAACTATGGGCCCTATGCGCAGAGTGTCCGATTTAGTGTGGCGGGGCATTGGGTGGTGGTGATCGGTGTGGATGCCAACCATGTGATTTACCACGACCCCTGGCGCGGCCAGAATATGCGTCAAACGGAGGCGAAATGGATCGCCTCCACCTTTTCCGACATCTACTCCACGGTCGCGGCTGTAGACCCTGCGTATGGGGCGCAACTGGTTCATCCGGATGGCTTTAATGTGCAGCAGAAATAACCGGGATTACCGCAGTGGTACCAGCACAGGTAGCTGGCGCTAAATCGGACTACTTGAAATCTAGAACCTTCCGTAGCTACACAGCCTGCTGATTCTGGTGAATTTTACGCTTGAGAAGGCGATGACGTGACAGAAATGGATCTTCTCTCCCTGGTTGTTGGTGCTGACCCCATTTACTGCACCAATTTTTCCGTGCGAGATGACGTGCGTAATCGTTACTGAAGAAAGTTTATTTTTTCTTTTCTTGATGAGGTCCGAGACCTCTTGTCCCTCTGCGAGGAAATTATCTGAGCGTTCCCAGATAATTTCATCGTCCAGATACTCCTCCAGAAAGGAAAGATCACCTACCTCAATAGCGATAGCCACTTTCTCCACCAGCTGATTCTTGGGAGAATTTCCGCAGTCTTTACTTCCGCTTATTTTTACCATCCTGGATACTCCGAACAGAAACTATCATACTAATGAGCGCGCTCAGCTGATCGCCCATGCGAGGAGCGATAGAGCGAGTGCCGCAAGCAAGAAAAGCAGACCCTTGATCATCAGTGATTTCGGGTACTCGGCTTCGTTGTAGATCAGGGAGTATGGAAATCCCGTGATCGGGCCGAGAACAAGTGACGATAACCCCCAGCCCCAGCGGTTGTTACCCAGCGCCGTCAGCGCTGCCATCAGGCCACCGAACCAGAAGAGCGTAACGCCGATTACCAGGATGATGAATATTGGTATGGTGAGCCACTGGTTGGCTAGGAATATTCTGAGAATTTCATGTTCCATTACTTCTCCAAGTCATTAGTTGATGAAGATTGTATCTGGGGGCTTCGCCGCATTGGTCAGTAGCGGCCACCTCTGTCTAATAAGTGCATGTAAAGCCCTACTCATCATCGCGACTGATACACAGATCTTCTCTTGCGGCTGTATGGCGGAATTTTACTCCGGTCCTAGATGTTTGCCGTATTGCAAGTGCTGTCGTCGGTGATATTGACGATGACGTCGTTGATCGGGTTTTCCCCTTCATGGGCATCATTCAAAATCTCACGAAAAAAGGATGAAAGAGATTTTTTAACGGACTCCTGAACTGTGGTATTTTCAAGGTAGCGAGACGCCGTGTCTTTCATTTTTTTGTTTGCCGTTTTCACCATCCATTCCTGCGCGGCAACCTGGGTGACCTTGAAGCCGCCATTGAAGATTTTCTCTGCCTTTGGCGATGCGTCAGACCTGTTGAGTTGCGTGATCTTTGGCGCATTGATCGAGATGACACCTTCTTCCTGGTCTATATCAATACACCAGTCCCAGTTGTCTTCGATCTTGTACCCAAAATTGAACGGGTAACTCCATGTATAAAGAGCTTCCCATTTTCCATTTCTGGGCCCGATATTTTTCTCCTTCATATAATATGTAAACTGATTTTCCACTTTCATAAAGGTAAACTCAGTGGCTTTGGAGAGCATCGTGGAGTCAATGGAGATTTCCCCGCGTTTTACTTCCTGTTCAAGATCCTGGTTCTTGTCCCAAAGTGAGTAAGAAAATACCGCGAGCACAGCGGTAATGACGCCTAAGATAATACGGTCCATGTAAATAGCCCTTTTCGTTATTGTTGATATTGTGCGCCGGGCACCTGTCTCGGCAGGAGCAGGCGGTCGCATCAGCGTGCTTCCGGTGAGGGATGCTTGCCATTCTGAGAATGGTGCGGACAGCTATACGACTCAGACCATTCTATAGGGGAATGGCAGACTTGTAACCTGATGCGCACGGCCGGCGGTGAGAAAGTGAAATTCTAGGGATGTGATAGCGCACTGGTTGTTAGCGCTCCGAGTTTATACTGAAGCGGGGCCTAGTGTTTTCCACCTGAAAAACCGGTTCTGAAAGGGATCAATTGGCAGCGAGCGTGCCCCTCCATTTGGGAAATGACGAACAACCCCAGAACTGGCTACCCGCATTCGGTCCCCGCTTGACCATCTTGGTGCCACATTTCGGACAGAGCCTTTTGGCATCCGGATGGCTGCGGGCCTTTAGCTGTTCTACATGCTGCCTGTGGGTTTCCCGCGTTGGTGCCAGCCGCCTCGACTGAATTCTGCCGGTAACTATCTCGACTTTCTCTTCAGCAAGAACCGGGGTGGTGAAAGATTTGATATAGCGGATATACCCGCCTTCCTAAGTGACATCGGGGGGCATCGGTGTTTCAAAGGTGCAGTTACCAGCAAAGACCACCACCGAGTGAACAACATCCGGTGTTACATCAAGCAGTGTCTCCAGCGCTTTAACATGTTTGTAGTTCTGCTGGAGCGAGTTCTGGAATCTAGATGATTTCTTGTAGATCTTCTGTGTCCACTGCGCCTGGCGTTCACTGCCAAATATCCAGCTCTGCATGTTCTTGGTTTCCACCACGAAAATTCCGAAGCGGGATACGAAGATATGATCTATCTGTGTGGTGCACGTCCGGCGTGCGAAGCGTTACGTTGTGCAGTCGCCGGTAAGTCCTGGATGGCAGTAGTAGCCAGCCGAAGAAACTGACCAGCGCCTCGCCCCAGAGACCTTTGAACCAAGGGGATTTTATAATCGCGGCGATCAGGGCGATAGGGATAAGCCATTGGGCTAGTGGAAATACTTGACTGATAAGTGGGTCGAAGTTCATGGTTTTATACTGTTCTGCAAGATTTGACCCCAGGCTTTGTGGTCTTGTTAAGTGCCAACTTGCTTCACCCAGTCTCGTATAAATATGCCCAAACGCTCAATGTCACCATTTTCTAACGTTCCACTGTGCATAATGACATTTCTAGAACGTTCTACTGCGTCAAATACGTTAGCAGCCCAATCAATCGATTGAATATGTGCCTCAAAATCATCCCAGTTATTTCGCATAATATTTATGAGATCGGACATGGTTGTATAATTTATCGAGGCACTTCCACGCTGGGTATGCCATTTTACTTTCAACTCATCATCTCTTCTTTTTTCAGCCCTTTCTCGTATTTTTTGAGATACTGATTCTTCCCACCAACTTTCGCCTTTTGACTCTAAAAGTACCCCAGATATCAATTCACGCACAGCATTCTCAAAGGCAGCCACAGCCGTATAAACCATTGCCATTTGACGTGCTTCATTTACTAGATCGTCAGGCAATGAGGATATTGATAGAGTATTCGCAATCTCTTCGTCGGATAGCAAAAGGCTACTGCGGTTTTTTCGTCCGGCTCTATCTAGGGCCTCTTCAGTTAATAAGCCCTTGAAGACAAAATCATATACTTCTCCAAAAGCACCTTTCATAGAATATGTTCCTTAAGGCTTCTGAATAATGCGTCGTAGACGGAGGGGTCTCTTGACTCTGGAAGGACAATCTGAATGTTGTAGACTAAACCACCAATTTTTGATCCTGCATTTGATGGAATGTCAATTTTCTTGCTCGATTCCTCTGAGGGGGGCTGCACCGCACCTTTGTGCTCAACCTTTGGTTTACTGGGTGAGGGAGTGTGGCTTGTAAAATCTGCATTTTTCACTAATGCACTAAATGTCATATAGTGGCTATCGAGCACTCTGTCCGAAAGCTTGCCTTCTGACAGAGTTTTAAGCTTTCCTATGAAATCAGACTTGGATAGCTGGTGCGCATTTACATTTACTGCAAAAAGGTCAGACCAAGCTTCCCTCACCCCCTGCGCCAGAACGGCGCCAGAGTGAGATTGATCAAGGAATTCATAGTAACGTTTTCTTGGAGTTCCATTTTCCTCTAATAACCCTAAATCTTTCAGTACCCCGATAATCAAGCGGTCTCCTTTTGACTTAAAACCCAGTTGTTCCAAAAAACGAACTGTAAATTGGTCAGGAGCCTGCGCGGATTGTATAGCTTCTAGAATTTCAGGGAGCCGCTTCGTTGAAGTGAGATAGGACTTTGGAAGACTCAATTTTCTTCTCCTTTATATTAAAATGGATTTTCCTTATTAGCGCTGGTGCTTAACGACATGCGCAGCGGCGGCTTACTTTATGCGCCTTTTGGGCAAAAATGGAAGGGTGACGGCCGCGTAAAAGGCGCATAAAGTAAGGCGCCGGCTGCAGCACTTTATTAAATTTGGAATGGAGTGCCGCGCTCAGCAGTCATACCGATCTTTGATATACTGATGGTAGTATTGCCCCACTGAGGAAGCATTGATAAATGCTCTGAAAATATACTCGGGTACATGGCAAAACGTGTAGACAGGGTCACTATCCTCAAAATCAATATACATCTGCATTGATTTAGAGTTATACCCAACTCTGCGAATTGCAGATGACTGTACATGGCTCCACTCTATCATTTGGCGCTCTTCCTCAGCCTTTTATCCAAGGTAAAATTTTTGAAGGACCATAGATGTGGCCGTCATCAATCCAGAACTTTCCTCCTTCCGATGGTCCCCAAATATAGCCATCTTCAATCCACCATTTCCCTGAATTGTATGGACCCCAGACAAAGCCATCGTCTATCCAGAACTTTCCAGATTCAGTAGGCCCCCAAATAAATCCATCATCAATCCAAAAACCGGTATACATGCTCAATCCTTGCTAAATTTAACAGTTTATTCAAAAGATCACAGATGTAGAGATAATCTCTAGATCTGGAAATTTGATGCCTATATTTAGACAGATTCGCTAAATGCGCTCTGTCTTTGGTTCTAGATGTAGTCGATCTGAAATGCATAGAACAGTGGTAGCTATGTTGGCTTAGAGCGGTAGCTGCTACTCTCATCTTTCCACATTATTGTTCTACGCAACGCATAAGCTCTATAAATTCTTGTTTAGGTACTGACACGCAGTGTGATATGTGTCGCATGTTGGTTGTGACGCGTTTTTAAGGAATGCCCCATGCCCCGCAATCTGTTTGTCTCCCTGGCAATTGTGATCACACTTTCCATCGCGGCCCTGTCCGGCTGCGACCGCTCGCAACCGGAACCCGAGCAACAGGCCCAGTCAGCCACCGAGACTGCCACTCCCTCTAAAGACGTCCCAAAACCTGAATTCGCCATCGAGTACGAACAGTTCCAGCTCGACAACGGCCTCAACGTTCTTTTCCACATCGACCGCTCCGACCCGGTAGTGGCGGTGTCGCTCACCGCCCATGTGGGCTCGGCGCGGGAGAAGGAGGGGCGTACCGGCTTTGCCCATCTGTTCGAGCATCTGCTGTTTCTGGAGTCGGAGAATCTGGGCAAGGGCGGGCTGGATGCGATGAGTGCGCGGATTGGCGGGGCGGGGGCGAATGGTTCTACGTCGCGGGATGTCACCAATTACTACCAGACGGTGCCCAAGGATGCGCTGGAGAAGATGCTGTGGGCAGAGGCGGACAAGCTGGGCTGGTTTATCAATACGGTGACCGAGCCGGTGCTGGCGAAGGAAAAGCAGGTCGTTAAGAACGAGAAGCGCCAGGGTGTGGATAACCGGCCCTATGGCCATACCCAGTATGTGATCGACAGCAATCTGTACCCCCAGGGGCACCCTTACAGCTGGCAGGTGATCGGCTCACTGGAGGATGTACAGAACGCCACGCTGGACGATGTGAAGACCTTTTTCCGCCGCTGGTATGTGCCCAACAATGTGACGCTGGTGGTGGCGGGAGATTTCGATCCGAAGCAGGCGAAGGCGCTGGTAGAGAAATACTTTGATGAGATCCCCAGGGGGGAGGCGGTGGAGCGGGCGCCCAAGCAGCCGGCCAAACTGAAGGAGACCCGGCGGCTGTATTACGAGGACAATTTCGCGCGCCTGCCGCAGCTGACCATGGCCTGGCCCACGGTGCCCCGTTACAGCGCTGACAGTTATCCCCTGGCGGTGCTTTTGCAATATCTGGCTTATGGCAAACGCGCGCCCCTGTACCGGGTGCTGGTGGAGGATGAGCAGCTCACCGCAAGTGTCTCCATGTTTGCCTACGAGTCGGAACTGGCCGGGCAGTTGCAGTTGACGGTGCAGGCCTTTGCCGGCGGCGATCTGGACGCGGTGTACGCGGGCATCGAAAAAGGATTCGCGCTGTTTGAAAAAGAGGGCATCGCCGAGGAAGACCTGGAGCGCATCAAGGCGGGGCAGGAGGTGGCGTTTTACAACAGCCTGTCCAGCGTGTTGGGCAAGGGGTTTCAGCTCGCTCAGTACCAGATTTATGCGGATGACCCGGGTTACGTGAGCCAGGATATTGACCGTTTACTGGCGGTGACCGCGGAGGATGTAAAGCGGGTTTACGACAAGTACATCAAGGGCAAGCCCTATGTGGCGGCCAGTTTTGTGCCCAAGGGGGAGAAAGCGCTTGCCCTGTCGGATTCCAGCCCCGCGAAGGTGGTGGAAGAGAAAATCGTGAGCGGTGCCGAGGGGCAGTTCGATACGTCCGCCAGTGCCGAATATGAAAAAACCCCGTCGCGCTTTGACCGCAGTAAAGAGCCCGACTATGGCGAGCCGGCACAGACGATTGTGCCTGATGTGTGGCAGGGGGCTTTATCCAATGGCATCGAGGTTTTCGGTATCGAAAACAGTGAGGTGCCCACAGTGACTTTCAGTCTGGTGATCGACGGTGGTCAGCTGCAGGAGCGTATCGATAAAACCGGGGTGGCCAATCTCACGGCCATGTTGATGGAGCGCGGTACCAAAAACCGCACACCGGAAGAACTGGAAACCGCGGTGCAGAAACTAGGTGCGAATATCAGTGTGTCCGCCGGGGGGGATGCCTTCCGTTTTGATGTGACCACCCTGGCGCGCAATTTCAGTGAGGTGTTTGCGCTGTTGCAGGAGATGTTGCTGGAACCCCGCTGGGACGAGAAGGAACTGGTACTGGCGAAGAAGAGTGTTACCAGCCAGATCAAGCGTGCGCAGGCGGAGCCCAATGCCATTGCCAGTCGCGCCTACGCGAAACTGCTGTATGGCAAAGACAGTATCCGCGCATATAGCGGTCTCGGCACCGAAGCGTCGGTGGCGGCCATCACCATGGATGATCTCAAGGCCTATTACCGAGATTACCTGTCACCCTCGGTGGCACGGGCACATGTGGTGGGGGATATCGCCGAGGGTGATTTTCTCGCGGTGGCGGAGCAGCTGGCGAAGAGCTGGCCGGCAAAGCCGGTGAGCATTCCCGACCCGAAATCCGAGCCCGCCAAGCCGGGTATTTACTTTGTGGATGTGCCCGGTTCCAAGCAGTCGATACTGCGCATTGGCCGGCTGGCGATGCCGGTGGTGTCGGAAGATTATTACCCGGCGGTATTTACCAACTACAAACTCGGTGGTGGCGGCTTTGCCTCGCGCCTGACTCAGGAGCTGCGTGAGAGCAAGGGCTACACCTACGGGGTTGGCTCCAGTTTCAGTGGCGACAAGACCGGCGGCCAGTTTTCCATTGGCACCGGGGTGCGTGCCAATGTGACCGCGGAATCGCTACAGTTGATCGAGGAGATTCTCCAGCAATACGGGCCGACCTATACGGAAAATGATCTGGCGGTATCCCGTTCTTACCTGGTGCGGGCCAACACCCGTGCGTTCGAGACGGCGCGGGCGAAGCTGGGGCTGCTGGAAAATATGAGCGATTATGGCTGGCCTGCAGATTATGTACGTGAGCGCGAGGCCATTGCGAAAGACATGACGGTCGCGAGAGTTCAGGAGATCGCGGCAGAATATCTGCTGCCGGACTCCATGATCTGGCTGATGGTTGGAGATCGTGCGACCCAGTTCGCACCACTTGAGTCTCTGGAGCTCGGTGAGGTCACATTGCTGGAGCGCAGCCAGCCCTGATGAACAGCCTGCTCCCGTGTGCCCGAGTGAAAGGGTGCGGGAGCCGGTGTTCGTCTGGGGGTAAACCGCGTTACAGGCGGAACTGCCCGCCGCGCTGTTCTACAAAGTCCTTCAGTTCTGCGGCGGCACTGATCATGCCGTCGAGACTGTTGAGATTGCGCAGATGGGAAAATGCCGCCTGCATATATTCGGTGATCTGGGTGCGGGTCTGGCAGAAGTAGCGGTCGTCTCCCTGGGCGGTCTGCTCTTCGTCGAACTCGATACCGAAGGCGAGCCGGAACAGCTCCCGGTGCACCCGTGGGTTGTTCAGATAATTGTGCAGACTGTGGGTGTTGCCGTATTCGTCGGTCACGTCGTCAAACTCAAGCAGTTTGTAGGCCTCAAACTGCCAGTCACCACTCGAGATCCAGCGTCCATCATTTTTGGGGTTGAACGGCCGTGCCCAGGTGATGGGGTCGTAACGGTGGCGGTATTCCCGGTAATTGTAGATACAGCCACTGTTGGACGGTTTTACCAGGGATTGATTGACCTTGATCGAGGACGCCATCAGCCGGCTGATATTGGCCACCATATGCACACTGCCGAGCTTGTGGTGGCTGGTGTCGAGGTTGCCAAGATCCGCCAGGGTAGGTGGCGGGGTGTACAGCTGGCTCAGGGTGTCGTGGAGTACCGAGGTGCCCAGTGCGTGTGCGAGCAGATGCACATTCTGTACGCCGCCGTGGATGCTGCGCGCCGCCTGGGCAACAGCACGGCCCAGGCGTTCTCTGGCGATCTGCCCGAGTCGGGAATAGCGGTACAGGAAGGCATCGAGTCCGTGGGTTTTCAGCAGCGCGGCTTTACTGGGGTCTTTTTCCAGTGCAATGAATGCCGCCTCTGCACCGGGGAGTAATTGCGTACGGATCTCCGGAATGGATTCGATGGCCTCGCGAAACGATCCGGGGAAGCTGGCAACCGGCAGTCGGTAGTCGTCTACCAGATCGCTGTAAGTGACCGGAATGATTTCGACAAAATGTTCGGGCGAGCTCCCCCTGAATCCATCGTAGAGACTAAAGGCGGCACGACAGCCCTCTACAAATTCCTCCTTGAAGCTGTCCGCAGTATGTTGACCCATACCGTGGATAATGATGAGTTTCGGTTTGAACACTGTTTGATCCTGAGAGTGTGCTGGGTGGTACTCGTGTACCATTCTTGGTTTGGCTGGTTGCGTGAAATTGGTTGTAATTCGTATTGCGAGCTGTTTTACCAATAGGCGTATAAGGCAATCAATTGCTGTGCTTTGGTTGGCAGTAAAAATGCAACGAATGTCTCATTATTGTCGCGTGAATCATCTTTGGCGCACGCTCTATCTCCCTGGCACAAATTGCTTACAGGCGGACCCGCACCGAAGAGACTCGCCGTTCACCGTTTGAGTGGGCGTGTGAACAACCGTGGTAAGCGCGTTTTGGCTGGCCCTCGAAGGGGAATCCGCAATAAAAAAGGGGAGCTGATGCTCCCCGCAATGTCTCACAGGATGGGTCCCGCCGTGGGGACTGGTGGCCGGGTTAGAAGAAACCCAGCGGGTTGGTGTCGTAACTGACCAGCAGGTTTTTGGTCTGCTGGTAGTGCTCCAGTGCGCGCTTGTGGGTCTCGCGCCCGATACCGGATTTTTTGTAGCCGCCAAAGGCCGCGTGCGCCGGGTACTGGTGGTAGCAGTTGGTCCACACCCGGCCCGCCTGGATATTGCGCCCCATGCGGTAGGCCAGGTTCATATCCCGGGTCCATACGCCGGCGCCGAGGCCGTATTCGGTATCGTTGGCAATGGCCAGGGCTTCGGCTTCGTCTTTGAAGGTGGTGACACCTACCACCGGCCCGAAGATCTCTTCCTGGAAAATGCGCATCTGGTTGTGCCCTTTGAGCAGCGTGGGCTGTACGTAATACCCCTTTTGCAGCTCTCCACCCAGATCTTCCGCACCGCCGCCAAACAGCACTTGCGCCCCTTCGCGCTGACCGATTTCGATGTAGGTCATGATCTTGTCAAACTGCTCCAGCGATGCCTGGGCGCCGACCTGGGTTTCTGTATCCAGCGGATTGCCGCGCACGATGGTGCGGGTGCGGGCGAGCACGTGCTGCATAAAATCGTCGTAGATGGATTCCTGAATCAGTGCGCGGGATGGGCAGGTGCACACCTCCCCCTGGTTGAAGAACGCCAGCACCAGGCCTTCGGCACATTTGTCGATGTAGGCCTCTTCCTGCTGCATGACATCGGCAAAGTAGATGTTGGGGGACTTTCCGCCCAGCTCTACGGTGGAGGGGATCAGGTTGTCTGCGGCACACTTGAGAATATGCCCGCCGACGGCGGTGGAACCGGTAAATGCGATTTTGGCGATGCGGCTGCTGCTGGCCAGGGCCTGGCCCGCTTCGTCGCCAACGCCATTGACGATGTTGATCACCCCCGGGGGAATCAGGTCGCTGATCATTTCCATCATGACCAGAATCGAGACCGGAGTCTGCTCGGCAGGTTTCAGTACCACGCAGTTGCCGGCGGCGAGTGCCGGGGCGAGTTTCCACGCGGCCATCAGGATCGGGAAATTCCAGGGAATGATCTGGCCCACCACACCGAGGGGTTCGTGAATGTGGTAGGCAACTGTGTGCTCGTCCAGCTCGGCCATGCTGCCTTCCTGGGCGCGCAGGCAGCCGGCGAAGTAGCGGAAGTGATCGACGCACAGGGGAATGTCCGCGGCGAGGGTTTCGCGCACCGCCTTGCCGTTGTCCCAGGTTTCCGCAACGGCGAGGGCCTCCAGATTCTGCTCGATGCGGTCGGCAATCCGCAGCAGCAGGTTGGCGCGCTCCGCGGCGGCGGTTTTGCCCCAGGCATCTTTGGCGGCATGTGCGGCATCCAGCGCCAGTTCGATATCGGCGGCACCGGAGCGCGGGACCTCGCAGAAGGCTTCGCCGGTAACCGGTGAGATGTTTTCCATGTAGTCCCCTTCCACCGGGGGAACCCACGCACCGCCGATAAAATTTTCGTAGCGGGGGTGGAAGTCGACCAGGGCGTCATCCTGTCCGGGCTGTGCATAGATCATCGCTGAATTCCTCGTTGGGCTGATTATTCTGCTCCCCGGGGGCCGGTGTAGCGTTGTTATCCGGGGGTGCGGGGAGTAATCTGGAAGTCCGGTGCTGAGTCCGGTTGCTTGTTCCTGTTGTTGTGCTGTCGAGGAATGAAAATAGAGGCTCCGGAGGGGGGGTACTTTCCTCTGAGTACAGATTCGTTGACCCACAGTCCAGCGCCTGCAACGACAATTTACTACGACAATAAAAATATGACTGAAGCGATGGTCCGCGGTCGGCAACAGCCCCGCGAGTTGATCGAGAACCGGGTGTCGTTCGCTGGCCCCAGTTCGGAACTCAGTGTTTACGACACCTACCTGCCGGCGGAGCGTGTTGGACTTTCTGCCGGTGAGCTACTGTATTGCGGCATGATCACCGGTCGCAAAATCATGCATGCCCAGAACAATTACGCCGCCGAGTTTCTGCCGCGGGAATCCTTTGTGATGGCGCCCGGAGAGCATGTGGAAATTGATTTTCCCGATGCGCGTATGGAGTCGCCCACCTCCTGTCTCACCATCGAGATTGCCCGCGATCGGGTGGAGAATATCTGTTCGCGTCTGAACAGCGCGGCGCCTCTGCAGCGGGAGTTTGAAGACTGGCGCTACCGGCCGGATTCGCTGATCCATACCCGGCACAGTCCCGCGACGCAGGAGCTGCTGCAACGGCTGGTCACCACCTTTACGGAGAATTCCAGCGACCGGGATTTTCTGGTGGATCTGGGGGTGAGTGAACTGGTGGTGCGGATGCTGCGGGAGCAGATGCGTACCTTTTTACTGAAGGTCTGCGCCAACAATCCCGAGGTCAATGGCCTGGGGGCAGTGATCCATCATATCCAGTCCCATCTGGATCAACCGCTGGACACGGAGCAACTCAGCAGAATTGCCTGTATGAGTCGCAGCCGGTTTTACGCAGAGTTCAAGCAGCACCTGGGGTGTACGCCGGCTGAGTTCCAGCAGCACCTGCGTATGCAGTCGGCAAAAGACCGCTTGGCGCGGGGCGAATCGGTGACCCGGGTGTGCTTTGATCTCGGGTATCGTCACCTCAGTCATTTCAGCCGCCGTTTCCACCAGCAGTTTGGGGTGAGCCCCAAACAGTACCGGGATCAGAACGTCAGCTGAGCTTGCGTGGCCTGCGCTTGGTGAGCGAGTGGATAAAGGCTACCAGGCCTCTGAGTCGTGCGCCGATCGCCACCAGCCGCGCCTGCCGGGCGGTCAGTTGATGGGGTTGGTGCTCGGCGATCAGGCGGTACAGGTGGTAGCGCGCAACCAGCCTGGCCACGGGCCAGTCCGGCCGCCAGTAGCGGGGACGCAGGCTGGCGCGTTCGAAGTCCACCAATCCGAGCCGGCCCTGCGCGTCAATCACGATATCGCGCACCGGCATTGAATGACGGGCGACCCCCGCGTCCAGCATCTGCTCCACAATCCTGCCGAGGTCATTGAGGTTTTCGGAACTCAGGCGCGCTGTGGATTCTCCCGGAAGGCGCGACATCTGCAGGGTGAACCGGCGATCGTCACTGTCCAATAGCTGCGGTATTTCGCGGATCCCGCGCAGGCGGTGGAGCGCCTCCTTCTCGGTAAAATAGCGGCGTCGGTGGGTTTTCGAGCGTGTTTTAAAGCGCTTCACCACTCGGTCTTGCTCGATATTGAGCAGAACCTTATTGGTTTCGTAGATGCCATCGATCACCACCTTTTGCGGCAACCTTGGCGCAATGTCGATTCCCATGAAACGTCCCTGTTTCAGTCCTTGGAATATATGCCCATCTCCGCAGGAGGGGAGGGGCGTTCGCAACAAGCGTTGCGTTGCGGAATTATGACCAGAAAGTGAAATTTTTATAAAGGCTGTATGGTTGCCGCACGCGCCAGATTGTTGACTACTGAAGCCTCGCCACCGCCGGCCGCAGGCCATTCAGAATGCTGATGGCGCTCTCTGCCTCTTATTCGGAATCGACCTAACCTGTGGTTTTTGCTGCCGTACACTGAGTGGAGTGATGGAATGAATACGCTCGACCGCCGCCGGAGTCCCGCGCAGCGTACCAGGGCGGTCGTTCGAGCAAGTCGCAGCAAGGCGAATCAGGCAAAGAGGTACACATGGCTGACAATATTCTGGATATGGCGGTACGCCACCTTGGATCTTCGGGGCTCGGTGCATTGGGCAATGCGCTGGGGCTGCCAGCGGGCAAATCCGAGTCTGCTTTTTCCACCGGTGCCGCCTCGGTTCTGGCCGGTATGCTGAATAAGGCCGGCAGCGAAAGTGGCCTGGGTTCGCTGCTCAACATGGCCACCAAAAGCACCAGTATGGATCTCTCTGCACCGGGAGATATTTTCTCCGACCCGGACCGGATGAGGAGTCTGCAGGATGTCGGTGGCAACATTCTGGGCGCACTGTTCGGCGACAAGAAAGATGGCATTTTCAATGTGATTTCCAATGCGCTTGGGCTGGACAGCACCAAAAGCGCCAGCCTGATGCGAATTGCCGCACCGGTGGTGATGTCGCTGGTGGGCAAGCTGGTGAAAAGCAAAGGGCTGAATATGGAAGGCCTGGCCGCGCTCTTGCTGGGTCAGAAAACCCATATCAAAGATCAGATACCGCCTGGGCTATTGGATGAACTCGGTGCCGACAGTCTGGATGAAATGGCCGAACGCACGGTGGTGGAAACCACCCCCCGTGAGACAGCCCACGCGGCTCACACCTCGCCGCCGGCGCGCAGGAGTGGCATTGGCAAATGGCTGTGGCCACTGCTGATTGCCCTGGGGGTACTGTGGGCTCTCAATATGTGTGCAAAAAAAGAGAAGGTGGACGATGGCACCGGTGGGGTGGTGATGGAGCAGGATGAGGTGGTGGTCGAAGAGGCTCCCGCAGGTTCTGCCGATGACCCCATGACGACGCCGGACACCCAGAAAGAAATACCAATGGATTCCGCCAGCGGAGATTTCGCGACGGATTTCCGTGCCTATCTGGCAGACGCGACCCGGGAGCCCGGCAAGGAATTCCCTCTGCGCATCGAGTTTCCCGCTGACGGAAGCATGCCCAATACCGACTCATTACCGGATGTGCAGGCGCTGATCAAAGTCATGCAGGAAAACCCGGGGCTCAATATCGTTATCGAGGGTTACACCGATAGTGACGGCGATGCCGGAGCCAATCAGAAACTGTCCGAGGCGCGCGCGCAGGCGGTGATGCTGATGGTGACCGGCGCCGGTGTGGATACGAGCCGTGTCAAAGCGGTGGGGATGGGCCCGGCCAACCCGATTGCGGATAACAGCACCGAAGAGGGCAAACAGAAAAACCGCCGCATTGTGGTCAAGGTGGACTCGTTTACCCAGTAAGGGTGCCTGAGGAGGTGACGGGTAATTCCCGGAGAAAAAAAACCGCGGCCAGCCGCGGTTTTTTGTTTGAGCCTCGCTGCCCCGGGGGAGAGCGCGTGCGTATTACCCCCGGTATTTTTCCCGGTAGGCGCCCGGCGCCAGTCCTGTCCACTTTTTGAAGGCGCGGTTGAACGCACTGGGTTCAGAAAAGCCCAGTCGCTCGGCAATTTCTGCCACGGCGGTGTCCTGTCCCTTCAGCTGGTACATGGCCATGTCCCGGCGCACCGAATCCTTGATGTCCTGCCAGCTGTTGCCCTCGTCTTTCAGGCGCCGACGCAGGGTCTGGGGCGAGGTGTGCAGGCGCTCGGCCACATCATCCAGCGACAGATTCTCGATGCTGTTATCGCTCTGCAGCATACGCCGGATTCGGCCGGTGTAGCTGTTATCGGACTTGTACTGGCTGAGGAGGCATTCTGGCGCGCGGGCGAGAAATTCGTTGAGTTGCTGCGCGTCGCGCACCAGGGGCATGCTCAGGTAGCGGGTGTTGAACACCAGGCAGGTTTCCTGCTGGTGAAAGTAGTGCCGGCAGGGGAACATGTCGGCGTACTCTTCCGGGTAATCCGGAGGTGGGAAGGCGAGATGGACCCGCTCCAGCAGGATGGTGCGGTCGATCAGCCAGCTGAAAAAGCGCAGCCAGATGACCGACAGGGATTCGACAAAGTTCTGGTTGGGCAGCTGTTTGCGATTTTCGTGATGGAAAATCAGCCGGGCTTCTTCACCGTCTTCTACCAGTTTGATGTGCAGATCGTCGCTGACCATGGCCACGAAGCGTGCAGCGCGCCGCAGCGCGCGGCGCAGGCTGGGGCAGGTGATGGTGGCGTGCCCCATCATGGCGAAGGTGCCGGGCAGCCAGGGACGCGCCAGATGGCCACTGGATTCATCTTCGAGTTGATCCCACAGCTGCCGCAACAGGTGCGCCAGCTGCTCGCGGCCGATTCGGGCGCCGGGGGTTGCGGCAGTGGACGGGTCGATGCCGGCGCCCAGCAACAGCTGGTCGCAGTCCACACCGGCGGCGCGCGGCCCGGCCAGATGGGCATACACGGCGGCGGCCAGGATACCGGGTTCCTGGTGCTGCTCGACTTCCTGAGGCTTCTCTTCTGTCTCCACGGTCACACTTCCCGCTGTTGGCTACTTGGTTACTTGTGGCTGGATTATGCAAAAAGGTGCATAAAAAGTCGCGCCTGTCGGGTAGGTGATCGATTTTGGTGCGGGCCGGGACCGTGGCTGAATGTGTGGCCGGTGTGCTACAAAGGGGGAAGGCGGGCAAGTGGTTTGCGCCCTGATCGACCTTTACAAGGAAGCGTTATGTCTCAATCCCTGAACAGCGGTCTCAACCCCACCATCTGTCGCCGGTTACTGGTGGCGTATCTGATCGAGCGTCTGCCGCGACCGAACAATCCCGCACTGGAGGAGGTGACTGGCTGGCCTCGCCGCACTATTCAGGATGTGATCGCCAAGGGCTTGCCGGGGCACGGGACTCAGGTAGCGTTTGTACAACAGGGGGTGCGCAATAACGATGGCTACTACGAACTGAAAGACTGGGGGTCGATCGACCGCCACTGGGTGCGGAGCAACCTGGTGGCGATTGCCGAGGTGCTGGCACTGGCGCCGGAGCAGATCCCGGCGCCGGATTGAGCTCGGGGCCTGGTGTGCCAGTTATTGTGGCGCCGCGGCCTTCTGCAGAATGGCATTCACTTTTTTCAGCAGTTCAGGGTCGTTGCGCAGTTGGGTGGCGATACCCTGGTACTCTTCTTTGCTCAGGCCCGCGCTCTGTACCGCGGCAACCATTTTGCTCTGGGCTTCTACATTGATTGCCTCGGCGGCGGCGGCATCCGCGGCGGCTTTGATTTTCGGCGCGTATTCCTGGCTCAGGGTCACAATGGAGCGGTAGGCATCGGCAAACTTCTGGAGCTGCGCTTCGGAGATGGCGGTTTCGGCAAAGGCGCTGGAAACAGCGAGAGCCAATGCGAGAGCGGCGGAAAAGATGACGGTCGGCTTCATGAGCACCTCTCATTATCGGGGTAAAACGCATCTGTGCGGAATTGCACGCCCAGCGTCAGGTGAGGGCTACAGAGCCTTGGCATCGAAATTCATCGAGGGTGTGCGGCAAAGCACTGTCTGCAAAGGGTAGTTGTTATTCCGGGCTGGTTGGGAGATTCGCCGCCACTTCCTCCGCTGACCGGCGAATTTTCTCGGCTTGGTAATCACCGGGTCAAAACAGCCCCAGGAACTTTTTCCGTTTTTTCAGCGAGGCCTCGCAACTGTTGAGCTGCCGCTGGTAGGTCTGTGCCCGCGCCGATACCTTTTTGGCCACATTTTTTAGCCATTGCTTGTTGCGAAAGGTGCGGCGGTTAAATCCGCCTTGGCCCTCGTGGTAGGCGAGATAAAGATGATAGGTATCGTTGGGCTTGATACGGCACTGGCGCTGGCTGGTGTTGTGGTACCAGCCGACAAAATCGATTGCGTCCTCGAAGTCGTCGCGATCCCCGCGGTAGTTGCCGGTGGAGCGCTGATAACCCTTCCAGGTGGTACCGAGGGCCTGGGCATAACCGTAGGCATCGGAGGGGCGTGGTCCGGGAATTATCCACAGGATCTTGGTGCGCGGCGGTCTGGCATCGTGCACGAAGCGGGATTCCTGGTGCAGAGTGGCCATCATGGTGGCGATGGGGGTGTTCCACTTGCGCGCGGACTCCGCCGCCTCGTGGTACCAGTCATCCTTCTCGCGGAAGATCGCGCACAGGTCGTCGGTATTACTCGGCGGTGTGGTGGCACAGCCCGTTGCCAGCAGAATGGGCAGAGCGAGCAGTGCCAGCGCGCGTTTTTTATTGTTTTGAATCATGCGTTTGCAACTACAGATTTCGGGGCCGGTCAGACCTTGGACGTTACGGTCTTGACGCCGTCGGCGGTGCCGAGCAGCAGTACGTCCGCGGGGCGCGCGGCAAACAGTCCGTTGGTCACCACACCGGTAATATTGTTGATGGCGTCCTCCAGTTCCAGAGGCTTGGCGATCTGCATATTGTGCACGTCGAGGATGACATTGCCATTGTCGGTGGTCACACCCTCGCGATACACCGGGTCGCCGCCGAGTTTGACGATTTCCCGCGCCACATAGGAGCGCGCCATGGGAATGACTTCCACCGGCAGGGGGAAATTGCCCAATACTTCTACCCACTTGCTCTCGTCGGCGATGCACACAAACTCCTCGGAGCAGGCGGCAACGATTTTTTCCCGGGTCAGTGCGGCACCGCCGCCTTTGATCAGCTGCAGCAGTGGGTTGGTCTCATCGGCACCGTCCACATACACGCGGATGCCGTCGACCGCATTCAGGTCATACACCGGGATGCCGTGGGACTTGAGACGCTCGGCAGAGGCTTCGGAGCTGGCGACGGTACCGTCGAACAGGCCCTTTTTCTCCGCCAGATAGTCGATAAAGAAGTTCGCGGTGGAGCCGGTGCCGACGCCGACAATGGTGTCGGATTCCAGCATGGGGGTGATGTATTCCACCGCGGCGCGGGCGACCGCCTGCTTGAGTTGATCCTGATTCATAAGGAAATATGCGTCCTTGTGCAATTTTTGCCATCAAAATGCCCGCGAATGAATATTTTTGCGCGCAAAAGTGGCTCGTTGGTGGCTTTGCTGCTGTGTAGCGATTAGACTGGCGGGCTTGTAAACATCCATCGGCTGCTGATTTCTGTCATGCCCAAGTCCTATATCAAGCGCATTTTAGACGCGCGCATTTACGATGTCGCCATCGAAACCCCGCTGGAGCCCATGCGTCAGCTGTCTCATCGTCTCAGCAACCGTGTTCTGCTGAAACGGGAAGACCTGCAACCCGTGTTCTCCTTCAAGATTCGCGGCGCCTACAACAAACTCCTGCAGTTGCCTCCAGAGCAACGGGCCAAAGGAGTGATTGCCGCTTCCGCCGGCAACCATGCCCAGGGGCTGGCGCTGGGGGCGCAGCAGCTGGGCGTGCGCGCCACCATTGTGATGCCGTCCACCACACCGGCGATCAAGGTCAACGCGGTGCGCATGCGCGGCGCGGAAGTGGTGTTGCATGGGGACACCTTTGACGAGGCCGCGGCCCTGGCCAGACAGCTGGTGGAAGAGCGCGGCCTGGTGTTTATCCACCCCTATGACGATCCGGACGTGATCGCCGGCCAGGGCACTGTGGCGATGGAACTGTTGCGGCAGCAGCCGGGCCATCTGGATGCGGTGTTCATTCCGGTCGGTGGCGGCGGTCTGGCCGCGGGTATGGCGGCCTATATCAAGTATGTGCGCCCGGAGATCAAGGTGTACGCCGTGGAGCCGGAAGACGCCGCCTGTCTCAAACTCGCCATGGACCAGGGCAGCCGCGACGGGCGTCTGCCCCAGGTAGGCCTGTTTGCCGATGGCGTGGCGGTGGCACAGATTGGCGAGGAAACCTATCGGGTGCTGCGGGAGACCATCGACGGTGTCATTACGGTGACTACCGACGAGATCTGTGCGGCGATCAAGGACATTTTTGAGGATACCCGCTCCATCGCCGAGCCCGCCGGCGCCGTGGGCCTCGCTGGCCTGAAAAAGTACGCCGAACAGAGTGGCGAGCAAAACCAGGCCCTGGCGACCGTGTGCAGCGGCGCCAATACCAATTTTGACCGCCTGCGCTACATCAGCGAGCGCACCGAAATCGGTGAGAAACGGGAGGCGGTGCTGGCGGTGACCATTCCGGAGAAGGCGGGCAGCTATCTGCAGTTCTGCCGCGATCTCGGCGATCGCGCGATTACCGAGTTCAACTACCGGTACGCCAATTCCGGTGAAGCGCATATCTTCGTGGGGATGCAGGTTGCCACCGATGCGGACCGTGCCCAGCTGGTGAGCCAGCTGGAGGGCGACGGTTATCAGGTCGCGGACCTGACCGACAACGAGATGGCCAAGTTGCATATCCGCCACCTGGTGGGTGGTCGCGCCCCGGGTGTGGATAACGAGGTGGTGTACCGTTTCGAGTTCCCAGAGCGCCCCGGTGCCTTGCGAAACTTCCTCGAGCAGCTGGCCGGGCGCTGGAACATTACGCTGTTCCACTACCGCAACCACGGCGCCGCTTACGGCCGTGTGCTGGTGGGGCTGGAAGTGGCGGAAGACGAGCGCGCGGAGCTCAATGCGCTGCTCGACCGCTTGCACTACCCCTTCTGGGATGAGACGGAAAACCCGGCGTACCGCTTTTTCCTGGCGCAGAAGGGCTGAATGCGGCAGAGAAATGTGCGCCTGTCGCCAATATTCGCGATGGGTAGATCACCAAACTGGCTCTGTCTAACTTGCAGTCTTCAATTTGTGAGGGATCTCTCAAAAAAAAGCCCTTGACGGGTTACTATTTGGCCACTGATCGAGTATCTTTTGACCGGTGATTGGCCCTTGGTAGTCATATTCGGACCGGTAAATCAACGGCGCAGATATTTCTGGCGTTGTGGAACTTTCCGAATGGCGATGGTCCAAATCACCACTGGTGGCGCAGATCACCAGGCGTAAAAAAGATACCGAAAACAACAAGAATTCAGATCTACAGGATGGTCCCCATGAAACCCGATGCATTGACACTCGCAGTAGTTGTCTTTGTTGCGGGCGTACTGCTGAGCAGCAGCGGCTTGACCGAGGTGTTCTCCTCCGACCAGGAAGAGGCCGACGTCCCGGCAGCCCTTCAGCAGGGAGTGGTCACTCGCTGACCACTCCGCCCGCAGGCGTTCTATGCCAAGCAAAAAAGCCGGACTCTGGAAACAGAGGCCGGCTTTTTTGTATCCGAATATCGGCGGTCGGGTCAGTCAGCGGCAGCGGTACAGGCGTTGATCCGTGGCAACCAGCGCCAGAGGAATATCCCAGCTTTCGGCCGGCAGCCGAGTCACGCACTGTAACTGGTGCGCCACGCCCACCAGCTGCGGACCGCTCCCGGGGCGCAAATGTTTGAAAGCAAAGGTACGGTCGTAGTAGCCCGCGCCCATACCCAGACGTGCTCCGGTGGGATCAAAGGCCACCAGCGGAACCAGCACCAGATCCAGTTTCTGCGGGGCGCGGATTGCGCCGCGCCCGACTACCGGCTCCGGAATCCCGTAGCGGTTGCGGTAGCGCAGCTGTGCTCCGGGCCAGTGGATAAAGGTCATGGTGGTGCGTCCAGGGCGGGGGAGCGCGGGCAGGTAGAAATGCTTGCCCGGAAAGCGGGCCAGCAGCGGGCGCGGATCGATTTCCCCATCCATCGGCCAATAGATGCCGATGTGACGTGCCCGTCGTATTTCCGGGCTGCGTGCCAGGCGTTGGCACAGGCGCCGACTGGCCTGGCGCTGCTGATTCGGCGTCAACCCGCGCCGAGCGGTGCGAATCTGTTTGCGCAGTTGGGCTTTGGATGCGGGCGTAAACGACGCGGAGGGTGCGGTCATGGAGGTGTGGGTTCCACCGTCATGGCATCAAGAATTAGGAGCCCCGAAGATGCGGCTGAAGACATAGCCTTGAACCGTAAGGCTCAAGGTGGCGGTTCCCGGAATGCATAAGGCTTTCCGCTACATGGCGGACTTGCACACCAACACTCGCTGGGAACCTCCAGGGTGAAATTATCGGCTCAGGACATAGTCAACTGGCCAACACTTCAGGGCGAGTAAGCAGTATACCTCTTGAGGCGTGTCTTGGCTAAACGCACTTTCGCGCCAAAACGGTCTTTTTCGCAATCGTCAAGGGTGCCGACTGCGATGGAAGAAAAAGCATTTGAAGTGGAGCGAAACGCAGCGAACTGCAGCGAATTCAGGGAAGGCAATTGGCTATTTGTGTAACTCAGGGTTTGTCGAATTTACTCAGTGCCGCCTGAACTTTTTCATGCAGGCGGTCGAGCATCTGTTCTTCCACTGGCTGGCGCGCCAGACCGGCTTTGGCCTGGATCAGTTCGTGGGCGATATTCAATGCCGCCATTACGGCAATACGCTCCGCGCCGATCACGGTGCCGCCGTTGCGAATCTTGGCCATGCGCTCATTGAGCAGTTTTGCCGATGCCTGCAGGCCGGCCTGCTCGTCTTCGGCGCAGGCTACCCGGTACTCTTTATCGAGTATGGTGACCGCGACGGAGTGATTGGGTTTACTGCTCATGCGTTTTCTTGGCTCAGGCCCTTCAGGCGATTGATCATGGTTTCCACGCGCGTGCGGGCAATTTCATTATTTTTAATCAGCCGTTGCCGCTCCTCCTGCCACTGACCTTCCTGCTCGCGCAGGGCACGGTTATCGGCAGCCAGCTGCTGATACTGTTGGATCAGAGTATCCAGCTTGAGTTCTAACGCCTGTATCTTGTCCATAATTCCTGCGTATTCAGTGCGCCGCCCGCTCCGTTAACCTGACAAAAACCTGACAAAGGTTCCTTAGCCGGGGGATTCCGCTACTATATTGCCGGTGAATTTTAGGGTCAATTACCTACTATTACGGTTTGTGCGTACTCAAGTTCGCGCCGGCCGTTGCCTAGCCAATATTTCACCAGTTTGGTGAAATAATCACACATTCGGTTGTTGTCGTCGGATTATCCCGTGAGACTTGTGCGAATTCTTGGCGGCCGTTCAAATTTTCGGCATATCGTTTGCCGTAGCGTCTATGTTTTTGGAGTGTTTATGTCCGCTGGATCTGCAAAGCCCGTAAAGAAAATCGCGTTCGACGACCTGGCAAACCCGATTGTCGCCGCCGGCGGCAACATTGGCCCCAGCGAGTTGCATGGATTTATTTGCGGTGTGCTGGCGGCAGGAGCCCGTCCAAGTGCGTCGCGTTGGCAGAAAGAGACGGCGGATTTTCTCGATCTGGAGGCGGTGCCTGCAGATCTCGACCTCGCAATACAGTCGCTGGTTGACCAGAGTCTGGCGGATTTCACCGATAAAGATTTTTCATTTCAGCCATTGCTGAGCGACAGCGATGAGCTGGCCGAGCGCGGTCAGACCCTGTGCCTCTGGTGCGAGGGATTTCTGCATGGTTTCGGTGTCGGTAAATATACCGGTGAACTGTTGCCCACCAGCAGTGAGGCATTGAAAGATATGGCTGAGATTGCCCAACTGGATGCCGAAGGTATGGAAAATGATGTGGAGCAGGAGCGCCAGCTGTTCGAAGTGCAGGAATATGTGCGTATGGGAGCGCTGAATATTTTTGTGGAGTGCAATAGCGCCGCCGGCCGGAAGCCGGGAGCCGCGGATAATGGGGCTGCCGGGCCCACCCTGCACTGAAGCTCCGCGGGGCGCTTAGCGACTTTTCCCTGACTCAAGTTCCGTGGTCTGCGAATGAACATTACCAAAGCCGAATACGCCCGCCGTCGCCAGCGTCTGCTGGACGCCATGCCGGAAAACAGCGTGGCAATTGTGCCGTCTGCGCGGGAACAGCTGCGCTCCCGGGATACCTATTTTCGATTTCGTCAGGACAGTGATTTTCTCTACCTGAGCGGGTTTGATGAACCCGAATCTCTGTTGGTGCTTGCTCCGGGGCGGGCTCAGGGGGAAACCTTGCTGTTCTGCCGTGAGCGCGATGGAGAAAAAGAGCGGTGGGACGGCCCGCGTCTCGGGCCAGAGCAGGCCGCTGAACAGTGCGGGCTGAGTGATGCTTTTCCCATCGGCGACCTCGATGACATTCTGCCGGGACTGCTGGAGGGCAGAGACTTTATCTGCTACACCATGGGCCGTTTTCCACAGCTCGATCGGCGCCTGCAGTCGTATCTACACGCTATAGAAAATGCCCCCGGAAGCAGTGGCGCGCCGCAGATGCGCAGTCTCGACCCGCTGTTGCACGATCTGCGTCTGTACAAAAGCGCCGCGGAAATTCGGCTGATGGCCAGGGCTGCGGAAATCAGTGCGCAGGGACACTGTCGAGCGATGCAGTTGTGCCGCCCAGGCTTGTACGAATACCAGCTGGAAGCCGAGCTGTTGCACACCTTCGCCACAGCCGGTGCCCGTGAGCCCGCGTACCCCAGCATTGTTGGCAGTGGCCGCAATGCTCTGGTGATGCACTACATCGACAATAACGCGGCCCTGAAAAATGGTGACCTGGTACTGATCGACGCGGGCTGTGAATACCGCGGTTACGCCGCGGATATCACCCGCACCATCCCGGTGAATGGGCATTTTAGTGGGCCGCAGAAAGCGGTGTATGAAATTGTACTCGCCAGCCAGCTGGCGGCCATCGAGCAGTGTGCGCCGGGCAATGACTGGGATCAGCCACACCTCGCCAGTGTGGAAGTTATCGTGCAGGGACTCAAGGACCTGGGGCTGCTCCAGGGGGAAGTATCCGGGCTTATCGAGTCCGGTGCCTATCGGCCTTTTTACATGCATCGCGTGGGCCACTGGCTGGGTATGGATGTTCACGATGTGGGGGACTACAAGGTGCACGGTCAGTGGCGACAGCTGGAGGCGGGAATGGTCATGACCGTGGAACCGGGAATCTATATCGGCGTGGACATGCCCTCGGTGCCGGATAAATTCCGCGGTATCGGCATTCGTATTGAAGACGACGTGGCGTTAACCCGCACGGGGAACACCGTGCTTTCTGCCGCAGCGCCGAAAACCATTGGCGATATCGAACATCTGATGCGTGCGGGTGACCTTGTTCAGGAGGCGCTGCTGTGAGTGCATCTATGCAGACGACGGATGTGGCGATTGTCGGTGGCGGTATGGCCGGCGCCAGCCTCGCACTGTTACTGACCCATCACTGCCCGCAGCTGAGCGTCACCCTGTTGGAACGTCAGCCGGTTGGCGGGGTGGATGCGCCGCTCAATCTGCCAAGTTTCGACACCCGCGCTACCGCTATCGCAGCCGGCAGCCTGGGGATTTTTTCGCAACTGGGGTTGTGGCCGTCCCTGCGGGAATTCGCCGCGCCCATCCGCCAGGTGCAGGTTTCCGATCGCGGTCACAGCCTTGGAGCCAGTCTCGATGCGGGGCGGGAAAAAGCCGCGAGTTTTGACGGTATGCTCGGTGCGGTTATCGAAAACGCCGCGCTCGGCCCACTGCTGTATCGGGCGCTGAAAAACACTCCGGTGCAGGTGGTGGATAATGCGGAAGTCGGCGCAGTAGCCATGCGCGCGCCGGGGGCCGAGCTGGAGGTTTCCCGTGCGGGTAACACCGCGCGCCTGCAGACCCGCCTGCTGGTGGTCGCCGATGGCGCGGGCTCCGCGCTGTGTGAACGCCTCGGTATCGCCACGTCAAAGGTGGACTACCAGCAGCAGGCGCTGGTTACCACCGTGGGGCTGCAAAAAGATCATCGGGGCATCGCGTTTGAACGCTTTACCGAAACCGGCCCCATGGCACTGCTGCCTCTGCCGAAAAGAGCGGGCATGCATCGCGCGGCGCTGGTCTGGACCTGTGAGAACGGTGGGTACTCGTCTCTGGCGACACTGCCGGAGACTGAATTTATTCAGCAACTGCAGCGTACCTTCGGCTGGCGTGCGGGCAGAATCATTCGCACGGGCAAATTGCATCACTATCCCCTGACATTGTCCCTGGCCCGTGAACAGGTGCGCCGCGGTGTGGTACTGGTGGGCAACAGTGCCCACTTCCTGCATCCGGTGGCCGGGCAGGGCTTTAATCTGACACTGCGGGATTGCGACGGTCTGGCTCGTACCATTGGTCGGGCAATGGCGGAGAAAGGCCCGGATTTCGCCCATAGCGGGCCGGGCGAGCTAGACTTACTGGAGGCCTATTGGCGCGAACGTCAACATGACCAGCAGCTCACTATCGGCTTCAGCGACAAGATTCCCCCACTGTTCGCCTCGCGCAGTCTTCTGACCAGTGGGTTGCGGCAGCTGGGGCTGCTGGGGCTGGCGCTGACACCGGCGGGCCGTGGAGCATTTGCCCGCCAGGCAGCAGGAATTACTCCTTAGGCGCGCCGCACACTATAAAGGTTCGGATTCTCGGTATGACCGATGCAGCGGTCACTCAATACCTTCATATTTCTTCATTCCGGAGACGATCTGCGTATGAACAGACAGCGAATGGACGTAACCATTGTCGGTGGTGGCATGGTGGGTATGGCACAGGCGGCCCTGCTGGCGGTGCGTTATCCACAGTTGCGGATTTCGCTGTTGGAAGCATCGCCGGTGACACCGCAGGTGCGTCCCGACACTTACGACGCGCGGGTTGTGGCTCTCACCGAAGCCTCGCGAGAACTGCTGGAAGAGACCGGCGCCTGGTCACTGATTGCCGGTAAACGCGAGTGCCCCTATACCCAGATGCGCGTGTGGGATGCGGAGGGAACCGGCTCGGTGTATTTCGACTGCCGCGATGTGAAGCTGCCAAATCTCGGGCATATTGTGGAAAACAACGTAATCCTTCAGGCCCTGCGCCAGCGTATCGATGAGCTGCCCAACGTGGATCTGGTGACCGGCTTCAAACTGGAGAGCTGGTGGCGCGATTGCGGCCTCTGGCATCTGCAGTCGCGCAACCCCAATCGCGGGCAGGTCGAGGGGCTGGAGGAACAGGCTCCGGTGCTGACCACGCGCCTGTTGGTCGGGGCCGATGGTGTGCGCTCGCGGGTGCGGGACCTGCTGCGTATCCGCACGCGGGACGTGGAGTATCAGCAGACAGCGCTGGTGTGTGTGGCGCGCTGTGAAAAGTCTCATCAGAATACTGCCTGGCAGCGTTTTCTGGATACCGGGCCGCTGGCCTTTCTGCCGCTGTCCGGCCTGGGCGATGACCGCCACTGCGCGGTGGTCTGGTCTGCGGACGACAGCCTTGCCCGCGAGCTGGTGATGCTGGACGACAAGGCTTTCGCCCTGAATCTGGAGAAGGCGTTTGAAAGCCGTCTCGGTGGTATCGAAGCCGTGGGTGAGCGTTTTTCCTTTGCCTTGCGCGCCCGTCACGCGGAAGCCTACTACGGCCCCGGCGCGGTACTGGTAGGCGATGCGGCACACAGTATTCATCCCCTTGCCGGGCAGGGCGTTAATCTGGGCATGATGGATGCCCGGGTACTGGCGGAGGAGGTGGGACGCGCACTGGAGCGCAATATCTCACCGGCACACGCTTCGGTACTGGCCCGCTATCAACGCCGTCGTCGCGGCGAGAACGCGTCCACGCTCAAGGCGATGAGTACCTTCAAATCGCTGTTTGGCGCGGGCGACCTGCACTGGCGCTGGCTGCGTAATACGGGTCTCAGCATGGTAGACGCGAGTCCGATGCTGAAAAAACGCATCATCATGCGCGCCATGTCCGTATGAATCCTGCGGGGAAGCAGCTTCAAAAACGCGGCGCAATGGCCGCGTTTTTTGTTAGAGTCTCCCACATCTTTTACCTGAGCACTGATGAATAAGGGCGTTGCTTGAACCACTGGATCACCGTTTGCGATTTTCCACTTGGCCAGGACCTGTCACCGGTGGCAGATTTTATTCGCCGCCATCAATTGCCCCTGCGTATTACCGAAGAAAACAATCACCAGGTTGTGGCGAGTCTCGCGCCGCAACTTGTCGATCCCATGCGGCAGCTGCTGGCGCGCTGGCAGGAAGGTGCGGTCGATCTGGCGCAGGTCAGTGTGCACGTGCACGATAACGCTGCACAGCCTCCGCCGGTGTCGTCCGCTGTGAATGCGCAAGCCGGCGCAACTGACGAGCGCGATACCGCGGAGGGCACTCGGGAAAACACCCCGGAAGATTCTCAACAGCACCCTCAACAACAGACTCCGGAAGGCGCTACCGGCGAAGTAACAGCACCGGTTGCCGGTGTGATTCCGCCGTGGCCACTGCGTCAGACACCGGTGTCACTTCTGCTGATTGTGCTTTGTTTTATCGGCTGGTTTATGTTGCGCCAGGGCTGGGCAGAGCCGCTGGTTATTTTTCCGCAACCGAAAGGCAATGGCGCGCTGCCCGGCAGCACTCTGGGTATGCATCTGGCCCAGGGTGAGTACTGGCGGCTGTGGTCGCCGGCAATCGTGCATTTTTCGATTCCCCATGCGTTGTTTAACGGCCTGGGTATCTGGATCGTTGGCCGCTCACTGGAGGCTCGGGCCGGTTCTCTTTGGTTTACTGTACTGGTATTGATCAGCGCACCTGCGGCCAATCTCGCACAGTATTACACCTCCCCGCAGAATCTGTTTGGCGGTATGTCCGGTGTGGTCTATGCGCTGATCGGCTGTGCCCTGGTCATTCAGCGCTGGCAGCCCCGGTGGCGCGACGTGCCGGTGGCACTGCTGTGGTTATCGGTAGTCTGGTTGCTGGTGTGTATGCTGGGTGTGGTGGATTATTTTATTCCCGGGGGGATCGCCAATGCCGCGCATGTGGGTGGTTTTGCCGCGGGTGTTGTTCTGGGGCTGGCGTTTTGCCTGGTAGGTGGCAGCCGATACTTTGCGCCGCCGCCGAAAAACACCGATGATGCGAGTCACCATCGCCGGCAACCTTTCTGACAGACAATGCTACTACTGATCATTTACGTCCTTGTCGCCCTGGGATTTTCCTTTCTGTGCTCCATCGCAGAATCGGTAATCCTGAGTGTCACCCGCCCCTATATTCAGCTGATGGAGCGGGAGGGACACGCCTCCGGTAAGCTGTTGAGCGAGCTGAAAGCGGATATCAACGCGCCACTGGCCGCGATTCTTACTCTCAATACGGTCGCCCATACCGTGGGTGCCGCGGGCGCCGGTGCGCAGGCGGCGGCGGTCTTTGGCAACCAGTACCTGGGCATTGCTTCCGCCATACTGACCCTGCTGATTCTGGTGTTTTCAGAGATCATTCCGAAGACCCTCGGGGCCGTTTACTGGCGGCAACTGGCGCCGACCACTGCTTACACCCTGCGTTACCTGGTCATGATCCTGAAGCCATTTGTGTGGCTTTCAGAGTGGCTGACCCGCGGTCTCGCCCACGGCACTACCCTGACGGGCTTCAGTCGCGAAGAATTTGCCGTGATGGCGGAAATTGGCGAGGCGGAAGGTCAGCTGGAGAGTCGCGAGTCGAGCATTCTGCACAATCTGTTCTTCACTTTGCGCGACCACTCGGTACGCGAAGTCATGACGCCGCGCACGGTAGTGTTTTCCCTGTCTCAGAATATGACGGTGGCTGAGGCCTACGAACAGGTGGAAAAGAGCCGCTTCTCCCGTATTCCGGTGTTCGAACAGGATGATCCGGATCTGGTGGTGGGGTTCGTGCTCAAGCAGGATTTGCTGCAGGCCTACGCCCGCGGTGATCTTGAGGGCACCCTGCGTAACCTGCGCCGCGACCTGCTGATGCTGCCGGAAACCGCACCCATTTATCAGGTGTTTCAAAAAATGCTGTCTCGCCGTGTGCAGATCAGTGCTGTAGTCGATGAATACGGCAGCCTGGAGGGGCTGGTTGCACTGGAGGATATTCTCGAAACGCTGCTGGGAGAGGAGATTGTCGATGAAGCCGACAAAACCCCGGATCGACAGCAGGTGGCCAAGCGGCTGTGGCGGCTGCGTGCCAAGCGTCATGGGCTGCGGGTGGATGAGTCAGCCCAGCAGGAGCAGGACGACGAGTGGCCACAGGAAAAACTGGAGCAGCAGGTGAAGGCCCAGGTTGATCAATTGAAACAGCAGGCGACTGGCGGCGAGGAACCACCTGCGCCAGACGGTGAGGAAGGATCGTCGGAAAAACCAAAAAAATAAACCATTCGTCGCAAGCCCCTTGAATAACATAGGGGCAGGACGCATAACGACTACCGAGAAAATTTTAAGACCCTTTAGAGATCTGTAGCGTGCGTTTCGGAATCCTGCTGATACTGATGCAATCCCTGCTGCTCTGCGCCGAAGGCCGCGCAGAGCCGGCGGGAGTGCAGCTGGATTCCGCCGACAATGTCGTGCGAGTCCTGTTGCAGCGCGACGGCGAACCGCCACAGATCGAGAAAGATTCGGCTGCGGTTGCCCCTCAGACCGCTTTCGATTTGCAGACGCCGGCGGCTGCGCCGGCGAAAGTGTTTGCATCTCCCATCTTTTCCGTAGCCCCTGGCGCACACGCCATCCGCGGGCCACCCGCCCGGTAATCCTTTCTTTTTTATCCTTTAAATCACCGGTATTGACCGCGCTTTCTGTGCGTTCAATGACTTATGCATTATCGGGCTACGCGCGCGTACTTTTTCGTCCGCCCCGACAGCGGCAGCGTGCGCCCGAAAAAAAGAGAAGTATTGCCATGAAAAAACTGGATTTGGCTCCCCTGCAAGACCTGGACAAACTGGTATTCCCGGAAGAATTTCACGAACTGAGCCTGGACTCGCCCGCACTGAAATTTGTCACCGACTTCAAAAAACACCACCCCGCGGTACTCACCGCCTCGGTCTCCGCACTGGACGCGGCCCAGGTGTTACGCACCGGCCACCTGGCCTGGGTACTGGTGATGGATCATCGCGGAGATTTTATCGGGCTGCTCACCGCCGAAGACGTCTCTTACCAGAGAGTTATGCAGCGGGTGGCGGCAGGACATGTGCGCGGCGACCTGACCGTGGGCGATCTAATGCAGCGCCGCAACCAATTGCAGCAAATGAAGCTTGGCCAGTTGCAGGGGGCAAAAATTCGCGACGTACTGCTCGCCATGCGCCAGAGTGGACAGCGCCATTGCCTGGTTGTGGATACCGACAACCACCACGTGCGTGGAGTGATCAGTGCGGAAGATGTGAGCGCGCGCCTGCACCTCGATTTCCCTATTGATCGTCCGGCGAATATGGCGGCGATGGTTCGGGAAGTGGCGGTGCATTAGTGCCTCAGAGGTTTATGCGAAGGCGCTGATACCACCGGCGAGCTTATGAGACCTTCAAAAACAGGATGTTTTTGCAGAGCCCCCATGGATGGGTTGAGGGGGGGCGCCCAGCTCGTGTCTCATAAGCTCGCCGGTGGTAGCAGCGCCGCCACAGGACCGGCTACGAAGATCTATCGGGCCGGGTCGATATTCTCCCCAAGACTGTTGTTCACCCGGAACCAGCCGGTAACACTGTAGCGGGGGCGGTGGCTGGTGAGGACTTCGTGGGGGAATTCCTCGGAAAGGAAAATCACCATCTGCCCGAACCGCGGGGCCACCTTCTCGATCACCTCATCAGAACCCGGTGCATAGATCTGCAATTCACCGCCATCCTGCGGCTGCCAGTTCGGCGTCAGGTAGAGCACCGTACTGACCACCCGGTTGGTCGTGCCTTTGAACGCATCCATATGCTTCTTGTAAAAACTGCCGCGATCGTAGCGCGCATAGTGGCATTCGTAATCGAACAGCCCCAGAAACAGCCGCCGGTTCAGCCCCAGTCGCAACGTCTCCGCCCAGCTCAGATACGCCGCCACCGCCGGATTGGAACGGTCCAGCCAGAAAATCTCATCCGTACGCACAAACTGGTTCAGCTGGTGCTCCTGTTCCCGGCCAATGCCCGCGGACTGAAAGCGCGTGCGGTCAATGGAGCGGAAATGCCGCAACATGGAACCCAAGAGGGAAGGCGGCAGCGGTGCCGGCAGCACAATGTAGCCGGTCTCTCGCAGAGCGGACGCAATGCGGTCCAGTGGATCGTCGCCATCAGGGCCACGGCGCCATTCGCGCTCGGAATCAGCCTGCGGGAGTAGTTCCGCAGTGGAAAATGCAGCGTTCAAACAGATCGGTTCCGCAAAAGCTGCGCAGGAAGGGAAGTTGGCATGGTGCCAGGCGCAGCGGGTTGAACAGGGTGGACTTTATAACCCCGCTCGCGCCGCCGCGCCAGAAATATTTGTGCCTGGATCGACCCGTTAACGGTCACCCCAAAACCAGGTTCCAGTTGGTCAGCAATACCGTAATGGTCACGGCACCAACCAGCAGGTTCATGGGGATACCCACTTTCAGGTAATCGGAAAAACGGTAGCCACCAGGGCCGTATACCATCAGGTTGGTCTGGTAACCGAGTGGCGTGGCGAAGCTGGCCGAGGCCGCCATCATCACTGCAAACATAAACGGCTCCGGGTTGAGCCCGGCGCTGGCAGTAATCTGCAGAACAATCGGTACCATAATGATGGCCGCCGCGTTGTTGGTGACCATCTCGGTGAGCAGAGAAACGCACAGGTACACCAGAATCAACATCAGCCAGGGGTGGCCGGCAGACAGGGAAATTACCCCTTCCGCCAGCATCGCTGCTACACCGGTTTTCTGCAGGGCGACCCCGAGGGCAAAGGACGCGGCGATGGTGATCAGTACCGGCAGGTCCAGACTCTTTTGCGCCTGGTTGACCGAGCAACAGCGTGTTACCAGCATGGCGCCGGCGCCGATCAGAGACGCGTTCAGCATACTGATCAGACCGGAACCCGCGGACAGCACAATGGCGATCAGAATCAGCCAGGCGGTGAGGCCTTTCTCGTGACGGGGACTCTCCGCTTCCAGATCGTTGATCAGCAGGAAGTCCTTGCTGTAGCGCTGGCGCAGTACAAAGCCCGGGCGCGCCTCCAGCAGTAATGTGTCACCGGCTTTCAGCCTGGTGCTACCCAGATTGCCGGAAACCCGCTCCCCCTGGCGCGCCACTGCCAGCACCGCGGCGCCGTAGCGTTTGCGGAACTGGGCGTCGCGGATGGTGCTGCCGATCACTTCGCAGTGTGGGGAGACCACCACCTCCACCAGGCTGCGCTGCTCAAAACTGCCTTTGATCGCCGCCTCGTCGTGATCGTGATCCGAGGGCACAATGCCGCGCATACGCAGCAGATCGGAAATGGCCTCGGTGTCGCCGGCAAACACCAGTCGATCACCGCCGCGCAGTATTTCTCCGGACCGCACCGGCGTGATCACCCGGTTGTCGCGGTCGATTTCCACCAGATAGACCCGGCGCAACCCCCGCAGCCCCGCGTCTTCCACGGTCTGGCCCACCAGCGGCCCCTTGCTGTCCACCGCCACTTCCAGGGTAAATTCCCGCAGGTTGCCAAACGGCTGCTTCTCGCGGCGGTCCGGCAGCCAGCGGGGAAAGAAGATCAGCATAAACGCCACGCCCACCAGCGCCGCCGGCAGACCCACCGCGGCAATGGAAAACAGCGAGAAGCCCTCATTGCCGGTGATCGACTGATACTGGCCATTGACCACCAGATTGGTGCTGGTGCCGATCAGGGTCAGGGTACCGCCGAGGATGGCGCCGTAGCTGAGCGGAATCATCAGCTTGGAGGGCGCGATATCAATGCGCTTGGCCCAGGCATTGAGCGCCGGGATCATGGTGGCGACCACCGGGGTGTTGTTCAGGTAGCCAGACAGGGCCACCACCGGTGCGAAGACCCGCAACATGGCGGAGCGGGTGGTCTTGGGGCGCCCCAGCAGGTGCTTCACCATCATATCGATACCGCCGGAGGCGTGGATGCCGGTGGCCACCACAAACATGGCGGCGACGGTAATCAGGCCGCTGTTGCTGAAGCCGGACAGAGCCTCTTCCGGCGACAATATCCCGGTAACACTCAGCAGAGTGAGCGCTGCCATCATTACCAGATAAGCGTGTACCCGGGTGAGGATCAGGGTGGCCAGTACGGCGAAAACGAGAATCAGGGAAAACCAGCCAGACCAGTCCATAGCGGTATATTTTTTAATAGAGAGCGTGAAACCAGAGCCCTTCAGGCTCGTTTGACGGCTAAAGCTACTGCAAACCCTTTAGCGCCAAAAGTTCTTTTTTCGCATATTTATATAGCGAGCGCTCGATTACCAGCCCGGTGGGCGTTGCCTGTTCAGCTGCGGGAGAGACGGCGGCGGCTGACATTGCGCTCCGGAACCCCAGGCAAAGCATATTTTTCACTGCGGCTGCTAGTCTTTGCAGAGTATCGGCATCTGGTAAGCCCGGTGACGCGACCGTTAGAATACGCGGCTTTCAGGCATATGCTCGATAGACAATAACTGACACGGGATTCTGCTCAGAATGGGAAATAAAACCGCGCTCTACGATGCCCACGTTGCCATGGGTGGCAAAATGGTGGACTTTGGTGGCTGGGATATGCCGTTGCACTACGGTTCACAGCTGGAAGAGCACCACAAGGTGCGCCAGGCCGCCGGCATGTTTGATGTGTCCCACATGACCGTGGTGGATGTGGATGGCGAAAGTGCCCGCGATTACCTGCGCACCCTGTTGGCCAATGATGTGGCCAAGCTGGATGGCAACCCGGGCAAGGCACTGTACACCGGTATGCTGAATGAGAAAGGCGGTGTGGTGGACGACCTGATTGTTTACCTGCGCGATCCCGGTTACCGCGTGGTGGTGAACTGTGCCACCCGTGAGAAGGACCTGGCGTGGATGAACGCGCAGGCCAAGGCATTTGATGTAACTCTGACCGAGCGCCCGCATCTGGCGATGGTGGCCATCCAGGGACCTGAGGCCATCGGTAAGGTAAAACAGGTGCTGGGCATCGAATGGACTGCGGCAATCGACGGTCTGAAGGTATTTAACAGCGTCTCCCGCGGCGACTGGTTTGTGGCGCGCACCGGTTACACCGGTGAGGACGGTCTGGAAATCATGCTGAACAATGAAGATGCCCCAGGCTTCTGGCACGCGCTGGCGGATGCGGGGGTAGCACCCTGTGGCCTGGGGGCGCGGGATACCCTGCGGCTGGAGGCGGGTATGAACCTGTACGGCCACGAGATGGACGACGATACTTCGCCTCTGCAGGCGAATATGGCCTGGACTATCGCCTGGGAACCGGAAGACCGCCAGTTTATTGGCCGTGAGGCGTTGGAGCAGGAAAAAGCCGCGGGTGTGGAAAACAAGCTGGTGGGCCTGGTGCTGGAAGAACGCGGTGTTCTGCGCGCTGGTCAGCAGGTTGTGGTGGACGACAGTGATCGCCGCGGTATCATCACCAGCGGCACTTTCTCTCCGACCCTGGGTTTTTCCATTGCGATGGCCCGGGTGCCGGTGACGGTAGGTGATACCGCACAGGTGGAAATCCGCAAGAAGCTGATTCCGGTGCGGGTGGTGAAACCGAGTTTTGTGCGCAACGGCAAGTCGTTGGTGTGAGCACGGAGTTGGGCTTTTTGGCCGACGAATGAATACACTGTTTACAGGTTTTTTTGAGCTTATTTGAGGGAAGAACCCATGAGCGAGATTCGCAGCGAACTGAAATACGCCTCCAGCCATGAGTGGGCACGGCTGGAAGAGGATGGCACGGTTACCGTCGGTATCAGCGATCACGCCCAGGATGCGCTGGGTGATGTGGTTTACGTTGAAACACCGGAAGTGGGCCAGACGGTGTCTGCCGGTGAAGAGGCCGGTGTGGTTGAGTCGGTGAAGGCGGCCAGCGATATCTACGCGCCGATTTCCGGTGAGGTGATTGCGGTAAACGAGTCTCTGGAAGACGAGCCGGAAACCGTAAACTCCAGCCCGTACGATGACGGTTGGTTCTTCAAGATCAAGCCGAGCGATGAGAGCGAGCTGGACAAGCTGCTGGACGCGGACGCGTACAAGGCAGAGAACGACGACTGATCATTCGCTGTCGACTCTGATACAAAAACGCCGGGCAATTGCCCGGCGTTTTTCGTTCTGAACTGGTTTAGTGGCGGCGCGGCTACCACGTACAGCCTTGCGAGACACGCCGTGAACCCATCCATGGGGGCTCTTCCGCGAGGTCCCTCTCGCGGAAGGTCTCGCAAGGCTGTACGCGGTATCCGCCCCTGCGCTTTTGACTTTATCTGTTAAAGCAAGATTAAGAGTCTGAACTCGCTTCCGCTTTCTGCGGCTGCACCAGCCCGCCAATCCCCAGATCCTGCAAATACCCGTGCAGTTTTTCTTCAATCTGCTCCGGGCTTTCCATGGTCAGTATCTGTTGTAGCAAGCGGTCCAGGTCGGATTTGTTGACTTCCCGCAGGGCCGCTTTCACCCGCGGCAGGTTGGTGGCATTCATGGAGAGGACGTCGTAGCCCATGGCCACCAGCAGCAGTGCGCCCCCCGGGTCGCCGGCCAGTTCGCCGCAGATGCCGATCTTGGTGCTGGTTTCGTGACAGGCGGTGACCACCTGCAGCAGCGCCTGTAACACGGAGGGGTGGAAGCTGTGATAGATACTGGCGACGCGACTGTTGTTGCGGTCTACGGCGAGCAGGTACTGGGTGAGATCGTTGCTGCCCACAGATATAAAGTCCACACGCTTGGCCAGTTCGCGGGCCTGATACACCGCGGAGGGTACTTCAATCATGATACCCAGTGGCGGGCGCTTGATGGCGTAGCCTTCGTCGATCAGTTCGTCGTAAGCGCGGTTGACCAGCTTGCGAGCGGCTTCCACTTCGCTGACGCCGGTGATCATCGGCAGCATGATGCGCAGGTTGTCGAGCCCGAGGCTCGCTTTCATCATGGCGCGAACCTGGCCGAGGAAAATTTCCGGGTGGTCGAGGGTTACGCGAATGCCGCGCCAGCCGAGGAAGGGATTGGTTTCCTCGATGGGGAAGTAGGTAAGGGCTTTGTCGCCGCCGATATCCAGGGTGCGCATGGTCACCGGGCGCGGGGCGAAGGCGGCGAGCTGTTCGTGATAAATCTCCCGCTGCTCCTCCTCCGAGGGGAAGCGGTCGCGCAGCAGGAAGGGGACTTCGGTGCGGTAGAGGCCGACACCTTCGGCGCCGCGTTCCAGGGAGCGCACGACATCTGCCATCAGGCCGGTGTTGACCCACAGACGCACCCGGTGGCCGTCGGCGGTTTCCCCAGGCAGCTTGGCGAGGTGGTCGAGGTTGCGCGCCAGTTCGCGCTCTTCGGCGACGATGGCTTCATAGTGGCGCCGGAGCTCGGGGCCCGGTTGCAGGTGCAGGTCGCCGCGGTAACCGTCGACGATCATGTCGACCCCGTCGACCTGCTCCCAGGGCAGTTCCTGTGCGCCCATTACCGCGGGCACACCCATGGCGCGGGCGAGGATGGCGACGTGGCTGTTGGAGGAGCCTTTGACCGAGACCAGGCCGGCCAGTTTTTCCCGCGGAACCTCGGCCAGTACCGAGGCGGTCAGCTCCTCGCCGATCAGAATGGTGTTGGCGGGGTAGTCCCGCTGGCTCTGTTCCTGCTGGCGCAGGTGCATCAGTACCCGCGCACCCAGGTCGCGCACATCGGCGGCGCGGTCGCGGAAGTAGGAGTCGGACATGGCTTCAAAGCGCCGCACATGTTCCAGCATTACTTCCGCCCAGGCGCGGCTGGCGGTGAGTTTCTGGCGGATGCGCTCGCACACTTCGACGGCGATGGAGCTGTCGTCGAGCATGCTGATATAGGCGTCGAAGAGGGCGCGCTCTTCCTTGTTCAGGTCATTCTTGAGGCGCTCGCCCACCTCGCGGATCTCGCTGCGCGCCGCGGCCAGGGCCTGCTGGAACAGGGCCAGCTCCGCATCCACGTCCATGGAGCAGGCGAAAGGCACCGTGGCCAGGTTGGCAGGTGGCGCGACGATATGCGCGCGGCCAATGGCGATACCGGGCGAGGCGGCAAGGCCGGCGAATTTGGCTTCGTTGCGCTGTTGGCCCATGGTGGCGAGGGCGCCGGTGGCTTCAGCGTGGGCGATGACCCCGGCAAGCTGGGCGGACAGGGTAACCAGGAAGGCTTCTTCGCCTTCGTCAAAGCGGCGGCGCTCTGCCTGCTGTACCACCAGTACACCCAGTACATTGCGGTGGTGAATGATGGGGGTGCCGAGAAACGCAGAAAACCGTTCCTCGCCAGTGGCGGGAAAGTACTGGTAGGCGGGGTGCGCCTCGGCGTGTTCCAGGTTGATGGGCTCTTCGCGGGTGGCCACGTTACCCACCAGGCCTTCCCCTGGGGCCATATGTACCTGGCCCACGGCGTCCTGGTTGAGACCTTCGGTGGCCATCAATACATAATTGCCGGAGTGCTTGTCGCGCAGATAGACCGAGCAGACCTTGGTCTGCATAACATCGCGCACCCGCCGGACAATGATATCCAGCGCCGAGGGCAGGTCCCGTGCGGTGTTAACTTCCTGAACAATACTGCGCAGTGATCCGAGCAAAATGGCTTTCCTCGCCGAAATCCGTGCCGGCCTGATGCCGGCGTCGTCGCTGCTGGGCGCGTTCCCGGGCGGGCCTGGCGTTCATCGCGGCACCGCCTGTACGGGTTACTGGTCGCGTTTCAGCCAGCGTCTTTCCAATTGTATTTGCGTGGGCGCCAGCTCTGTAAGGGTGCGCCGGTAAACCTCCCGCTTGAAGGTCACCACTTTGGTGAGCGGGTGCCAGTAACTCACCCACCGCCAGTGATCAAATTCCGGTTTGTAACCGTTATTGAAACTAATGTTGCTTTCTTCGGCATTCAGCTGCAGTAGAAACCACTTCTGCTTCTGACCGATGCACAAAGGCTCCGAGCGGCGCCGTACCAGCCGGTGCGGCAGCCGGTAGCGCAGCCAGCCGCGGGTGCTGCCGAGCAAGGTGACCTGGCTTCGGGTCAGCCCGACTTCTTCATAGAGTTCCCGGTACAACGCCTGCTCCGGGGATTCGCCGGGGTTGATGCCCCCCTGCGGGAATTGCCACGCGTCCTTTCCGCCTACCCGGCGCGCCCAGAGAGCCTGGCCGCGCTCATTCAGAACAATGATGCCGACATTGGGGCGAAAGCCTTCGCTGTCGATATTGCTGTCGTTGCCCGAAGTGGTACCAGAGGTTTCCGCGGCGGCCTTGCGTTGGGGCTTGCCACCGCCCTGGCGGTCATTGCGCGCGGAAGATCTGGCGGGTTTGCGGCGGTGCTTGCGCCCGGCGGGTGTCTGCTTACCGTCGCCCAAAATACCGTCCTCAATTTTTTCGGTGTGCGAATCGTCAGGAGGGAATAACCCCAGCACACCATAATGTCCTGCATTGTTCCACAGGGACTGGTTTACGGCAATTCAGTGAGGTGGTCGATGTAACCTCTTGGGCAGCAAGGTAAAATCCCACGCCCTGAAACAGGGGCAGCAACCAGCGGAAGTGGTACCTCCGTCCGCACCCGGGTGTGAACGGGTCTGAATTCGGCGCAAAAATTTTCCGGCAGGGCAACCTGTGCGCCACCGGTGCCCTATAGTCAACTAAGGAGATTTCTGTGCAACTGGCGATTTTTGATCTGGACAACACGCTGATTGGTGGCGACAGCGACCACGCCTGGGGTGAGTTTCTGGTGGCGCGTGATTGTGTGGACGGTGAGCGGTTCCGCAGCGAGAACGACCGGTTCTACAGGGATTATCAACAGGGCTCCCTGGATATTTTTGCCTACCTTTCGTTTGCTCTGGAGCCCCTGGCGCAGCTCTCGCGCGGTCAGTTGCAGAATCTACAACAGGAGTTCATGCGTGAGGTGATCGGGGAAATCTGGTTGCCTCATGCGGAAACCCTGATCGGGAAGCACCGCGATGCCGGGCACCACATCATGATCATCACCGCCACCAATCGCTTCGTGGTGGAGCCGATTGTGCAGCGCCTGGGAGTGGATACCCTGCTGGCGACGGAGCCGGAAGAGATCGACGGAAAATTCACCGGTCAGGTGGCGGGCGAGCCCTGCTTCCAGGAGGGCAAGGTGGTGCGCCTGCGCCAGTGGCTGCAGGCCCACGGGCAGTACGCCGAGGGCGAAAAATGGTTTTACAGTGACTCCATCAACGATCTGCCGTTGCTGCAGCAGGTGGAACACCCCATTGCTGTGGATCCGGATAACCGGCTGCGCGAAGAAGCGCAGCGCCGCGGGTGGAAGGTGATCAGCCTGCGGGGCGATGCAGAAGATTTTGCCAGCGCACTGGAGTGGTAGCCGAGGGGCAGCCACGACGGGCGCAATTTCAACCAGAAGTGTCAACACAGGGTCTTAGGGTTTGTTTGAACAGCGAAAAAATGCCGTAACTCGCGGCCTGCCTCTAGTCGTCATGCTGAGCGGGTTTTTATTACTGGGCAGCGGATGTGAACGCAAGCCCACTGCCACCACCGAAGAGTCAGAATCTGTCCCCGCACCTGCCCAGTCGGTAGACACCTCGGCGGCGGATGCCTATTCGGCGGAGTACTGGCAGGCGGGGCAGGCTCAGATTATTGATGCCCAGGCAGCCGCCCAGGCCCTCGAGCGGGCGGTGGCGCAATTGCTGATGGCGCCCACGGAGGACCATCTGGAGTCCGCCAAGCTGGCCTGGCTGGATGCCCATCGGGAGTTTTCTGCGTCCATGCCGTTTATCGAGGTGGCCTTCGCCCCCGCAGAGCTGCAGCAGCAGGGCAAAGATCTGCTGCTGGCGCTGAACAGCTGGCCGGTTCAGGCCGGTTACCTGGATACCGTGCCGGGCTATTCCACCAGCGGTATCGTCAATGACACCGCCATCGAACTGACCCTGACCAACCTGCGCAAGCAGCACCGGCTTACCGCCCACGAGGAGGCGAGCACCGGCTTTCACGCCCTCGAGATCATGTTGTGGGGCCCCACCAGCGAGCGCGCTGCGGAGCAGTTCAGTGAGTCCAGTGGTGGCGAGGAGCCCAAGGCGCAGGCATCAAACAGGCGCCGGGAATTGACGCGTCTGATTACTCAGGGAATCAGTGAGGATCTGTCGCAACTGGCCAACCGCTGGCCGGTGACCGCCAACGACCTTTCCCAGCCCTATCTGGCACGGGATCCGGTGGCGCGTGTGCAGCGGATCCGTGCGGCGCATATCGATCTGCTACGCAACCAGGTACTGCCGCGGATTCCGGAGAGCTCCGAGAGCGATGTGGAAAGCGGGCTGGCGGCCAATTCCAAACAGGCTCTGTTGGCCATGTTGCGCAATGTGCAGGTAGCCTGGCTGCCGGGTGAGGGCAGCGGGCTGGCGGATTTGCTGCTGGATCGTCATCAGGTGGCGGCGCTGGCAGAAACCTTTGGCCTGCTGGAACAGCGGCTGCTGAAGATGGAAGACCCTATTGAACTGGCGGCGCCGGCAGAGTTGCAGCGCAGCCGGCAGCAGGTCGAAAAGCTGGTGGGGCTGATCTCCGGTGACACCAAGGTACCGGCCCGGGAGGAAGAGATGACGCCGGTGAGTGTGACCATTCCGGTCGAAGAATGACCTTATTCACAAGCGCAAAAAACCCAGGCACTGCCTGGGTTTTCTGGTTTAACAGCCGCGCTGTTTTGCGGCGGGCTAGGCCGCTGATTACCAGCGGCGTACCGGACCGGTGTCCACGTGTACAAAGTTACTCTTCGGATAGTAACCCACGCCACCGGCTTTCAGATTGATGGCCGCCTGGCGCAGCTTGGACAGAGAGACGCCCGGCATGCGGATGTCCAGTGCCATACCACGGGTGTGGTAGCTGCGTCGTGCTACACCGCGGCCCGCGGCGCGCAGTTTGGCGTTGGTCTTGGGCGAGCGGTATCCGGAGATAATCTCGATCTCGCCGTTGTAGTTCAGTTTTTCCTTGAGCTTGTACACGATGTCGAACAGTTTCGGGTCCATGCGTGTTACCTCATTGGCGCGGTGGTCGCGCAGCAGTCGGTTGAACTGCTTGAGGCCGCTGCTATCGTAGTCGCCATCCGCCCAGTAGGCGGTGTTCAGGCGTTCACCGGTGTGCAGGTTGCGCATCTTCAGATTGCGCGACTTGCCCACTTTTGCCATAGCGGGGCCGGCCGAAACCGCCGCCGCGGTAGCTGCAGAAACTGCTAAAAACCTGCGTCTGGAAAGTTCTTTCATACCCTGTTACCGCCTTTGGTGTCTGAGTGAGTTGTGCCCTTGGTGAGCCTCTAGTCTTCGAGATGCTTTCGGTGCCTCTCGCGATGTCTGCACTGTATAAAAAATAATCTTTGGTTACAAACTGATCGCCTCTGATAACGAATTGATCAAAAAATAACCTGGATATTTTTTTCTAACACACTAGGCGGCTCGACTTTATTTTGCCTACGGGTTCCCGGTAAGTTTCGAAAATGTAGTGACAGCGTTGTCATGATTGGGAAATTATTTTTCTGTGACTGTTTGGTTTCGGGTATAGGGTTTTCTATTGGTGAGAGAACACACATCCGACTTGCCTCGCGAAAAGGCGGTGCTACAGGGGGAGTTGGCGCCGGAAACCCGGCGTTTCGCCATCGGTTTGCGGCCCTGGGTGGCGAGTTCGCGGGAGTGGGGGCGGTGGCGTGAATGGGAAGGGGAGGTATATCGACCTCCCCGAAAATGGTGACTGACTGGGTGTTGCTAGTGCCGGTGTGCCTCAGCGGTCCCGGTGGTAGATATCCGGGCGGAACTGCACCTGCCCCAGGGTGTCCACCCAGGCGGTCAGATAGGCGATAAACAGGCGCGGGGGCTTGTCCACCTTGATGGTGACAGACTCATCCCCGGTGGTGGCCTGCGCGACCCGGGTCCGGTCCCAGCCCTGTTTACCGAGCAGAGCGTAGGCGAGCTCTTCCGGCTGCTGCAGACGAATACAGCCGTGGCTGAACGCCCGGTGACGCAGTTCGAACAGGCTCTGTGCCTGGGTATCGTGCAGGAAGATGGCCTGCTTGTTGGGAATCACAAACTTGACGCGTCCGAGGGTATTTCCGGGGCCGGCGATCTGGCGCAGAGTGGCCTTGCCGCGAGCGGCGCTTTCGAGGCTCTCTTCGTTGATCGGTGTGGTGGTATTGGTGCCGTACTTGACCACCCGGTAGCCGCGCTTGTGCATGGCTTCGGGGAAGTTGCGCGCTTTCGGCAGCAGGTCTGTCAGCAGGATGCTGCGGGGTACCGTCCAGGTGGGGTTGAATACCACGGAGACCACTTTGGTGGTCAGATCGGGTGTGCGTTTACTGCTCTTGCCGACCACCGTCTTCATCGACAGGACCACCTGCTGTCCTTCGATCAACTGCAGTTGGTAGTCCGGTACGTTGACCAGTATGTAGCGCTCGCCCGGGTTTGTCGGCAGTTTTTCCCAGCGCTCGGCATTGATCTCCAGCGTGTCAGCCAGTTCAACGGGAGAGCGCGCGAGTGCGTGCAGGGTGGCGGCATCAACGTGGCCCGTGACCTCCATACCGTGGCGGCGCTGGTAGGATTCCACCGCCCGCTGGAGCCCAGCGTCATAGCGGTCGGATATATCGGTCTCGACGATCACCGGGCCCAGGGCACCCCGGTAATCCCCATACTGGCTCAGTATCCGGCGCAACTGGGCGACCCTGGGCCCCTGGTCGCCGGGTCGCAGAGGAGTACCCTCCGCAATCGGCTGCCAGCGATCCGCCAGCTGGCGATAGCGAGCGGCCTGTTCGCGCAGGGCTCGCGCTGTTGCGGCAAAGTCGATGGCTTTTACGCCGTCTTTTCCGGTGGACTCCGTTGCGTGGGCGGGGTTTTCTCCAGCTGCCGGTGGTGGTGTCACTTGCTCTGCGGGTGCGCCAGGCGCTCGTGGTGTGGTCGCTCCCAGCTGCTCTTCATTCTGCTCTCCAGATTGCTCGCGCGGTTGTTCGCTCGGTGCTGCGGGAAGAGCGGGAGAAAGCGCGGGCGCCTCAATCTGCGCTGCGGCAAACAGCGGTAGCAGAGCGCAGAAGCCCACCACGGCCAGTGTGTGACAGTGCTGCGAGCGGTGACTTCGGAACTCGGGTTTCCGCTTGGTGTGGTTGGTATAAATGTCGATTCCCATGGTTACCCCCAGATTTCATTCGGCCGCTTGCTGGTCGCGCTGGTAAATATCGGGCCGGAAGTTCAGCTGTCCCTCTTCGTCGACCCAGGCGGTCCAGTACACGATGTGTACCGGGATGGGTTGATCCAGGGCCACCGAGCGGGTGCGGCTGCCGGTGGTGTAGCGGGCCAGACGGTCGCTGTCCCATTTGCCGGGATTCCCCTGCTGGGCAAGAACAATACGGGCCAGCTCGTCGGGTTTTTCCAGCCGCACGCAGCCGTGGCTGAAGGCGCGCTGGCTGCGAGCGAACAGGTTTTTTTTCTGGGTATCGTGGAGGAAGATCGCCTGGCGGTTGGGGATCACAAACTTGAAGCGACCCAGTGCGTTACCGGCACCGCCGCGCTGCTGTAGCGCCACGCTGCCAAGGCGCAGGGCGCGCAGGTTGGCGCCACTGAAGGGCACGGATTTGCCGCGGTTATTGACCAGTCGATAGCCGCCGGCGGACAGGTTGCCGGTCCCTTTGGGCAACAGTTCGCGCACCGCAATATTGCGCGGTACCGTCCAGGTGGGGTTGAACACTACCCGGGTGAGGCGGGTACTCAACTGGGGTGTCTGGTGTTTGGTTTTTCCGACCACCACGCGCATGCGGTACTGCTCTTCCTCGCCTTCCACAAGACGCAGGGTGTACTCGGGAATATTCACCAGCAGGTAGCGCGGCCCCAGGTCTTTGGGCATCTTCTGCCAGCGCGCAAGATTGGCTTCCAGCGTGGTCAGCCGCTTGGCGGGTGGTGTGTTGAGTGCATTGCGGGTATGCGTGTTGACGATGCCATCGGCGCGCAGGCCGTGGCGGCGCTGAAAGCGCTCCACCGCGTGGCGAACCTGCTGGTCGTACAGGTCTGCCGGGTTTTTACTGGTTGGTCTGTCGCCGGCGTCAGCGGCCCCCTGCAGGCTGGCTTTGGCCATGTCATCCACCAGTGCCAGGTCCCCGTACTGCATCAGCAGACTGCGCAGCACGCGAACCCGCTCGTCCCGCATCCCGGGGGCCAGGGGCTGGCCTGCGGGCAGGGGTTGCCAGTCGTCGCCCTCACTCAGCGCGCGGTAGCGCGCCAGTTCCTCACGCATCAGCGCATATTGGCGTCCATAGGGGGTGTAGGGGCTGTAAGAGGCAAGTGTGGTGGCGGAAGGCTGTTTCGCCTGCTGGGTTTCCACCTGCGATGATCCGGAAGACTGTTCCTGTGCGGATTTTTTTTCGTCATTCATTGCCAGTGTGTCAATGGAAAGCGATAAAACCATCGCCGCTCCAAGACGGACTGGAAGTCCCAACTTGCTACCCATCGCTGACCCCTGTCGCTAGCGGAGCAATAGACACGCTCCGTACACCACTCAATCGTCGGCACGCGCCGGCGTGCACAGTGTCTTAATTGGTAATTTGTGACCGGATTGGCGCCAAATACCATTGGGGTATGCGCTTGTGGGTTCTCGGGCTGATTCGGAATATGCCCGCTGGGCGGGGGCTGGAGGGCGAATATCGGGGTGGGAAAGAGTGCCGGGTGGTTCCTCCACCCGGCCAGGCAGTGGGCAGTGAGAGAAGTCTGGTGTCAGGTGGCGCCTGCTGGCACCGCCTGCGGTATCGAGGATCTGATCAGGGGTTCCTAGAACTGGTTGGCGGCGAGGCCGTCTTTGCCATAGATGTCCGGGCGGAAGTTCATGCGACCTTCGCCGTCGACCCAGGCTGTCCAGTAAGTCAGATACACCTTCACATTTTTGCTCATGCGCACCTCGGTGGTCTCGTCACCGGTGGTGAGCTGTTCAATGCGGAAGCGGCTCCAGTCACCGGGCTCGTCCCGCAGCAGTACTTCGGCCAGCTGGCGGGGCTTTTCCAGGCGAACACAGCCGTGGCTGTAATCGCGGTCGGTGAGGCTGAACAGGCTCTTGGCGCGGGTGTCGTGCAGATAGATCTCATCCGAGTTGGGGATCTCGAACTTCACCCGCCCGAGGATGTTCTTCTCTCCGCCTTTCTGGCGCATCAGGAAGCCACCGGCCGCCGCGCGTTTCAGGTTCTGGCTGTTCAGGGGCAGGTACTCGCCACTGCCGTTGACCACCCGGTAACCCAGGTTTTCCATGCCGTGGGGGTTGGCCCGGGCCTTGGGCAGAATCTCGTTTACCAGAATGCTGCGCGGCACGGTCCAGGTGGGATTGAACACCACGCGGGCGACGCGGGTATTGATCTCCGGTGTCTGGTGGATCTTCTTACCCACCACCACATTCATGGAGAGCTTGATGCGGTCGCGTTCCACATAGTTAAGGGTGTAGCCGGGGATATTCACTTGGATAAAGCGGTCGCCCAGATTGGCCGGCAGCTTTTCCCGGCGGCGGATGTTGGTCTCGATGATCGCGGCGCGGGCCGATGGCGAGAGGTTCATCCGCTGGCGGGTCTGCTTGCCGACGATGCCGTCAGGTTTTAACCCGTGGCGACGCTGGAAGCGTACCACCGCATCGTGCAGGCGTTGGTCAAAGCGGTTGCTGTTGCTCTCACCGCCATAGCTGTAATAGTCACCGTAGACCGACAGCAGGTTGCGCAGGTGAGCCACGTTGGGGTGCTTGGCGCCGAGTGTCATGGCCGGGCCCGCCGGCAGGGGGCGCCACTGGCCGGAAGCGGCCATGTTGCGGTAGCGCACCAGTTGCTCGCGCAGTGCCTGGGCATCGTTGCCAAAGGGCGTATTCTGCTCGACGTACATCCCTTCCCCGTGCGACGGCGTGAGGCCAGAGCCGCCCTCGGACAGGTTGCGGAAACGCGGCATGACGCGCGGGTAAGACTGTGGATAACTCCGGGTCGAGTAACGGGCGCTGTGGCTGGTACCGTAGCGGGAGCCGCTGCTGTACACGCGCCCCTGAGATGAGCGCTGGGTATAATAGCGCGACCGGTCCACGGACTGGCTGCTGCGGCGGTCACCGCGATTGTAACCGCGGAAGTATTGGCGACCACTGCTGGTGCTGTAGTCGTTGGCTGCCATCTGCAGGCCGGCAAACACTCCGCTATCGTCGTCGCCGCTATCGGACACTCGCGTACTGGCCATCTGGAAGCCACCTTCGGTCAGGTTGACCGGGGTGATGTCCTTCTTGCGCATACGCAGGCGCGGCTGTTGCTTGGGTGCCTGGGGGCGCAGCTTGTCCAGTTGCGTGTCCTGGGCATAGGAGATGAATGCATCGGTCAGCAGCACGTCGAGCACCGCGGCCATCTGCAGGCGCTGCGGGGTATCGCGCAGGGTGCGGTCGAAGTAGCCGAGGTGATAACGGTAGTCCACCATACTGCTCGGGTTACCGGAGCTCGACGCGGTGAGCTGCTTGAGCAGGTCATTCGCGGTGTCACTCAGGCTGTAGTTATCGAACCACAGCAGCCGGTAATCGGTACGGCGATAGATACGGCGCACCGCCACCGGGTTGAAGATGGGGTCCTGAGCGGGCCAGGCGTCAGGGTTGTCCTCCAGCCAGTTCACCAAGTGTGGGCGCACGGCGTTCTCCGGTAGCACCGGGACCGTTTTCTGATTGGCAGTGAAAGCGTAATAGAGGGCGAACACGCACAGGCTGCCGAGAAAAATCAGCGGCAGCGGTGATTTGCGTTTGCGACGCTCTGGAATGAAATATGACATGGTACCTCAGCGATACTGCAGGGCGCCGGTTTACAGTGCGGAAGCCGGGGCCCGATCGTTCATACCTTCCCAACCTTCGGCGCACCTATCCACAACTGATCGCCGGAACGAATTCCAGCGACGGCGCACCTTAGCCGAGCATCCCGCGCGACCTTCCTTTTATTAAAGCGGCCGTTGAGTACGTCGCCTTGCGCGTATCTCAACATCCGCCTGCCTGTGAATTTAAGTATGGCAACAAATGCGAAATTTGCTTGGCGTTGGAATCATTTAACTCTAGGTGGCCGGACAATGGGCGGTGGGGTGGGTACCAGTCGGGCGCCCCACGGGGGGAGGTATGTGAAGCGGGTCAGTTTGGTGGGGTCTGAAAGTAGCGGGGTGGGCCGCTGACTCGCCCGTCAGTATAGGTCTGCTCCCAGAATTGGACGTCGCCATCCGTACTGACAGCGACCAGTGAGCTGGCGCGGGTCCCGTAACCGCGGCCCAAAGAGCCGCCCGCTGGGTCGTCGGCACCGATACGCACAAATATGGGGGAGAGCGCCGACTCCAGAGGCTCGCCAACTCCGGTATCTGGCAACTGGTCTGCGGGTGCGCGCCGGTGATCATTGAGCAGCTGCAGTGCGGGCGCGACAAAGCTGGTGTGATCCAGAGAGGTAGGCAGTGTTGTCACCAGTGCGGTGAGCGCTGCACAGCCGTGAGTGACCTTGGGCCAGGGGGCGTCGGGTGCACCGTTGGAGATCCCGTGTACACCGGGTGTCATAGCAAAGGGGCGGTGGCGGTTACCTGCGCACACCAGCGGGGCCGCGGCCCCGTCGGCGAGGAGCCGGGCATCGAACAGAACGGCGTTGAAGCCGCGGTAGCGCTCTCCGGGTATATCCCGGGCAAAGATTGTGGGGGTGCGATCGCTGTCGAGGAACTGCACCGGGATCTCACCCCGTGACAGTACATTCTCCGGCTCGGATACCTGCGGCTCCCGCATGTTGGTCACTGCGGCCACCCGCCCGCCCACAGCGACGCCCAGCCAGGTGCCTCCGGCCTCCAGGTCCCGCCCAGCGGTCAGTCTGTGATCGGGCCAGGGGTGCGCTGCGGCCGTCTCGCGCCCGTAGAATTCGTCCCGGTTGGCCAGAATCAACAGGGGAAAGCGGGGGTGTTGGCGGTAGGCAATCAGCAGCAGGCACATGTCAGCTCGCAATGTTCATTTTGTCAGTGCCATAATAACGCCCAATTTTCATAACCGTGGTTTCAGCATGCTGACGTACCCCGAGATCGATCCCGTTGCAGTGGCCATTGGGCCGCTCAAAATTCACTGGTATGGCCTGATGTACCTGGCCGGATTTGCCGCCGCCTGGTGGCTGGCCATGCGGCGGGCGCAGAAACCCTGGTCGCCGGTGATCAAGTCGGAAGTCGAGGATCTGATCCTGTTCTGCGCCATTGGCGTGGTGGTGGGCGGCCGCCTCGGTTATATGTTCTTTTACAATTTCAGCGAGCTGTTGGCCCACCCCCTCAGCCTGTTCAAGGTCTGGGAAGGGGGGATGAGCTTTCACGGCGGGCTGATCGGCGTGATGCTGGCGGCGACCATTTATGCGCGCAAAATCGGCACTACTTTCCCCGCTCTGATCGATTTCGTGGCACCGCTGGTACCCATTGGCCTCGGCCTCGGCCGTATCGGTAACTTTATCGGCCAGGAGCTGTGGGGGCGGGAAACCGACGGACCCTGGGGGATGGTATTCCCCCGTGACCCGGAGCTGCTGGTGCGTCATCCCTCCCAGCTCTATCAGGCCTTCCTGGAGGGGCTGGTCTTGTTCACGGTACTGTGGATCTATTCAAGCAAGCCCCGCCCGCGTCTGGCCGTCGGTGGTCTGTTCGTTCTTCTATACGGTATCTTCCGCTTCCTGGTGGAGTTCGTGCGCCAGCCGGATGTGGGCATCGACGTGATGTTTGGCTGGCTGACCCGCGGTCAATTACTCAGCCTGCCGATGATTGTGGGTGGTATTCTGCTGCTGATCTGGAGTTACCGCACCCAACCACTGCCAGAAGGGCGTGGCCAGGGCGAAAAGCCGGAACCCCGGTCCAAGACCAAATCCGAAAGCGCCAAAAGCGCCGGTAACATGAAAAAGAGCGCGGCCAAGTAGTGGCTTCGCCAGGTACCCGATTTCAAGACCTATATAGATGAAGCAATACCTCGACCTGATGCGCCATGTGCGCGATAACGGCACCCTCAAGAGCGACCGTACCGGCACCGGTACCCGCAGTGTGTTTGGTTACCAGATGCGCTTTGACCTTTCCGAAGGGTTCCCGCTGATTACCACCAAGAAATGCCACCTGCGCTCCATCATTCACGAGCTGCTGTGGTTTCTGAAAGGTGACACCAATATCGCCTATCTGAAAGAGAATGGTGTGCGCATCTGGGACGAGTGGGCGACGGAAGAGGGGGATCTGGGGCCGGTGTATGGCTATCAGTGGCGCTCCTGGCCCACCGCCGATGGCCGTCATATCGACCAGATCAAGGAGCTGGTGCATCAGCTCAAGACCCGCCCGGACTCCCGCCGTCTGATTGTCAGTGCCTGGAACCCGTCGGACCTGCCGGATGAGGGCGTGTCGCCCAGCGACAATGCGCGGGCGGGAAAAATGGCCCTGGCACCCTGCCACGCCCTGTTCCAGTTCTATGTGGCGGACGGCAAGTTGTCCTGCCAGCTGTACCAGCGCAGCGCGGACATTTTTCTCGGCGTGCCGTTCAATATCGCCTCCTACAGTCTGCTTACCCTGATGCTGGCACAGGTCTGCGGGCTCCAGCCCGGTGACTTTGTGCATACCTTTGGCGATGCGCACCTCTATTCCAATCACACCGAACAGGTCGAGGAACAGTTGTCCCGGGAGCCGCTACCGCTGCCGCAGATGCTGCTCAATCCGGATGTCAAAGACCTGTTTGAGTTCCGTTTTGAGGACTTCGAGCTGCGCGGATACGAAGCGCACCCGCATATTCCCGCGCCGGTGGCTGTGTGATGGGGGCTACCAGTACGCCTGTGGCCATGATTGTGGCGATGGCGCGCAACCGCGCGATTGGCCGGGACAATACCTTGCCGTGGAAGATTTCCGGCGATCTCCAGTTTTTCAAGCGCACCACTCTCGGCAAGCCGGTGATCATGGGGCGCAAGACCTTCGAATCCATCGGCCGCCCACTGCCCGGACGGGTGAATATCGTCATCACCCGTAACCCGGACTGGCAGGCGGAGGGTGTCGAGGTGGTATCTTCTCTCGAGGCGGCGCTGGCGTTGGCGGACCGCCGAGCCCAGGCGGAAAGAATGGAAGAGTTGATGGTGATCGGTGGGGCTGAGATTTATCGTCAGGCGCTGCCGGTGGCCACCCGCCTGTATATCACGGAAGTGGATGCTGAAGTGGAAGGGGACGCCTTTTTCCCGAAAATCGACGATACCTGGCAGGAGGCCGCCCGGGACTGTTACCCGGCATCGGAGCGGGATGAATACAACTACTGCTTAGTCCAGTACGACAGGTTTATTTAAAAACAATTTGACCAAAAAATGCCCTTTCGGGTAGGGTTGGTCAAATGTTGCACAGTGTAGATCGCCGCAAATGTGTGCATGAACCCCGAAGGTGTTACCTCGGTGTTACCGTGCTACACAGGCGGAACGACTCAGTCAATCCGCATTTGAATAATCAAATCGGCTGTTTACAATGTGCGGCTCTTAGCTGTCTTCAAACCAAAAACTACCGCGTTGTGGCAGCTAATCCATCGCGACCATGTTGTGAAATATTGAACCCACTGGGGGGTCTAATGAAAACCAAGCGATTCATGGCTGTGGCGCTGACCACTGCGCTGTCTGCCGGCGCACTGTACGGTAGCGTAGCCACTGCGGACACACTCGACACCGTACTCAAGGTTGGCGAGCAGAAAACTGCTGCTGCCACTGCATCTCAAAAGCGCATCGACAAGATCGCTCAGGAAACCTCTGATCTGCTGCAGCAGTTCAAGGTAGTGAACAAAGAGATTGACGGTCTGCGCGTATATAACCGTCAGCTCGAAAAGCAGCTGGCCAACCAGCTGGCCGTGATCAAGGATCTCGACGAGTCCATCGATCAGGTGACCGTTATCGAGCGTCAGATCCAGCCGCTGATCCTGCGTATGCTGGATGGCCTGGAACAGTTCATCGAACTGGACGCCCCCTTCAAACTGGCCGAGCGTAAGGCCAACCTGGAAGGCGTGAAGAACAATATGGACCGTTCCGATATCACTGTAGCGGAAAAATTCCGTCAGGTGCTGGAACTGTACAACTTCGAAGCTGAATACGCGCGCAAGATTGATACTTACGGCGACACCCTGAACGTAAACGGTCAGGATCGCGAAGTGAGCGTTCTGCAGATCGGGCGTATCGCGCTGGTTGCTCAGACCACCGACTCCAAAATCTCCCTGGCCTATGACAAAGAGCAGAAAGCCTGGGTTGAGATCGACTCCGGCGAATTCCGCCGCGCCATCATGCAGGGCCTGAAAATCGCCAAGAAACAGGCCACTACCGACATCATGACTATGCCGATCCCGGCTCCGGAGGCTGCGCAATGAAATCCTCTATCGCCAAAAGCGTACTGGCCGTAGCGGCTGCTGGCCTGTTCAGCGTTTCCGCTGTTGCCCAGGACAAAGCATCTTCCCTGGACCAGCTGCTGAAGATGGTTCAGAGCTCCAAAATCTCTGAGTCCGCTGAGCACAAAAAGCGCGAAGCCGACTTCCGTCGCCAGAAAGCCAATCAGGCTTCTCTGCTGAGCCAGGCGGAAAACACCCGTGCCTCTGAAGAAGCCCGCTCCGCGGCGCTGGAGAAGAAGTACGAAGAACAGGAACTGCTGGTTCAGCAGAAGCGTCAGCAGCTGGACGAGCGCCTCGGCTCTCTGAAAGAACTGTTTGGTCACCTGACTTCTACCGCTGGCGACCTGCGCGCCAACCTGCAAACCTCTCTGGTTTCGGCTCAATACCCGGGCCGCGCCGAGTTCCTCGATCAGCTGATCGACAAAATGAACTCTGCGACCAAGCTGCCGACCATCCAGGAAATCGAGCGCCTGTGGTACGAACTGCAGCGTGAGACCGTGGAATCCGGCAAGGTTGTCAAATTCAACACCACTGTAATCCTGCCCGACGGTGAGCAGGCTGAGCAGGAAGTTGTTCGTGTTGGTAACTTCAACATCGTTTCCGACGGCAAGTACCTGGAAATGAACGACAACCAGAAGCTGGCCGAACTGATTCGTCAGCCCGATGGCAAATACCTGAGCATGGCTGCGGACCTGCAAGCGGCGACCAGTGGTTTTACTCCGTTTGGTGTTGACCCCACTGGCCCGAGCGGCGGTTCTTACCTGAAAGCCATGATCGCGAGCCCGAGCATTGTTGAGCGCTGGCACCAGGGTGGCATCGTGGGTTACATCATCACTGGCGTTGGTGTGATCGCGGTTCTGCTGGCCATCTGGCGCCTGCTGGTTCTGTCTGGCGTGAACGCCAAAGTGAACTCTCAGCTGCGCTCTTCTACTCCGAACACCAACAACCCGCTGGGTCGTGTTCTGGCTGTAGCTGAAGAGAACAAAGGCGTAGACGGCGAGACTCTGGAACTGAAGATGGAAGAAGCGGTGCTGAAAGAGCGTCCGGCCATCGAATCCGGCCTGAACCTGCTGAAGATCATCGCCATGGTAGCCCCGCTGCTGGGTCTGCTGGGTACCGTTACCGGTATGATCATCACCTTCCAGGCGATCACCATCTTCGGCGCGGGCGATCCTAAAGCAATGGCTGGCGGTATCTCCTCTGCACTGGTAACCACCGTTCTGGGTCTGTGTGTGGCTATCCCGACTGTACTGCTGCACACCATCGTGAACGGCCGTGCCAAGCGCATCCTGCACATCCTGGACGAACAGAGTGCCGGTATCGTTGCAGAAAACGCTGAGCGTAAATAAGAGGAGGCGGCAACATGCACGCATTAAATGACGCATGGGCCGCCGTCAACGCCTTTATGGCGTCGGGCGGGCCAGTACTACTCCTGATCGCCGGCCTGACCTTCTTTATGTGGACGCTGATTTTCGAGCGGTTCTTTTACTTCAAAGGTGGCCTGAAGAGTGATGTTCAGGGCGCCGTGGACACCTGGGAAGCTCGCCCCGAGCGCAAATCCTGGGGTGCCCACCAGATCCGCTACGCGCTGATTTCCCGGGTATCCGAGAAAATCGACAGCAACTTGGACATGATTCAAACCTGTGTAGCCCTGGCGCCGTTGTTCGGCCTGCTGGGTACCGTTTGGGGCATGATCAACGTGTTTGAGGTTCTCGCGATCACCGGTGGTGGTGATGCCAAGCAAATGGCCAGTGGTGTATCCATGGCGGCCATCCCGACAATGGCGGGCATGGTAACCGCACTGTCTGGTGTATTTGCCAACACCTATATCACCCGTACCGCTCAGCGCGAGACCCAGCTGCTGGAAGACCATCTGACGATGGATCACTAAGGCACCACAAGTGTGCGTTGCCGGCGCAATCGACAGAGCGCGGCGGTAACCAAGAAGGTTTAGCCAACACGGAAGCTTCCACTTATCACCGCGTGTGGCGGTGGAGGCTTCAGGGCCAAATCTCGCTATTAGCATTTCGCTAGAGAGAGTTGCAATGAGCAGAAAACAGAATACGGCGGAAGAAGAAGGGCAAGCGATTGACCTCACGCCCATGCTGGACGTGGTGTTCATCATGCTGATCTTCTTCATCGTCACCGCGACCTTTATCAAGGAGCCGGGTGTCGATGTTCTGAAGCCGGAAGCGACTACCGCTGATCTCAAAGCCGCCTCTATTCTGGTAGCGATTAACGACAACAACGAAATCTGGATTGCCAAAGAGCAGGTAGATGACCGCCTGGTGAAAAACACCCTGGAGCGTCTCTACGCGGAAAACCCCAAGGGGTGGTTGGTTATTCAGCCCGATAAAAAGGCGAGTATCGAGAAGGTTGCCCTGATCGCAGACGCGGCCAGGAAGATCGGTATCGAGAAAGTGTCGGTCGCTACAGAGAAGAGTTAACAGCTATGAACCCGGTAAGACTAGTAGGGGCGGGTGCGCTGGCGGTAGCCACGACTTTTGCCCTGATCTTCACCATGCATGCGCTGATTGAGGCGAACCTGGGTGCTCCTGAAGAAGAGGAGCCAATCAAGGTTGCCGACATCGTCATGCCGGAGCAGAAGATCGAAACGCAATACGATACCAGCAAACCGGATAAGCCCGATGAGCCCGAGCAGCCGCCACCCGACATGCCGGAGCCGGAGTTTGACCAGCCGGACGTAGACAATGCCCTGAACATGTCTGCACCGACGGCCAACGCCGACCTGAACGTGGGTGGTATCGGTGGCTTCGCTTCCGAGGGTGACTACCTGCCTATCGTGAAGGTTCAGCCTCAGTACCCGCGTCGCGCACTGCAGCGTGGTATCGAGGGTTGGGTTGTTGTGGAATACACGGTAACCAAGAACGGTTCTGTACGTGATCCGCGTGTTGTGGAAGCCTTCACCAAAGATGGCAACCCCACCACCATCTTCAACCGCGCTGCTGTGAAGTCCGCGTTGAAGTACAAGTACAAGCCGCGGGTTGTTGACGGTGAACCGATTGAAGTGCCTGGTGTAAAAACCAAGATCAGCTTCAATATGGCGAAATAAGATAGGGGACGCATATGAATATGACGACCGTGACGAAAGGCCTCTCCAGGCTCGTCCTGCGCACGTCCGTAGCGCTGCCCCTGGTTCTGGCGCCGGCAGTGAGTGTAACCGTACTGGAGGCTGTGGGTGTTTCCACTTCTTTCGCTCAGGCGGAAGCCCAAAGTGAGCAGAAGACCCGCAAAACGCCGTCCATGCGCGAGAGTGCATTCAAGCATCTGGGTAAGGCCCAGGAGGCTGCCGATGCCCAGAACTGGCCGGCGGCCCTGGCGGCACTGCGGGAAATGGAAGCGGGTAAAGACAAGCTGAGCGGTTACGAAACCGCGCAGATGTACTACTTCTACGGCTTTGTGTACTACAGCATGGAGAAGTACCCGCAGGCGATTACCTACTACAAGAAAGTGCTGGCGCAGGGTGAACAGAACCTGCCGGTGGCGCTGGAAGTGGGTACCCTGTTGACCGTAGCCCAGCTGTACTTCGTAACCGAAGACTACAAGCAGGCTGTCAACTACCTGAACCGCTGGTTCAAGGTGGCGGACAACATCAATGCGGACTCCTACGCGCTGCGCGCTCAGGCTTACTATCAGCTGGGTGACAACAACAAGGCGCTGGCCGATATCAATCAGGCCGTGTCCATGTACGAAAAAGAAGGCAAGACCCCCAAGGAAAACTGGCTGGGCCTGCAACGTTTCCTCTACTACGAGAAAAACGATTACAAGCAGGTTGCCAATATCCTCGAGAAGCTGGTCAAGTACTATCCGAAAGGCGAGTACTACAAGCAGCTGGCGGGTATGTACGGTGAGCTGAAGCGTGAAGACGATATGCTTCACATGATGGAAGCTGCCTACATTGCCGGTGCCCTGCAGAAAGAGAAAGAGCTGCTCAACATGGCTTATCTCTTTATGGGTGCGGAAATGCCGTACAAGGGCGCCAAGGTGATCGACAAGGGCATGAGCGAGAAGAAGATTGCCCGCAACTCCAAAAATCTGGAAACCCTGGCTCAGGCGTACCAGATGGCTCAGGAGCTGCAGAAATCGATCCCCGAGCTGGAAGCCGCGGCAAGCCTGTCTGACAAGGGCGACCTCTATTCCCGTCTGGCCGGTATCTATCTGGACCTGGACAAGAATAAAGAAGCTCTGGATATGGGTAACAAGGCGCTGAACAAGGGCGATATCAAACGTCCGGATCAGCTCTACATCGTACTGGGTATGGCCAATGCCAACCTGAAGAAGTACGACGCTTCACTCAAGAACTTCAAGAAAGCACTGGAAGACAAACGTTCCGAGAAGTTTGCTAAACAGTGGATCACTTTCGTGGAAGGTGAGCAGGAGCGCGAGAAGCAGCTGGCGATGTAATAGTACGTCGACCGGATGTTTTTCCAGAAAAGGCCGCACAATGTGCGGCCTTTTTTTGTCTGTGGTCTTTATGTGGCGTATTTTTGATCGATTAATGGGAATTATTTGCAATTTCGTTGTATTCAACTAGACATATAAGTAGCTGATCAGCTTTTTCCACCGCATCGAGCCACCTGGTGTGTCGGTGCGTTTCAGACAACACCCGAAAATAAAAAGGAGAGGTGTTATGGAACTGGCTTATCCGCCCAATTCCCAATCCGCTTTATCGAGCTTAAACCCTTCTATTTCCATTCGCTCATCGGCTGCGGTGCGGAGCCTGACGCTGGCTCTTGGGGTCACCGGCCTGCTGTTATTTGGTATGTCGCAACTGATCGCCACCGACCTGGAAGCCCCTCCAACGGAGGCGCCACCGAAGGTGGCCCCGATTCATATGCCGGATGTGAAGCCGACGGTCTATCAGCAGAAGACGCTACAAAAGCCGCAGGAATTGCCGCCGCCTGCTGCGCCTGCCAGCGTGGAGCCCGTGGTGGAACCCGGTACAATCCCGCTGGATATCTCCCCGCCTATTACTACCCGCACCGGGGTGAATACGGCAATTATCAGCGCGGACCCGTTGCCCATCTACAAGCCTGCCCCGCGCTACCCACGCCGGGCCATGGCTCGGGGAATCGAGGGCTATGTGGTAGTGGAGTTCACCATCAGTAAAAGTGGCAGCGTGAAGAACCCGCGTGTTGTCGGTGGCTTTGATGTGACCGGTGTGCCCACCGGTGTGTTTGACCGCTCGGCATTGAACGCGGTAGCGCGATTCAAGTACCGACCAACAATGGTCGATGGCAAGCCGATAGAAAAGCACGGTGTTCGCAACCGTATTTCCTACAAGCTGGCGGAGTAGCCGGGATAGTGTTTACTCGACAGGAGAAGTAAAAAAATAGCGGGCTATGCCCGCTATTTTTCTGCTGTCGGTGGGAGGGGGCCGATCAGTCTATATCCCGCACCGCACCTTTGTCGGCACTGGTGGCAAGGAGCGCATAGGCTTTCAGTGCTCGGCTGACCTTGCGTGGGCGAACCTTGGCCGGCTTCCAGCCTTCACCGCCTTTTGCGTCCATCGCGGCGCGCCGGCGCTGTAGTTCCTCTTCGGGAACATCGATCTCGATCAGACGCTTGGGAATATCGATACGCACCAGATCGCCATCCTGTACCAGCGCGATATTGCCGCCACCGGCCGCTTCCGGAGACACATGTCCGATGGACAGGCCGGAAGTGCCCCCGGAGAAGCGACCGTCGGTGATCAGTGCACAGGACTTGCCCAGCCCTTTGGATTTCAGATAACTGGTGGGGTAAAGCATTTCCTGCATTCCCGGGCCGCCCTTGGGACCTTCATAGCGCACGATCACCGCTTCGCCTTCCTGCACCTTGCCTTCGAGAATATGTGCCACTGCATCCTCCTGGCTCTCCACGATGTGGGCTGGCCCTTCGAAGTGCCACAGCTCCTCTTCCACACCGGAGGTTTTCACCACACAGCCGTTGGGGGCGAGGTTGCCGAACAGTACGGCGAGGCCACCCTCGGAGGAGTAGGCGTGCTCCACCGAGCGGATGCAGCCCTGTTCGCGGTCGCCGTCCAGATTGTTCCAGCGACAATCCTGGCTGAACGCGGTCTGGGTGGGGATGCCCGCGGGCCCGGCGCGGAAGAATTTGTGAACGTCTGGGTTGTCGGTACGGCGGATATCCCACTGTTCCAGCGCTTCCTTGAAGGAACGGCTGTGCACCGTAGGCAGGCTGGCATCCAGCAGGCCACCGGCTTCCAGCTCGCCGAGAATCGCCATCACACCGCCGGCGCGGTGCACATCTTCAATATGGTATTTCTGGGTGTTGGGAGCCACCTTGCACAACTGCGGAATCTTGCGCGACAGGCGGTCGATATCGGACAGGTCGAAGTCGATCTCCCCTTCCTGAGCCGCAGCCAGCAGGTGCAAGATGGTATTAGTGGACCCGCCCATGGCGATATCCAGTGCCATCGCATTACTGAATGCGGCGCGGTTGGCAATGCTGCGTGGCAGTGCGGCGTAGTCGTCTTCTTCGTAGAAACGTTTGGCGAGCGCCACGATCTCGCGCCCGGCGCGCAGGAACAGCTGCTCCCGATCCGCATGGGTAGCGAGCATGGTGCCGTTACCGGGCAGGGACAGGCCCAGGGCCTCGGTCAGGCAGTTCATGGAGTTGGCGGTGAACATACCGGGGCAGGAGCCACAGGTGGGGCAGGCGGAGCGCTCGTACTCGGCGACTTTTTCATCGCTTGCATCGTCGGTAGCGGCGATCACCATCGCGTCCACCAGGTCCAGTTTGTGATCAGCGAGTTTGGTCTTGCCCGCTTCCATGGGGCCACCGGAAACGAAAATCACTGGAATGTTCAGGCGCAGTGCCGCCATCAGCATTCCCGGGGTGATCTTGTCGCAGTTGGAGATGCACACCAGGGCGTCGGCGCAGTGGGCGTTCACCATATATTCCACGGAGTCGGCAATGATCTCGCGGCTCGGCAGGCTGTAGAGCATGCCGTCGTGGCCCATGGCGATACCGTCGTCCACGGCGATGGTGTTGAACTCTTTGGCCACGCCGCCGGCTTTTTCAATCTCCCGGGCCACCAGTTGCCCCATATCCTTCAGGTGCACGTGCCCGGGCACGAACTGGGTAAAGGAGTTGGCCACGGCAATAATCGGCTTGTGGAAATCGTCATCCTTCATGCCGGTGGCGCGCCAAAGGGCGCGGGCGCCGGCCATATTGCGGCCGGCGGTGGAGGTGCGAGAGCGGTACTGAGGCATAGCGGTACTTACTTACGTGTAAACGTGGTTCCGAAAATGGGTGTTTCGCCCGCGTCAGGGGCTGGGCGACCGGGCTGAGAACGTTGTCCGGGAGCGCGACAGGTTAGCAAACTGGAAGCAGTATTGCGCGGTTGTCGAAATTACGGAAAAACGGCGCAAGCAGTGTCCGTCTTGCGCCGGGTTTCAAGCAAAGCTATTGCGTCTTCAGCGGTTTGCGTAAGACGCGGGAATTCCGCTGAATGTTGTACAGAGACGCCCGGCTGGTGGGTAAGTTCGAGACGTCCACCTGGGTAAAACCGCGCTCGATAAACCAGTGCTCCGTCTGGGTGGTGAGCACGTAGATTTCCGCCAGATCCAGTGCCCGCGCCTGCCGCTCCAGATGCTGCAGCAGTTTGGCCCCGCGGCCACCACCGCGAAACTCCGGATGAATGGCCACGCAGGCAATTTCCGCAGCGACGGTATCGCCCTGATCGTCGAGGATCGGATACAGCGCGGCACAGGCCACCGGCGTGCCGTCCACTTCCACCAGGGTGAAGTGATCGATCTCCGACTCCAGCTTTTCCCGCGAGCGGCGCACGAGAATGCCCTGTTTTTCCAGCGGTCGAATCAGGCCGAGAATGCCACCGACGTCGTTGATACGCGCGCGCCGGATCACCTCATAGCTGTCGCGGTAGATCATGGTGCCGGCGCCTTCGCGGCTCAGCAGCTCCTGTAACAGGGCGCCGTTATCCGCGTAGCTGAGCAAGTGCACACGCTGTGTGCCCGCATTGCAGGCTTTGATGGCACAGTTGAGCGTCTCGCTATCGAGGTTGTCGGCAACGTCCTCCGCCTGGTGAATGCTGAGGTCATACACCGCGTCACCCTCGACTTCCAGCTGAGGCAGGTCGCGAAACAGGATCAGTTTCTCCGCCTGGAGTGCCTTGGCCGCCTCGGCGGCGAGATCCAGATAGTTGAGGTTGAACAGCTCACCGGTCAGCGATGTGCCAAAGGGTGACAGCAGCACCAGGGAGTTTTCGTCCAGTGCGCGGCCAATTGCCTGCACCTCCATCCGCCGCACCTGTCCGGTCCAGCGCATATCCACGCCGTCGATAATGCCCACCGGACGCGCGGTGACGAAGTTGCCGGAAACCACTTTCAGCGCAGAGCGCGCCATGGGGGAATCCGGCAACCCCTGGGAAAATGCGGCTTCAATTTCGAAGCGCAGTTTGCCCACCACCGCCTTGATCACCTCCAGGGTTTCGCGGTCGGTAATGCGGGTGTTGCCCTGAAAACGGCTTTCGATACCGGCGGCCGTCAATGCGCGGTTTACCTGGGCGCGGGCCCCGTGCACCAGCACCAACTTTACCCCCAGGCTGATAAACAGAGTGAGGTCGTGTACCAGGTTGCGAAAGTTCTCGTGCTCAAACCCTTCCCCCGGAATCGCAACCACCAGGGTTCGCCCGCGCAGATCATTGATATAGGGCGCGGCGTTTCTGAACCAATTGAGGGTGGTGGTTTCTGTATTCACGAGCTTTTGTGTTCTGCAGATTAATCGTAAGTCGGTTCAATATACCGTATTTTATGCGGTTTTCCGCCTATTACTTCTTGGCTGAAAAAGTATCAATAGTTCGCGCGAAGGCGTCGATGCCGGGTACGGGCTTGTGAGACCTTCTAAAACAGGGATGTTTTAGAAGAGCCCCCAGGGATGGGTTCACGGCGTGTCTCACAAGCCCGTACCCGGTAGCGGCGCCGCCACAAGGCGTTTTACTTTGGGGCCACTACAGACAGAATCGACCAATCATCCCCTTCAACACCTCGACCATCGGATCAATCCGCTCAAGGCCGAGGTATTCATCCGGCTGGTGGGCCTGATCAATATCCCCGGGGCCGAGAACGATTGTCTGCATACCGAGCTTTTGCAGGAAGGGCGCCTCGGTGGCGAAGGCCACGCTCTCGGCGCTGTGTCCGGTCAGCGTTTCGGCCGCCTGCACCAGCTCGGATTGCGCGGGTTCTTCAAAGGCTTCCACGCCGCCGATCAGGGAATCCATTTGCAGATGGATTTTCTCGCCGCCAACCACGCTTTTCAGGCGTTGATGCAGTTCGCCGCGCAATTCGTCCATCGGCATGCCCGGCAGCGGGCGCAGGTCAAACTGTAGTTCCGTGTGCCCACAGATACGGTTCGGGTTGTCGCCGCCGTGTATGCAGCCGAGGTTGAGGGTGGGCACCTGAACGGCGAACCCGGGATTGGTGTAGCGTTGCTGCCACTCTCCGCGCAGTTTCAGAATTTCTCCCATCGCGGTATGCATCGCCTCCAGCGCGCTGGCGCCATACGCGGGGTTGGAGGAGTGGCCTGCCTGGCCGGTGATGCGCAGCCGCTCCATCATCATGCCTTTGTGCATGCGGATGGGCTTGAGGCCGGTGGGCTCGCCGATGATGGCGTAGCGGGCTTTGGGGAGCCCGGCTTTGACCAGGGCGCGAGCACCGGACATGGAGGTTTCCTCGTCCGCGGTGGCGAGAATGATCAGCGGTTGCTGCAGAGTTTTGTCGGCAAAGGCTTTCGCGGCTTCAATCGCCAGCGGGAAAAAGCCTTTCATATCTGTACTGCCTAACCCGTAAAAGCGATTGTCGCGCTCGCTCAGTTTGAAGGGGTCTGATTGCCAGCGATCGTCGTCGTAGGGCACCGTGTCTGTGTGCCCGGCAAGCACCAGTCCGCCGTCGCCCCGACCGAGGGTGGCGATCAGGTTGGCTTTATGGGGCTGGTCTTCCATGGGCATGATTTCAATCTTGAAGCCCAGGGTTTCCAACCAGGCAGCGAGCAGGTCGATAACGCCGCGGTTCCCCATATCCAGTTTGGGATTGGTGGCGCTGACGCTGGGACTGGCCACCAGCTGCTGCAGCTGTTGCTGAATTCCCGGCAGGTTGCGAGCGCTCATGGTGTACGTCCTTTGTGAGTGGCAATTTATTTGAACTACAGCTTTCAACGATTAGTTCGGTGTACTTTCATCCGTGTCGTGTTCCGCGCGCCAGCGCGCCGGGGACATGCCAAACTGGCTGGAAAACCAGCGGGTAAAGGAACTTGCCACCGAGTACCCGAGCATATCCGCAATTCTCCCGAGTGAATAGTTGGGGTTGGCCATATAGTGCACCACCAGATTGCGGCGCACCTCGTTGATCAGGTCGGAAAAGGTTTCGCCACTTTCTTCGAGCTTCCTCTGCAGGGTGCGCACATTGACACCGAGAGCGTGAGAGATCTGCTCGATATTCGCCCGGCCCATGGGGAGAAACAGATAAATTGCCTGACGCACTTCATGGGAAAACGGCAGTTGTTTGGAGCCGGGTAGTGAGGCGATATAGGTTTCCGCGTATTTGGCCATGGCCGGGTCGGCGGTGGGGTTGGGGCTGTCGAGATCTGCCGTGGGGCAGACCATACCGTTGAAGTCGGAACCGAACTCGATTTTGCAATTGAAAATGCGTTTGTGCACCTGCAGATCCGCCGGCGCGCTGTGGGTGAAGTTGACGCTGATCGGATGCCACTGGCCGCTCAATAGTGCACCGCACAATCGAAACAACACGCCGATCGCGAGTTCGGTAGCCTGGCGCGACGGGCGGGCGCTGCTGGTTACGACTTCCTCGCGCACGATCACCACATTGCCCGCGTCCTCCAGATGCATCACCAGAGCATCGTTCATTAAATGGCGATATTTTATGGTGGTATTCAACGCATCACGCAGAGTACGCAAATGCGGCAATAAAAGACTGATAACGCCGAAATCGGAAAGCTGCCGAAACTCCGCCAGCCGCAGGCCGAATGTCGGGCACTGACTTTCCTCCGCCGAACGCTCCAGTAAATCCACTACGGCATCCGCCGAAATACGCGTATCCGCCTGCCCCAGTACCGTGGGCCGCAAGCCAACCTCATGCATCAGCCTTTGATAATTCAGGCCCAGTTGCTGGGACAGCGCGGCATAGTCATTGAGCGTGGCGGCGCGAATTTGGCTCGTCATTTATCCATCCTCGGACGGTTTTTCTTCCATTTTAGTGTGTCATGAAAAGAAAAGTATATGTCGCTGGAAGTGAAGATAGGGAAAGGGGGAAACCATACAGTAGATACCAGAAGCCAGATTAACCGAAACGCAAAAGCATCAGAGGAGGCCTGGGAATGGTCAAGGCTGTTCGATTTTATGAAACCGGGGGGCCGGAAGTCCTGCGACTTGAAAACGTGGAAGTGGGGAACCCTGGCCCTGGCGAGGTGCGTCTGCGCCATGTAGCGGTGGGCCTGAATTACGCGGATACCTATTTTCGCAATGGCACCTATCCCATCCCCATGCCCAACGGTATCGGTGTGGAAGCGGCCGGTGTGGTGATGGAAGTGGGTGCCGGTGTGACCAATGTGGCTGTAGGTGACCGGGTCACCTACACCGGTTTCCTGAACACCCTTGGCGCCTATTCGACGGAGCGCCTGATTCCTGCCGCACCGTTGATCAAGCTGCCGGAAACCATCGCCTACGAAACGGCGGCGGCCATGACCATGCGCGGTCTGACATCCGCCTATCTGATGCGCCGTATTTATGACTTCAAGGCCGGAGATACCATTTTACTGCACGCCGCCGCTGGTGGTGTCGGCCTTATTGTTTCCCAGTGGGCCAAGCTGCTCGGCCTGAATGTGATTGGCACCGTATCGTCGGAAGCCAAGGCAGAAGTCGCGCGGGCACACGGCTGCGATCACGTGATCAATTACAGCTGTGAAGATGTGGTGACCGGTGTGCGCGACCTGACCGGTGGCGTGGGCGTGGATGTGGTGTTTGACAGTGTTGGCAAAGACACCTTTATGGCGTCTCTCGACTCGCTGAAGCGCCGCGGACTGATGGTTTGTGTGGGTACCGCATCGGGCACCATTCCACCGTTCGATCCGCAGCTATTGGCGATGAAAGGATCGCTGTATATGACGCGTCCGGCACTGGCCGACTACATTGCAGATCCGACGGAGAAAGAAGCACTGGCCGGCGAGCTGTTCGACCTGGTGGGCAGCGGCCGGTTGAAGATCGGTATCAATCAGCATTACGCGCTGGAGGATGCGGTGCAGGCGCACCGGGATCTGGAAGCGCGCAAGACCACCGGCTCATCGATTTTCGTTATCTGAGGTGTCGATCATGCGCATTGAACCGCTTACCTGCAGTATCGGCGCCGAACTCTCTGGAATCAATCTCGCCGACGCCGTTGGCGATGACGGGCTGTTCGCGGAAATTCGACAGCTTCTGGTCGAGCACAAGGTTCTTTTTCTGCGCGACCAGATTTTTTCCCGCGCGGAGCATGTGGCGTTTGCCGAGCGATTCGGAGAGCTGGAAGATCATCCGGTAGCCGGGTCGGATCCCGACCACCCGGGACTGGTGCGAATCTATAAAAGCCCGGACCAGCCTGCAGACCGCTATGAAAATGCCTGGCACACGGATGCCACCTGGCGCGAGGCCCCCCCGTTTGGTTGTGTATTGCGTTGCATCGAGTGCCCACCGGTAGGTGGAGACACCATGTGGGTCGACATGGTGAAAGCCTATGAAATGTTGCCCGCGCACGTGAAACAACAGATCGACGGTCTGCGTGCACGGCACTCCATCGAAGCGTCTTTCGGTGCGGCTATGCCCATCGACAAGCGACTCGCGTTGAAAGAGCAGTTTCCCGATGCGGAACACCCGGTGGTACGCACGCACCCGGATACGGGAGAAAAAATACTGTTTGTGAATGCCTTCACCACGCACTTTACCAACTTTCATACCCCGGAGCGGGTGCGCTTCGGGCAGGATGCGAACCCGGGTGGTGCGGATCTTCTGCGCTACCTGATCAGTCAGGCAATGATTCCCGAGTACCAGGTGCGCTGGCGCTGGCAGCCGCACAGTGTCGCCATCTGGGACAACCGCAGTACCCAACATTACGCCGTGATGGACTATCCGGCCTGCCACCGCAAGATGGAGCGCGCCGGCATCGTGGGCGATAAGCCTTACTGAATCATTATTCGAAAAAAATAAATTGCGAAAGATGAGGAGTGAATTATGCAGTTTCTAGACGATTCCCTGCACCCGCAGAACCAAGACAAAGTTGTTATCACCGTGGCGCCCTACGGTCCGGAGTGGATGCCGGAAGATTTCCCGGAAGACATTCCGGTGACCATGGAGGAACAGATCCAGAAAGCCGTGGACTGTTATGAAGCCGGCGCCACTGTCTTGCACCTGCACGTGCGTGAACTTGATGGCAAAGGCTCCAAGCGCCTGTCCAAATTCAATGAGCTGATTGCCGGGGTGCGCGAAGCGGTGCCGGACATGATTATTCAGGTGGGTGGCTCCATTTCTTTTGCCCCGGAAGAGGGACAGGAGGCCAAATGGTTGTCCGACGACACTCGCCATATGCTCGCGGAACTGACGCCGAAGCCGGATCAGGTGACCGTGGCCATCAACACCGTGCAGATGAACATCACCGAGTTGATGCATGAAGAAGATGTCGCCGGCACCAGCATCTGTGAGCCAGCCTACTGGGAAGCGTATCGCGAAATGACCGTGCCCGCAGGTCCGGGCTGGGTAGAGGAACACCTGAAACGTCTGCAGGCGGCAGAAATCCAGCCGCACTTCCAGCTTACCGGTATGCACTCGCTGGAAACCCTGGAGCGCCTGGTGCGCCGTGGAGTCTACCGCGGCCCGCTGAACCTGACCTGGGTGGGCATTGCCGGCGGTTTCGACGGCCCCAACCCCTACAACTTTATGGAGTTCATCCGCCGTGCGCCGGACGGCGCCTGTCTGACCCTCGAATCCCTGATGAAAAATGTGTTGCCAATCAACACCATCGCCATGGCACTGGGTCTGCACCCACGCTGCGGTATTGAGGATACCCTGATCGACCAGCACGGCAACCGCATGACCTCGGTGGCGCAGATCCAGCAACTGGTGCGCCTCTCTCACGAGCTGGGTCGCGAAGTCGCCAACGCACAGGAAGCACGGGAAATTTACCGTATTGGCACCTGGTACAAGGATACCAATGAAACACTTGCGGCCCATGGCATGGCCCCCAATCGCAAACTGGGGCAGAAGAATGTCCCGCTGCCCGGGTATTGATCACACAATCCCGCAACGCAGCTGTTGAGCCTCGCACTGGCGGCCCTGTGCCGCCAGTGACGAACCGACCGCGCACATTCTGTACGCCGGCATTCTGCGAGGAACCGCCATGGCCCACTATGCCGACAGTGATATACCCGTAGTATCGGTCTCGCGCCGCTACGCCTGGATTATTTTTGCGCTTACCTTTGGCCTGCTGATTTCCGACTATATGTCCCGGCAGGTTCTCAATGCCGTATTTCCGCTGCTCAAACTCGAGTGGCAGCTGACCGACGCCCAGTTGGGTTCCCTTTCGGGCATTGTCGCCCTGATGGTTGGCCTGCTCACCGTACCGCTTTCCATTCTTGCCGATCGCTGGGGCAGGGTAAAAAGCCTTACCCTGATGGCGTTGCTGTGGAGTCTCGCCACCTTGATGTGCGCTCTCTCCGATAGCTACGCCGAAATGTTTGCGGCGCGCTTTCTGGTGGGGATTGGTGAAGCCGCCTATGGCAGTGTGGGAATCGCCTTGGTGATTTCCGTTTTCCCGCCGAGTCTGCGCGCCACTCTGGCAGGAGCCTTTATGGCCGGCGGCATGTTGGGTTCGGTGTTAGGTATGGCCCTGGGGGGCGTGCTCGCAGAGCACCTGGGCTGGCGGTGGGCATTTGCGGGCATGGCCATTTTTGGTATCGTCCTCGCGCTCATCTATCCCATTATTATTCGCGAAAAACGCGTGACGCCCGCAGTGCCTGCGAGCGGCAAACAGCGCCCATCCCTGCGCGGCCTGTTTAACAACCCTTCTGTATTGTGCACCTATGTTGCCAGTGGTCTGCAATTATTTGTCGCCGCATCACTGATGGCCTGGATTCCAAGTTTCATGAACCGTTACTACGATCTCGGCACCGACAAGGCGGGTATGGCCGCAGCGGTCTTTGTGTTGATCAGCGGCGCGGGTATGGTGGTCTGCGGTAGCCTGTGTGATCGGCTGTGTCGTGACCGCGCCGAACGTAAAATTTCCCTCGCGATTATCTACTGTCTGCTGTGCTGCCTGCTTCTGGCCATCGGTTTCCGCCTGGAAGCCGGCGCTGTACAGCTGGTATTTATTGGCCTTGGTATGTTTCTGGTGGCGGGGACCACCGGGCCCGCCGGCGCCATGGTAGCGAATCTTACCCATGCGGCAATTCACGGGACGGCATTTGCAACCCTGACACTGATGAACAATCTGCTCGGCCTGGCACCCGGCCCGTTTATTATCGGCATGCTCGCCGATGGAATCGGTCTGGAGAACGCACTCGCTTTGGTGCCGATTATGAGTCTGGCGTCTGCACTGGTTTTCTTTTTTGCCAAGCGCCACTACCTGCGCGATGTACATGGCGTACGCCTGGCCAGTGATGAGGCTGTCGCGGTATGAATAATCTGCAGATCGACGTTGTGTTTGAACTCGTCTGCCCATGGTGCTTTAGCGGGAAACGGAATCTGGAAGTTTCTGTCGGTACGGTTCAGGAAACGTTCCCTCAGATACAGATTAATGTAAACCGGAAGGGTATTCAGTTACTCACGCATTTAACCCTCGAAGAAAATTTACACCGCGCTTTGCCGGCAATCGGCGAAGTAACTGTGTAACGCGCGAACTGCGAGAGATTGTCCCATGATAGCTGCTACCTGGATTTCTGTGCGGTCGCGAACGCAGGTTCTGTTGCCAGGAATCATTGCCAGTACCATAGTCGCCGCTGCGGCAAGTTTTCTATCCGAGCATTATGCTGCGCCGGTGATGTTGTTTGCCTTGCTGCTGGGGATGGCGATGAACTTCCTCGCCGCGGACGGAGCTTGTAAAGAAGGTATTGAGTTCACTGCACGCTCTATATTGCGTATCGGTGTTGCATTGCTGGGGATGCGGATCACCTTCGAGCAGGTGGCGTCACTGGGCTGGGGCCCGGTGGTGCTGGTTGTCGGTATTGTTACGGCAACCATTTGTGTCTCGGTTCTACTTGCTCGCGCCTTTGGTTTCCAGTCTCTGTTCGGTGTATTGACCGGCGGTGCCACCGCGATCTGTGGTGCATCGGCGGCGATGGCACTGTCCGCGGCGATGCCGGCGCATCCGGCAAAAGAGCGCGCGACCCTGTTTACCGTGGTGGGAGTCTCCGCGCTGTCCACCATGGCAATGATTGCCTATCCGATGATCGTGCAGTGGTTTGGGCTGGACGATGTGGAGGCAGGCATTTTCCTTGGCGGGACCATCCACGACGTGGCTCAGGTAGTGGGCGCCGGCTACAGTATTTCCCAGGAAGCCGGCGATACCGCCACTATTGTAAAGCTGATGCGGATCGCCATGCTGTTGCCGGTCATTCTGTGCGTGGTGATGATTGCACGGGCGCAGGGTGCGGAGGATGGCGGCAAGCGCCCGCCGCTACTGCCACTGTTCGCTGTGGTGTTTGTACTGCTTGCTGCCATTAACAGCACTGGGTGGGTGCCACAGACGGTTCAGCAGTTTGGCAATGATCTTTCACGCTGGTGTCTGGTTATTGCGATCAGTGCACTGGGTATGAAAACCCAATTGAAAGAATTGGCCACGGTGGGTTTCAAGCCAATACTGCTGATGCTGATTGAGACCGTAATACTTGCGGCAATGGTTCTGGCAATTCTCTATTTCAGCTAACCGTAAGCTGCCCGACTTAATCACAGAGTCCTTAACGCTTCCGATAACTATCCTCTTCTCTACCCCGAAAAGTCAGCGCACTCTCCGGGGTTTTCTGGTGACTGTCCCGCACAAAAACTATGCAAAAAAATGGTGTTGTGTCATCAAATGAAAAATCCCTGTCGCCTCAGGAAAAGTCCGAATGTACGCCCTCTTTTAGAGTGACTTCGTGGCCGAGCGTTCTGGACCACCCCACACGCTGACTGAAGTCGATATTTTGTTTCGGTCAGTCACGCTTTGGTGTAAGGCACCGAAGCAAATTGAGGAGACAATAATGAAATCGATACGCACCAATCCTGGTAAAGATAATTCCACTGGACTGGTACAGCCGTCGCTGCTGGCTCTTGCTGTTGGCCTGGCGATTCACCCCCTGAGTGGGTTGGCTGAAACTGGCGATACGAGAGACCTGAAAATAGAAGAAGTCACGGTGACGGCACAGAAGCGCAGCGAAAGCCTGCAGGATGTTCCCGTTGCGGTGGATGCGCTGACCGGAGACCAGTTGAGCAAAGCGGGATTCCGCGATGTCGACGACGTGGCCGCGCAGATTCCCTCGCTGATTGTGACCAGCAACCTTTCCCCGCTCAATGCCACCTTCCGGATTCGTCGGATTGGCAACGAGGGCAATATTCCCACCTTTGAACCGGATACTGCGTTGATCATCGACGGTGCCTTCCGCTCCCGTTCCGGCGTGGGCCTGGGGGAACTTGTCGATGTGCAGTCGGTGGAAGTACTGAAAGGCCCCCAGAGTACCCTGTACGGAAAAAATGCCAGCGCTGGCGTCATCATCGTCAATACCGAAGCGCCATCCCCAGACTTTGCCGGTATGGCGGAATACGGTTTTGGCTCCGAGGGTCTGAGTCAGTTCAAGGGTTCCGTCAATGGCGCGATCAGCGATGGCGTCAATGGTCGCGTCAGTGTTTCCAGTACGCGCCGCGACCAGATGATCGAAAACACCCTGGGCGAAGGTGGCGACAGTCAGGACGGACAGGCGCTGCGGGTCCAGCTGAGTGCGGACCTCTCCGACAACCTGACATCCCGACTGATCCTCAGCCGCATGGAGCGGCATATGAACACCATGCTGGGAGACACCTGGTACAGCCCCACGGTAGTGACCGTGGCCGGAGCCATGTCCCAGTTTGGGGCTGGCAGTCCGGTGATCAATAACGATCCGTCCGATCGCATCATCGAACAGATGGGCACCAATGATTTTGATCAGCAGGTGACCGACGGCGTACTGCAATTTGAGTATTCCGGGGATGGCTATCTGTTCAATGCCATTACCGGGTTCGAGGACTATACCTCCAGCAACTTCATGTATGGCGTGGAGCAGATGCCATCGGATCTGCTGGTCTTCAATGACATGCAGGAAGGGCGCTCTTTCTCTCAGGAGTTGCGCTTGATGTCCGTTACCGGTAGCAGCCTCGAGTGGCTGCTCGGTGGTTTTTATTACAACAACGGGTTTACCCGCGGCGACCGCAACGGCGCGGAATTTGAGCTGCAGTCGGATATTGCCATGCTCGGCAACGTGGTCGGTTCGGTACTCGGGGTACCCGAGCAATTCCGCCCGACGCTGTTCGGCAGTGAAGGGGATACTGGCGATGTCTTGGCCGAGCAGGATACCGAGAGCTACGGCATTTTCGGCACCCTCGGGTATCACATCAACGACAGCCTGAAACTGGACACTGGCCTGCGTTACTCGATGGATGCGAAAGACGGCAAAGTCGAGCAATACACTACCACCGCGCAGGGATGTGTGCTTAACAACCTTGTCTGCTCGCTTACCCCGGACGCCAGCGATTTTGAAGACAGCGACAGCTGGTCTGCCGTGACCGGAAACGTCACCCTGAGCTGGTTTGCCAACGACGACACCATGATTTACGGCACCTACTCCCGCGGCTTCAAGGCGGGCGGCTACAGCCTGCAGTGGGGGGATTTCACCGAGGAAGCGCGGCCATTCGATGAGGAAGACATCGACAACGTTGAACTCGGTTGGAAAACCGAAACCTGGGATAACCGTGCGCGTATCAACGGCAGTGTATTCCATACCGAATACACCAATTTCCAGAATGCCACCTTTATCGGCCTCGCCTTTGCGGTAAACAATGCGGAAAAAGTGGTGGTGGATGGCATTGAGCTGGACTCCACCTGGCTGTTCAGTGAAAACCTAACTGGTGTGGCAAACCTCGCCTACATCCAGGCCAAATACGATACCTACACCGGTGGACAGTGTTACTACGGCCGCACGCCAGAAAATGCTCTTGGCCAGTGTGACCTGAGCGGCGAGTTACTGCCGTTTGCGCCAAAACTGACCGGTAACCTCGCGCTGGAGTGGGAGCAGCCTCTGGCAGGGGGGGATTTCTATTCCCGGGTGGACTACCGCTTTACCGGTGATGCCAATTACAGCTCGGAACTGGATCCCCGTCACCAGGAAGACGCCTACTGGGTGGGCAACCTGCGTGCTGGCTGGCGCAACGATACCTGGGATATTTCCACCTGGGTGCGCAACCTGCACGACGAGGTGTATTTCGTCCAGAAAACCGCCTCGCCGATCGCATCGAAGCTGGATGGCGGCGCTTCCTATCAAGCCTACACCGGAACGCCACGCACCTTCGGATTGACTGCGCGTATGCACTTCTGAGGCTTGCCACTTATCTAAATAAATAAATCTTCATTTTTGGGGCGGATCAAAATTTTGTGGAGGCCCCACTTTTTTGCATGGTGAACAATGGAAACACAAGCGACCGTTTTGATCGTGCCGGGGTTGCGCGATCACGTGGAAGAGCACTGGCAGACACACCTGGAGAGCAGACTGCAGCGCGTGTGCAGTGTGCCGCCACTCACAGAAAACCGGCTGGACTGCGATGCGCGAATAGAAAATATCCAGCGACAGATTGAACGTATCAGCGGTGACATCATCCTGGTTGCCCACAGCGCCGGGTGCCTGATGGTTGCCCACTGGGCGGCCCGTTACACCCGCGAGATCAAGGGTGCACTGCTGGCGGCGCCACCGGATATGCAGGCAGACTGGCCACCCCAGTACCCGACACCGGATACCCTGCGCGAACAGGGCTGGGAACCGCTCCCGCAACAGCCACTGCCATTTCCCAGCATCCTTGCCGCCAGCACCAATGACTATCTGGCGTCCTTCAATGCTGCCGGACACATGGCGGCTACATGGGGCAGCAAGCTGGTCAACCTCGGTGACGTGGGCCACCTGAACCCGGCGTCGGGCTATGGGCCCTGGCCGATGGCAGACGTTTTTATTGAAGAGCTGGACAGCTGCTTGACCCCCTGCTGTCTGTGAATAAAAAATTTGACGAGAGGAAACCCCATGTACGGCCAGATGATGAACCTGCCCCTGACCATTACCAATATTATGCAGTTTGCCGATAAGGTTTATGGCGGTAGCGAAATTGTGTCGGTGACCGCCGATAACCCTTACCACCGATATACCTACGCCGAGGCCTTCGGGCGCGCACGCAAACTGGCCAATGCACTGGAAAAACTGGGTATAAAACGCGGTGAATGCGTCGGCACCCTGGCGTTAAACGACTACCGTCATCTGGAGTTGTACTACGGGATCTCCTGCTCGGGTATGGTGTGTCACACCATCAACCCCCGGCTTTTTCCGGAGCAGCTGGAATACATCATCAACCACGCCGAAGACCAGTACCTGTTTGTGGATGTGATGTTTGTACCGGTGCTGGAGAAACTGGCTGAGAAGCTGCCCCAGGTAAAAGGCTTTGTGGTACTGACCGACCAAGCGCATATGCCGGAAAAATCCCGTCTGCCCAATCTGATTTGTTACGAAAGTCTGATTGAGGATGAAGATGACGAATTCGAATGGCCTGAACTGGAGGAGGAAACCGCCTGCTCCCTGTGTTACACCTCGGGTACCACGGGAAACCCGAAAGGTGTTCTTTATTCCCACCGCTCCACCGTGTTGCATTGCTACGGCTCTGCGCTACCGGATTCGTTTGGCCTGTCCGGACGGGATGTAGTGATGCCTATTGTCCCCATGTTCCATGTGAATGGCTGGGGCCTGGTGTACAGCGGCCCCATGGTGGGTGCCAAACTGGTGATGCCGGGGCCGAAAATGGGAGACGGTCAGACCCTGTGTACACTGATCAATGAAGAAAACGTGACGGTATCCGCCGGCGTGCCGACCGTTTGGCTGGCACTGCTGGACTATCTGGAAAAATCCGGGCACAAGGTGCCGAGCCTGCAGCGGTTGACCACCGGTGGTGCCGCCTGTCCGCAACCCGTCTTCGACAAATTCCGCGAACACTACAACGTGGACGTACAGCAGGCCTGGGGAATGACCGAGATGAGCCCGCTGGGAACCTACAATACCCTGAAGCCTCATATGGATTGCTGGGACGAAGAAGAGAAAACCCGGGTTCGACTTAAACAGGGGCGCCCGGTTTACGGCGTGGACATGAAAATTGTCGATGAAAATGATGTGGCCTTACCCTGGGATGGCAAAGCATCCGGCGCGGTAAAAGTCCGCGGCGCCTGGGTGATTCAGCGTTACTTCAAGGCGGACACCGATGCCTGTGACGCCGAAGGCTGGTTTGAGACTGGAGACGTCGCCACCATTGATGCCGATGGCTATATGCAGATTACCGATCGCACCAAGGACGTGATCAAATCCGGTGGCGAGTGGATTTCTTCCATTGAACTGGAAAACTGTGCCATGACCCATCCGCAGGTAGCGGAAGCGGCGGTGATCGGAATTTACCACGAAAAATGGACCGAGCGCCCGCTGCTGGTGGTGGTACCCAAAGAAGGCGAGTCACCGGATCCGGCCGAGTTACTGGCGCATTTTACCGGCAAGGTGGCGCGCTGGTGGATTCCGGAAGCCTGTGAATTTGTCGCGGAGATTCCGCACACCGCCACCGGCAAGGTCAGTAAAAAGGATTTGCGGGCGCAGTTTGCAGGTTATGCATGGCCGAAGGTCTGATTGTATTGACTAGTCGGCGCTACAGAGGCTCCGCGCTATGCCCGGTTTCCTTGGGCAGGTCCAGGGGCAGGTCCCGGGGAAGGGCATAGATACTCGCTCCCTGTAATTTCTGCATAGATGCGAGACCGCCACCATTGCGGTTTAGGTGCGCGGTCTCGCAGATAAATGCGAAAAGTGCCTCGGCTTCACTTTCCCCCACAACCGTAACCACCAGCCTGGCGAGTGCGGATTCCGGCAGGTGTCCGCGCTTGCTGCGGGCCTCCCGCAACATGCCCACCGCCCGCAAGGACACACTGTGGGCACGGGTGATGCCTTTCTCCTCCAACAGCGCTTTCATCAATCGCAGATCGGTACCGTCATCGGGCACAATCACGCGAATGCAAAAGGCGGGTTCCAGTGTTGGTGAGGTCTTCACTGCTGTCGCTGTCATGAGGGACTATCCGCGCTGACATTTTTTGCGTCGTCCATGCGCGCCAGAATTTCCTGTGGAATATAGGTGGCCAGGCGTTCCAGTTGGCTGATATACAGATAACCGCCACCGGGTGCGTCCAGGCCGCCGGTGTGGTAGATCGTCTCGGCGATCAGTTCGCGCAGGTCGGCGGCCACCACCATGGTCACCACTTCTTTTTCCGTTTCCACCGCAATGCCCAACAGGCCGAGGCGCTCGCGCGCACCGGTGCCGCGGGCCAGGTGCACCACACCGCCGGCGACACCGAGATCGCGGCAGGCGCGCAGTATGTCGTCGCTGCGACCCTTCTGTACTACCGCGGTGATCTGCACCGCATCGGTCAGGTAAGTGATGGTTTTATCGGTCATGTTATTTCCTCAAGTGTGGAAACAGCGGATGGCTCCTTTTTCTGTGCGGCCCGGGCCTGAGCACGGGCGCAGTAGCGCGACCAGAGCCCGGATATCATGACCGTTATAATCGGTCCCACCGAGGCCATGGAAAGAATGCCGAAACCTTCCACGGCATCCACCGCGCTGCCAAAGCCCAGCCCCAGTGCCAGCACCAGTGGCACGGTGATCGGCCCGGTGGTGACACCCGCACTATCCCAGGCGACGTTCACAAACGCCTCGCTGGACAGCCAGGTCAGAATCACCGCCACCAGGTAGCAGGGCAGAATCAACCACAGGAGTGGGAGATTGAAAATCAGTTTGGCGAGCCCCAGCGCGATCCCGAAGGCCACGCCCACGGAAACCGAGAGAATCAATGTGCGTTTGCGGAATACACCGTTGGTCAGCGTTTCCGCGGTGATACCCAGCGCATTCAGTGCCGGTTCCGCAATGGTGGCGCCAAAGCCCAGCACCCACGTAAACACCAGCGCCAGTGCCAGTCCCACCGCATAGGTGTACAGTGGTGAGTCTTCCTGACCGGGAATCGCCATAAATGCCATTGGCATCATGCCGCCGGCACTGCCCCCCAGTTTCGACAGTCCGTAGGTGAGGCCGATATTGAAAATACACATGCCGACAATGGTGAGGAAAATACCGAGAAATACTTCCCGACGATTTTTCAGGGGCTCCTTCAGCATCCACCGCAGCACCAGGAAGAGAAAGATCACCAGTGGCAGAATGGCGCGGATACCCATGAGGATTTCCACACCCGGGCTGCGCGCATACCAGGGCGGAGTGAGATTTTCCGTGGTGCTGACACTGGCGGCGAGCTGGCTGATTTCCGCCGGTGAGGTGGTGAACGACAGGGTAATCAGCAACAGTAGTACCCCGCCGATCGGGAACAGCGACGCCAGGGTGACGATGCCAAATCCGGAAAGCCCCGAGTCGCCTTTGCCCGCAGCGGTGGCAATACCGATGCCGAGGGAAAGGACCAGCGGTACCGTGACCGGCCCGGTAGTGACCGCTCCGGTATCCCAGGCCAGCCCGATCGCGGACGCCAGCTGCGGCTGGCTGGCGGCGTAGAGACTGAGGCCGAGCACCGGTACCAGCGCGGTATAGACCAGCGGTTTCAGGCTCCAGCCATAGAGGAAACGCAGTGTGCCGATCACTGCGGCGAGCCCGACACTGGCCCCCACTACCAGTACCAGGGTGTCGGCCATCTGGTTCAACACCAGATACAGGTAGGGCGCCTTGTCCGCGCTGACATTCTGTCCCGCGGTTTTCAGTGCGCCAATGGCGGGCTCGGCAAAGGTCACGCCAATACCCAGTAGCAGGGTAATCAGCAGAACGACCGGCAGCGCTGCCTTGCGCGGCAGGGTTGCACCGATCACTTCACCAAAGGGCATCAGGCCGAGTTTCAGCCCTTCCATAAAAAACATCAGGCCCACAATCACGGCCAGCAGGCCACCGGTGACCAGCCACGGGTCTTCCACCAGTTGCCGCAGCACGATAATCTGGAACAGCGCCAGATAGGCGGCCAGGGGCACCACCGCGCGCAGCTGCTCGCGAAAGCGCACGGAAAAATACGGCTTCAGAATTCTGGAAACTTCACTGGATGTGAGAGAGACGGGCGGTTGGGGAAGACGCACAATACGCCCTTGTTCGTCCCGCTCGGGTTCCGGGAGCACGGCGTGGATATCCAGGGTGCGGCGGCCTGCGCCGCTGGCATTCAGCAGATCGCCGTAGCGGTATGTTTTCCGGCCCTTGTCATTCTGTGGCATACGCGGCCCTCAAGGTGCCATCTGATCGGGAATAACAAAATAGGTGAGCCCCAGGATCAGATACACACTGAGTAGCTGCACCCCTTTCAGCCAGTCCGAGCGTCCGTCCCCGGCAATCTGTCCGGTGATCAGCACCGCCAGCAGCATGCTCAATACCAGCCCACCGGAAAATGCGAGATCCATCGGCTGCGGGCCGATGGTCAGGCTGAGCAATACCAGCAGTGGCGCCACAAACAGTGCCACCTGCACACCGGAGCCGATGGCGATCGACAGCGACAGATCCATCCGGTTTTTTATCGCCGCGGTAATCGCCGACGCGTGTTCCGCCGCATTGCCAAGAATCGCAACAATAAACACGCCCACGAAAATATTGCTGAGGCCCAGCTCTTCTGCGGCGGGCTCCACGGCACCCACCAGAATTTCGCTCATCCACGCAATAAAAACTGTGGCAATGGCGAGCACGCCCAGCGCCTTGCCTACCGACCAGGGTTGCTTGTGAGCGCCGTCGTCAGAAAAGTCCACCGAGCCTGCAAACAGTGCGCGGTGGGTGATCAGGGAGTAGAGAAGAAACAGTACATAGACCGCCAGTAGCACCACGGAAATGGTGATGCTGATAAAGCCGAGCCCCCGGGGAACCTGCTCGGCAACGGAGAAGGAGTAGGCCGCGGGCAATATCAGGCCGATGGTGGCGAGGGTAAGCATGGTCGCCTGAGAGCGGGCGCCCTCGGAGCTGTATTGCTGCTGGTGGTGCTTCATGCCGCCGGCCAGCATCGAAGCCCCAAGCACCAGAAGAATGTTGCCGATAATCGAGCCGGCGATGGAAGCCTTGACCACATCGTGCAGTCCCGCTTTCAGGGCCACCAGTGCAATGATCAATTCTGCGGCATTGCCAAAAGTGGCGTTCAGCAGTCCACCCACTCCCTCGCCGGCGTGCTCCGCCAGATTCTCCGTGGCACGACCGAGCCAGCCGGCCAGGGGCAGAATCGCCAGGGCCGAAGCGGCAAACACCAGCAGGTGCTGGCCCGGTGCCAGGTATTCCAGGGCGACCGCGACCGGAATAAAAATCAGCAGCAGATTCAGCAAAAGGTAACCTCGCGCAAGACTCCTTCAAGCGTAGACGCGGAATAATTCCGACGGTGGCAAGCGGCGTTAAACCTTCTTTATCTGTCCGTGAAAACCCCGGTTTTATGGAATAGGTGCCGCGCATTACCGGTATGACTTGGCCAATACCCTGATGATTCCCGTCTTCCTGAATCACTTTTAGTTTTACCACTTGGCGTTTTCATTTTTTTGTGGTGTTACTGGCTGCGGCGGAAGTTGCGTGCCTGCCTGCGACGCCTTCGCCACCATTCCAGCAGTTGCATGGCAATCAGTGCGTACACCGCGACCAGCAGAAACAGCGACATGCGCACCAGAAATGCCCGGTACACATCGTTGCCCACCACACTGTCCTGGACCGCGGCGCCGAGCAATATCAGCATATTCATCAGCGTGTTGCTCCAGAAGCCGGGACTGAAGCGGTTGCGGAATACCTGGTAGCAGCCTGCGGCCACGAACAGGCTCACCAGCAGAATCCAGCCACAGAAGAACCACAGCTCCACCGCAACGCCAAGGCACCACCAGACCGCAATGGCCAGAAGACCGCCGGCCAGTGTCGACCCGACCAGTTCGCGGCCCGCGTGGCGCAACTGCAAATCACTAGCCTCCCGCCCCAGCAGGATACTCTTCACCAGAAATGGCAGATTGGTGGTGGGGTTGGTGAGGGTAAAGGCGAAGGCGGGCAGGACCACCAGGGTGGCGCGCAGGCATAACCAGTGATCGTCGGAAACCGTACCCGATTTTTCCGGGCGGGCCGGAGCCGTGTCTTCGGGAAAAAAGGGGTACACCATCCAAAGACTGAAAATGGCAATCGCCAGCCCGAGTACCAGCGCCTCCACCAGGGCCGACGCAAGGGCCGAGCTCGCCACGTCGGCTGCGGGAATGACCGTAAAACCCAGTGCGAGCAGGGTGGCGGGCAATGGTTTGCCGCCGCTGATGGCAAGGCGGTGACTGAAGTAGGTACCTGCGGTAATGATCAGCAGCGCGGTGAATGGCGCCTGCTGAAGTAGTGGGCCAATCAAAATACCGATGGTCAGCGCTGCGGCCATAAACAGCACCAGGCCGAGGGCCGCGCGCGCATCCGGAGGCGGCGTAGGCGCGGACGCTACCAGTACGGCAAATACCGGGGCGACAAAGGGAATACCAATATCGAGCCCATAGCACAATGCCAGTGACAGCGTGGTGACGAAAGCGAGCCGATAGCAACGACGGGCGGCCAGTGGCAAGTTGTGACTTCTGTAGTCGCTCCCGTGGTGAATACACATCGGCGGACTCAGATGCTGGCCTGCTGATACTGTAACTTGCCGGCGATATAGGTGGCTTGGATCGCTCGATCGTCACCCAGTGTCATTTGTACGAATAATGCTTCGTGGATGCTGTCGGCAAACTGCATACGGTAATCAATAAGTGGCGTGGATTTCATATTCAGCACGACCAGATCCGCTTCCATTCCCGGAGCGATACTGCCCACCTTGTCGTCGATATACATGGCGTGTGCCGTGCCGCGGGTAGCCACGTAAAAGGCGTGCCCCGCGGTGAGTGCCTTGCCATTCAGCTGCGCCGCCTTGTACGCCTCGTTCAGTGTGGCAAGGATCGAAAACGACGTGCCGGCACCGAGATCGGTGCCAATGCCTACGCGCACCGGGCGTCTGGGATCTTTCGCGCGATACACATCGAGATAACCGCTGCCGAGGAAAAAATTGGACGTGGGGCAGTGGGAGATGGCCGAGCCGGTGTGATGCATACAGCAGAGCTCGTCTTCGGTCAGATGAATCCCGTGTCCGAACACCGCCCGTGGGCGACACAACTTGCTGTGGTCATACACATCCAGATAGCCTTTGCGGTCTGGAAACAGTTCTTTTACCCAGGCCACCTCGTCCATATTCTCCGATACATGGGTCTGCATATAGCAGTCCGGGAACTCGTCCCACAGTGCGCCGGCGGAATCCAGTTGATCCGCGGTACTGGTGGGCGCGAAGCGGGGGGTAATCGCGTACATCAGGCGACCGCGATTGTGCCACTTGTTGATCAGCGCCTTGGAATCGTCGTAACCACTCTGGGTGGTATCCAGCAAGTCGTGCGGAGCGTTGCGGTTCATCAATACCTTGCCCGCCGCCATACGCATACCGAGGCGTTCCGCCTCCTGAAACAGCGCATCGACGGATTGAGGAAATACGGTGCAGTACACGCAACTGGTGGTGATACCGTTTTTCAGACACTCATTGAGAAACACCTTTGCCACGGAAGCGGCAAAGGCCTTGTCGGCATATTTCCGTTCTGTGGGAAAGGTGTAGCGGTTCAGCCAGTCCAGCAGCTGCTCGCCAAACGCGGCAATCATTGGTGTCTGGGGAAAATGTACATGGCTGTCGAGAAAGCCCGCGGTGATCAGCGCGTCCGCTCCGAAGTTGCGTACGTTTACCGTCTCCGGCAGCTGCGACTGAATCTGCTCCGCGGGACCGAAGTGCGTAATGACACCATCGCCAAATGCCACGATGGCGTCCGACTCATAGCGCATGGTCTCTTCCACACTGGAAGCGAATGGGTCGCCGGTGAATGTCAGTACTGGTCCACGGATGGCGTTGTCCGGAACCGGGGGGGAAGAGGGCATTTGATATTTCTCCACTTTCTCGCCCTGAACTGAACACTTTTTCTGTGCTTCCAGGTTACCGGACGTCTCGCATGAGTCACCAGGTCGCGTTGGAGAGGTGGGTACACGCCCGGCATCGCGAAAGAAGAAGCTACTCTAGTAGTTAAGCATCAATTTTCTTTCCTCGGCTCGAATTGAGGCCATATTGCGTTCGCTTTGCCGCAATACGAGTATTTTCGGGGCATGTCTGCGGAGTCTATCAATGACCAAATCCACGATGTCGTTTCTGCGTGCGGAGCTGGCGGAAACGCCGACCAATGCGCAGCGGCTGTTTCTGCTGTATTACAACGGTGTCCTTGTGGACCTGGTGGTGCTCAATCTGTTCGCGGAGTTTTCCGATAACGTTGAAATCAAGTCGTTCAGTATCTCGCTGCTGGCTGCGGTACTGCTGCAATTGCTGCTAAAACTGACCATTGCGGTAGAGCACCGGGTGGCGGAATTTTTCAAACAGTACTCCAGTGGATTTGCCCGTTTTCTGCGCTATTTCTGTGCCTGGCTGGTTCTATTTGGTTCCAAGTTTGTGATTCTGGAGGCGATCGCGTTTGTGTTTGACGAGGATGTCCGCTTCCATGGGGCGTGGCACGGGGTGGTCACCCTGATTGTGGTGGTAGTGGTGATGCTGGTGGTGGAAGAACTGGTGGTGCGCGGCTTTCGCCGGCTGCGCTTGCGCAGCCCGCGCGGGGAGGAGGGCGCGGAATAAATACTTCACTCTGCCGTGCGAGGGGTCCGTTGTAAACGCAATCCGGGTCAGTAGGCGTACGACAGGTAGCTCATGATACGAATATAGAGTTTTCCCAGCTGGCGCAGGATAAAGTGGTCGTCACTGTAGGCTATTACCGAGGCCTGGCCGCCAATGCGCAACTGCGCCAGCACCTCCGGTGGGGGTGTTTCGTCAAAGGTTACCCGCACCGGGAAGCGCTGTGCCTGTCGCAGCCAGTCGCGGTTGTTGCGGATTTCCGGCAGTGCCCCCGGCGTTGGCGTGCGTCCGGCATTGACGCCGGCGCCGATATCCAGGATGCGCCCCTTCAGTACCCTGCCCGGCAGGGAATCCAGCAGAATTTCTACCGGCGTGCCTTTTTGCAGATGTCCCAGATTGTTTTCGGTGTAGTCCGCGCTGATCCAGAAATCTTCCCGTGATATCAAGGTGAGTACTGCATTACCGGTGCCGGCATAGCGTCCGACCTCGGCGCGCAGATCGGTAATGATGCCATCCTTTTGTGCGATTACCGTGGTGTTGTTGAGATCGAGTTGTGCTTCGTTCACCGCCGCGCGCGCAACGTTCAACAGCGAGTTGCTGTGCTCGGAATCGCCACCTTTCTGTTCGATGGCCTGTTGTATGGCTGCCTCGGCGGCGACGACATTGGCGCGAGCTTTTTCCAGATTGGCCCGGGATATTTCCAGGCGGCGGACCGAAATGGTACCCGGGTCACTGGCGCGCAGGTGGCGCATACGCGTGTAGTCCTGCTCTGCTTCCAGGCGGCCGGCAATGGCGGCACGCAGGTTGGCGCGCGCCTGTTCCACCACGGCATCACCGGCGGCCACCTGCTGCCAGGCGTTGTCGAGATTGGCGCGCGCGGTTTGCAGCGCCAGTTCGTACTGGGTGGCGTCGATGGCGAAGAGTTTTTGCCCCTGCTGGACCTGCTGATTGTTTTCCACCCATACCTCGGTAATCACCCCCGCGACCTTGGGAGCAACCCCGACCACATAGCCCTGCACACGCGCCTGCGAAGTGTAGGGGGTGAAGCGGTCGGCGAGCAGGTACAGACACAGGGACGCGAGAATCAGCGCCAGCAACAGTTTTGCGCCGCGCCCCACGGCGCGGGCGGGGTTTTCCGGAGGGGAAGATTCTGACGCAGTTGCTGCGCTGGTCCCGGTAGGCCGTTCATCGGAGGAAGCCGTGGTATCGGTGGGCACCGGCGGCTCCCCGCCGGCCGATTGTGCCGCGGCGATCTCGTCCAGGGTTTGTTGCCCCGGTGGGTTGGAACTGGCCGGTTCGCGTTGATTCATTACGGCGTTGTGCCCGCATCGATGGCGGGCAGTGGTTCCTCAAGTAGTTCGCCCCAGTCGGTGCGCTCCAGCATCTGGTAGCGCGTATCCGCGGGGATCAGGTCGTCGACGGTGGCGTCGCGCCAGCCGCCGCCGAGGGATCGGTACAGTTCAATAATGGCAGCTACATGGTCACCGCGGTTGATCACCACCAGATCCGACTGGGCAAATACGGCGGCCTGGGCATCCAGTACCCGCTGAAAATCGGAATAGCCCTCCTGGTAGCGGCGACTAGCAATTTCCAGGGAGCGCTGTGCGGCCTCCAGGGACTCGTCGAGAATGCCCTGGCGGGCGTCGGTCTGGGCGATACGACTGGCGGCGTCGTCGATCTCCCGCGCGGCCTCCAGTACCGTGGCGCGAAAGATTTCCAACTGCTGTTGCAGGCGCGCATCCTGCACCCGCACGTTATTTTTCAGGCGGCCGTAGTTGAAAATATTCCAGGTGAGCGCGGGGCCGGCGGCCAGTGTGGAGACATCCGGCAGTCCCTTGAGGCTGGTGCCCGCCCAACCCAGGGTGCCGAACAGGGAAATCGCCGGGTAGAGGTCACTCATGGCGACGCCGATCTGCGCTGACTGCGCGGCGGCGTCCCACGCCGCGGCGCGCACATCCGGCCGCCGCAGGAGCAGGTTCACCGGCATCTGCCCAAGGGGAATCTGTTGAATGTGCGGCAGTCGCTCATCGGCGCCGGCCAGTTCTGGCAGGTCCCCCGGTGCCCGCCCCAGCAGGGCACAGAGCGCGTTGCGTTGCAGCGTCTGGGTCAGCCGGAGTGTGGGGATGGTGGCGAGACTGGCGAGATACTGGGTACGGGCCTGCTGCAGGTCCAGCTCGGATTGCTGGCCGCTGGCAAACAGCTCGCGGGTGATTTCCACGTTGCGTTCCTGCAACGCGATATTGCGCTGGGCAATATCAATACGCTGCAGGGTGGTCTTGTAGCCGTAATAGAGCGTGGCCACTTCCGCGGCCAGCAGTACCTGACCGTCCCGCTGGTTGGCGATGGAGGCAAAAAAGGCGGCGTCAGCAGATTCGATACCGCGCCGGAAACGGCCCCAGAAATCCATCTCCCACTGCAGATTGAAGGCGATGTCGCCGGTGCGGTAGTCCCGGTGATCGTCGTCCGGTCCCCCGTGCAGGTATTCGGAGACATAAGCGCCGGCGCCGTCTATGCGCTGGACCTGTGGATATTTCAGACCCACGGCAATTCCCAGCGCGGCGCGACTTTCCAGAATGCTCAGGCCAGCCAGCTGCAGGCCCGGATTTTCCCTGCGGGCAAGGGCGATCAGATTGTTCAGAATGGGGTCGCCCAGGCGTTGCCACCACTGGCTGATATCGGCGGCATTGGGGTCCTGGTAGGTCTGGCCGTACAGATCCGGCTGCCAGGCAGACAGCCAGGTCATGTCCGGTTCGCGGAAATCCGGTCCCAGTGGGGCGCAGGCAGTCACTCCCGCCAGCACAGAGGCGAGTAACAGGTGGTTGCAGCGGGGCCACAGGCGGGATGATTCACTCGGTGGCATCGCTGCGAGGGCTTTCCGCTGCGTCCATCATTCACAATTCCTTGTGCGCGGTAGATGCGAACAAGTCCGGCGCTATCCCGCGCCGCGCATCCGGCAGCAATTATAGCAGTCGGTGCCCACGCTCATTTGCGCGCCCGGCCGCGCCACTCACTGAGGGCCACCGCGGCGACAATGATGGCGCCGCCGAGCGCCAGCCGTGGCAGATCTGCATCCCGATTCCAGATCAGCAGGTTGACCAGCAGCCCGGCGGGGATGAGGGCGTTGTTCATGGCGGCCAGGGTACCGGGGGAGACCTGGGTCGCGCCCTTGTTCCACAGAAAATATCCGACGCCCGAGGCGATGGCACCCAACCACAGCAAGATGCCCCATTGCACACCGCTGCTCGGGTACTGTGGCTTGCCGAGTATCAGCCAGGCACAGGCAGCCACGAGACTGGCGCCGATAAAAAACCAGCCGAAGGTCTGCCGGGGCGCCAGTGCAGACCCGCTGTTGTACCTGGATTGCATAAACTGCTTGTAGGCCACCTGACCGGTGGCAAAGCACAGGTTGGCGCCCTGTACCACGAGAAAGCCGGTCCAGTAGTCCCCGCTGAGATGATTCCAGCGGATGATGGCGGCACCGAGTACGGCGATGGCGGCCACCAGCAGGTTCCAGGTAGAGAACCGGCGCGCCATCAGGTCGTAGATCAGGGTGATGTACACCGGGGTGAAGATGGTGAACAGCAGGACTTCCGGTACGCTGAGCAGCAGGAAGGACTGGTAGTAAAACAGGTACATCAATCCCAGCTGTATGGCGCCAATGGCCATCAATGTCAGGGCGGTGCGCGGTGGGGTACGCCAGTTGAGAAAGGGCAGAAATACCAGGGTGGCGAGCAGTACCCGGGTGAGTACGGAAAAGTAACTGTCTACCTGACCGGCGAGATAGACGCCGATCAGGCTGAACGAGAAGGCCCACAGGAGGGTGACGAGTATCAGTAAAATCATGAATAGGTGTGGTGTCTGGTGAATGCTCTGGTGGATTACAAAGCTTTGTCGGCGCTGGCGCAATTGGTTGAGCGGCTAAAGCAGGTCCGCGCCTTCAGTTTTAATGCCAGCAACGGGCCGGGGTCCCAGACCAACTGGCGCGGGCATGGGCGCGGCGAGGTGGAGGTCGCCAGTTTCGGTGCGCATATTCTGTTTGCGGAGCGGGCGGAGTTTACTGATGTCGATGGCCACAAGATCGATCTGCAGAACACCTACCGCTGGACGCGCTGTGTTGATTTTGTGCGCCTTGAGCATTTGCGGCGGGAAGAGCCCGTATTGTTATTCAATCTTGTTCCGGTGACGGAGCATGGGTTTCGTCATCAGTCTCCGCATTTGTGCGGTGAAGATACCTATACCGCTGACTTGATTCTGCACCCGGATGAGATTGAGTTGATCTGGCAGATTGATGGGCCGCGGAAGAATGAGCGGCTGCATTACCATTATTGGTAGTCCTTTGTGTGCTCCGTAGCAGGTTGGGTGGCGGCGCCGCTACCGGGTGCAAACTTGTGAGACACGCCGTGAACCCATCCCTGGGGGCTCTTCCGCGAGGTCCCTCTCGCGGAAGGTCTTGCAAGGCTGCCCCGGTAGCGTCATCTTCGCGGAGACTTCAGTTTTCTTTTCTACCTACAGGCTTATTTGTCCACGCAAATAAGTTACCGCCTTGCCCCGCATAATCACCCGATCACCTTTCAATTCACAATCCAGCTCACCACCCCGTGGCGAAATCTGCTTTGCCTTGAGCGCAGTTTTATCCAGCTTTTCCGCCCAGAAAGGAGTCATGTAAGTGTGGGCGGAGCCGGTTACCGGGTCTTCATCGATGCCGATGGCCGGGGCGAAGAAACGACTGACAAAGTCACAGTCGAATTCATTGCCCGGCGCAGTGCAGATCAGCCCCTTGTAGGGCAGGTTGGCGACGGCGCGCATGTCGGGTTCGAGGCTGGCAACGACTTCTGCGGAGGTAAATTCCACCAACAACTGGTCATTGGAGCCGGCCACTTCCATGGCCGACAGCGGCTCGGCGCCGAGTGCATCGGAATATTCCTTGCCGAGTCCGGCTGGCTGGATGTTCTGCGCGGGGAAATCCAGAGCCAGTAATTCGCCATCCCGGCGCACGATCAGCTCGCCACTGCGGGTAAAGAAGTGAATCTCGTCGTCGGTGAACCCCAGTTCCGTCCACAGCAGGTGCGCGGTGACCAGGGTGGCGTGGCCGCACAGGGGGACTTCTTCGCCGGGGGTGAACCAGCGCAGTTCGAAGCCGTTGCCGGCGGGGACGGTGTAGGCGGTTTCGGCGAGATTGTTCTCGGCAGCGATTTTTTGCAGCAGGGCGTCGTCGAGCCAACGGGTCAGCGGCACGTAGGCGGCGGGATTGCCTTTGAAGAGTTTCGAGGTGAAGGCGTCGGCCTGATAGATGGGCAGTTGCATGGAGGGATCCTTCTCACATTGCCAGCACAAACAAAAAGGGAGAGCTAAACAGCTCTCCCTTTGTATCAAGTGTGCCGGGTAATTTCCATTACCAGACGAATACCGTTGGCTTGTCAGCCACGATTACCAGCCAAAGACACCCTTGAAAAAGAAGAAGAACAGAATCGCCAGGCCGGCACCGGCGGGCAGGGTGACGATCCAGGAGGCGGCGATGGTAGTGATCATGCGCAGGTTGAGTGCGCCAATACCGCGGGCCAGGCCGACACCCAGTACCGCACCTACCAGGGTGTGGGTGGTGGAAATGGGCAGACCGGTGCCGGAGGCGAGTACCACGGTGGAGGCGGCGCCGAGCTCGGCGGCAAAGCCGCGGCTCGGGGTCAGCTCGGTAATCTTGCGGCCGATGGTGGCCATTACCTTGAAGCCGTAGGTGGCGAGACCGACAACGATACCGGCACCACCCAGCAGCAGGATCCACGGCGGCATGACCGCTTTGGCGGTCACCGCGCCCTGTTGCACGGTATTCACAACGGCAGCCAGCGGGCCGACGGCGTTGGCCACGTCGTTGGAGCCGTGGGCAAAGGCCATGGCACAGGCGGTGAAAATCATCAGGATGGCGAATACGCGCTCCACGTTCGCGAAGCGATTGTCCTTTTCCATGGAGGGATCACGCTTGATGCGTTTCAGCAGGACGATGCCGATGCCCATCACGATCAGGCCGATGACCCCGGCAATCAGTGCATCCTGCCAGAAGGACAGGGTTACGCCGGCGTCCTTGAATACGTGCTTGAGGCCCTTGGTGAGGGTCACCATGGCGATCATCCAACCCACCGCGAACATGTAGATGGGAATGTAGCGTTTTGCGTTGGTGAAGGGATCTTCGGTATTGAGGATCAGCCGCTGCACGCTGCGGAAAAGCAGGAAGGAGATGGTGCCGGCGAGTACCGGAGAGACTACCCAGCTGGCGACAATACTGGCCACTTTGCCCCAGGCCACCGCATCCACGGAAATCCCCACTGCCGAGAAACCGACAATGGCACCGACAGTAGAGTGGGTGGTGGATACCGGCCAGCCGAGAATACTGGCGATCATCAGCCAGGTGCCGGCTGCCAGCAGGGCGGAGAGCATGCCGTACACCAGCAGCTCGGGTGTGTCGTTGAACAGATCCGGGGCGATGATGCCCTTGCGGATGGTGGAGGTCACTTCGCCGCCCGCCAGGTAGGCGCCGGCAAATTCGAAGATCATGGCGATGATGATCGCCTGTTTGATGGTCAGGGCGCGGGAGCCAACGGACGTGCCCATGACGTTGGCCACGTCGTTGGCACCGACCCCCCAGGCCATAAAGAATCCAAATACACAGGCCAGTATCAGAAAGATATGGCCGTACTGAGCAATGATATCCACGATTTCTCTCCCCGTTATCGCGCCAGCAATAGCTGCAATCGGTTGCCCACACCGTGGGCCTCATCTGCCAGGTCACCGACCCACTCAATAACGCGGTAGAGGAAAATCACGTCCACCGGCGGCAGGTCTTTTTCTATTTTGAACAGCGCGGCGCGCACTTTGACTTCGAGCTCGTCGGATTTGCGTTCCAGATCGTCCAGCTCTTCGGTCATACGGCGGGTAATATCCACTTCGCGGCCGGCAAAACCGGTTTCCAGCAGCTCGTCCAGCTCGTTGATGGCCTTGAGGGCCTGGGCAGAGGCCGCCACGGCGCTTTCCACAAAGGTGGCCATCATGTCGTGCATGGATTCGGGAATCTGCATCTGGCGACCAGTGGCCAGCCCGGCGATATCCTGGGCCTTGTTGGCCACCTTGTCCTGCACGTGCAGCAGCTCCAGCAGGTCGGTGCGGGAGACCGGCATAAACAGGCTGTCCGGCAGGTGCAGGCGCAGGTCTTTCTTGATGTCGTCGGCGCGGTTCTCACTGGCGGAGATACGCTGCTGAACGGTAGTGGCAGTGCTGTAGTCGCCCTTCATAAGGGCGTCAAAGAAGGGCACCAGATCCGCTGACGCCTCGTGGGCAGTCGCCATGTGCTCCTTGATCGGCTTGATCGGCGAGCGGCCGAACAGGTTGGCGATATTGGACAGGGGCATGGTCTGTTCCTTTTTCCGGTCCTGACAGTTGGTTGAAAAGCCGCCGGATGACCCGGGCGGCGGCCGAATTGGGCGGCATGGTACCCCAACCTGTGCGCAGGTCACAGTGACGTGACGGTTTCGTTTCTATTGGGGACAACCGGCGCACTGTTGCGGCTCGCCATAAGAGCTACAATGCGCCTTCACAATAAAGCGTAGACGGGTGACAGGGTATGGCTGTAAGCACTGGGACAAGAGGGGCAGACCGGGTTCTCGACCTGCCCGGGTTGCTGGAAGACCTGGTGAGTGAGGGCTTTGTGGCGCGTATGGACGCCAACCGCCTGATCGGCACCCCGCGCACCGCGGAACAGGCGCAGATGCACCCGCTTACCTACATTGCCAGCTGCGAACTGCCCAACCAAAAAAAGCCCGGCCGGATTCTGGATGCGGCGACGCTCACCCAATGGCTGGCGGATACCTCCTCCCACGGGCTCTATCATATCGACCCGCTCAAGGTGAATGTGGCGGAAGTCACCGAAGTGATGAGCTTCCAGTTTGCCAAACGCCACCAGATCCTGTGCGTGGAAGCCTCCAAGGAGATGCTGCTGGTGGCCACCGCCCAGCCCTATACCTCCGGTTGGGAAGAGCAGCTGGAGCACACCAGCGGCCGCACCGTGCAGCGGGTGGTGGCGGATCCCGCCGACATCAAGCGCTACGGTACCGAATTCTACTCCCTAGCCAACTCCATCTCCGGCGCCAGTGGTCTCAAGGGCAGCTCCGGTGCCGGCAACTTTGAACAGTTACTGGAGCTTGGCAACCTCAAGGATCCGGAAGCCAACGACCAGCACATCGTCAATATTGTCGACTGGTTGCTGCAGCACGCCTTCGACCAGCGCGCCAGTGATATCCACATCGAGCCGCGAAGGAACATCGGCCGTATCCGCTTCCGCATCGACGGGGTGCTGCACCCGATCCACGAGCTGCCGGATCAGGTCAACGCCGCCATTACCAGCCGCCTGAAGATCCTCGGTCGCATGAACGTGGCGGAGAAGCGCAAACCCCAGGACGGCCGTATCAAGACCAAGCGCCCGGACGGCAGCGAGGTGGAACTGCGCCTTTCCACCCTGCCCACCGCTTTTGGTGAAAAGCTGGTGATGCGGATCTTCGACCCGGAAGTGCTGGCGCGCTCCTATACCGACCTGGGCCTGGCCGGTGACGACCTGGCCCGCTGGCAGACCATGCTGTCCCGCCCCAACGGTATCGTGCTGGTGACCGGCCCCACCGGTTCCGGTAAGACCACCACCCTGTACACCGCGCTGAAACAGCTGGCGTCCACCGAGGTGAATGTATCCACCATCGAAGACCCTATCGAGATGGTGGAAGACAGCTTCAACCAGACCCAGGTACACCACAGTATCGGTCTGGACTTCGCCGCCGGTATCCGCACCCTCATGCGTCAGGACCCGGACATTATTATGGTGGGGGAAATCCGTGACCTGGAGACCGCGCAGATGGCGGTGCAGGCGGCACTCACCGGCCACCTGGTGATCTCCACCCTGCACACCAATGACGCGCCTACGGCAGTGACCCGCCTGCTGGACCTGGGGCTTCCCCACTACCTGTTGAAGTCCACGGTACTGGGGGTGATGGCCCAGCGCCTAGTGCGCACCCTCTGCCCCAGCTGCAAGCGCAAGGCGGAAGTGAGCGACGAGGATTGGCAGGCGCTGGTGAAACCCTGGAAGGCGCCAAAGCCGGAAGTGGTGTATCAGCCGGAGGGCTGTCTCGATTGCCGCAATACCGGCTACCGCGGCCGTCAGGGTATTTACGAAATCCTGCCGTTCAGCGAGGGAATACAGACCCTGGTCACCCACGACTGCGACCTGCAACAGGTGCGGCGTCAGGGTATGCGCGAGGGTATGAACAGTCTGCGTTTATCCGGTGCGCGAAAAGTGGCCGCGGGAATCACCACCGTGCAGGAAGTGCTGCGGGTGGCGCCGCCGCCGGATATTGCATTTTAAACACCGCTCTTTGTCTGCTGGACGCTTGCAAAAATTGTCCGGTGGCGCATAGTCAGGGAAGGCAACAATAAAAAGGAATGGATTGATGGCGATTGAATACACCCTGTTGGATGTTTTTGCGGATGCACCTTTTCAGGGCACGCAGATCCCGGTAGTCAACCTGGCGGGATACACTCTGGATGAGGTGGCCAGGAAGGCCATTGCCAGTGAATTCCAGCAGACCGAAACCGTGTTTATCGAGCCGGGGGCTTCGGTCCCCGCCAGTGTCTACAACCGTCGCGGCCAGCAGCACTTTGGTGCCCACACCATTCTCGCCGCGTCTTTTATGGCATTTGAACTGGGGCTGACAAAAAGTGAGGGCAGCTTTGCTTCCTTTCTGTTGCAGCAGGACTCGGGCCTGATCGAAAGCTTTATCGATGACAACCGCGGCACACCTGGCAATATCCAGTTTGCCCGCGAACTTTCCCCCACTGTAGACCGCTACACCCCGGACGTTACCCGCCTGGCGGCGGCGTTGAATACCGAGGAAAAACACATCACCTTCAGCAAGTACAAGCCGCTGGTGGTGAGTGTGGATACCCCGACACTGATCGTTCCGTTTACCCGCGCGGAACATGTGCTGGCGGCGAGTCTCCATCATGATCACTGGAATGCGCTGCTGGGGGATCTGTACACCTCGGAGCTGTTCCTGTTCGCCCCGGGCTCCATTACCGGCGGTACCGAGTTTCACGGTCGCCTGTTAAATCCCACTCTGGCGCAGGGCGTTTTCCCACCCATTGGTAATGTGATGCCGGAATTTATTGCCTACCTGGCAGAGCAGGGGGAAACCGCTGCCGGTACCCATACCTTCTCTGTAGATCGCGGCAGTCTCGAGTCCCGCAAGAGCGTGCTGCATGCGGAATTTGATAAAAAGCCTGGTAAGGAAGTGCGCTGCCGCATCGGCGGCAATGTGATCAAGATGGGGGAGGGCAAATTGTTTTTCCCTGAACAGTAAGGTTTGTATTCAGCGAGCAATAAAAAACCGCGCAGTGCGCGGTTTTTTATTGGTTGCAAGATCTCAGCTTTTTGCATCTTCCTCCTGAGTATTGCTGGTTTCTTCCTCCGCGGTCTGTTCCTCCTCATCCCGCGCCACCAGCACCAGATCCTGGTGGCGCTTATCCATCACCCGATCGAAATCGTACTTGGCGATTTCAAAATACTGATCGCGGTCGTCGCGGCGCACATAGTATTTGTCGTCCGCGCTGGCGAAGAGGTAGCGCCGTTCGCCGTTATCGGCCTGCACCACAATCTCGGTGGGCTCCGCTTCCGGTGTTTTCCCGGCGGGTCTGGTTACCCGCAGTTTTTCCAGCGCCGTGGCCAACTCCCGCGCCTTGCCCGGGTCCACGGCCGGGGCTTCCTGTGCGTCATCGACAGCGAAAACCCAGCCGTCGTCTGCTTTCTCCAGGGTGTAGTCCGGCCCCTGGATACGCTTCAGGTCACCGGCAGCCAGCAGGGTTTTGTCCAGCCAGTTGTCGGCCTTCACCGGCAGGTCAAAGCTGTTCAATTCCACCGCATAGATGGCGTCGTCATCGGCGCGGCGCACGTGCACCTTGCGGAACCCCGGTGAGGTGCCGACGAACAGTTCCAGCGCCGGCTCATCACCTTCTGCGGTGTACAGCTTTACGTGTTTGCGGAATTTTTTTTCCGCCACTTCGAAGCGTTCGCGGGCACTGTTGCTGGTGGCCACTGGCCAGTTGCCTTTCAGCGCGGTGAGTTTTTCCAGCAGTGTATCCAGCTTGTCGCTGTTTACCGGCAGCTGGTGGAGTTCCGGCAGCTGCCACTGGTCGTCTTGTTTCACCAGCGTAACGGTTTCGTCGTCGCCGGTAATTTCCAGTCGCTGCAGCGCGTCGGCTTCCGTCTGTACCAGCTGGGTAGCTTGTGCCTGGGCCTGCTGCCGGGAGCTGGACTCCCAGAACAGGCCCGCGGCCAGTACCAGCTGCAGGGCCAGCACGCCGCTCAATGCCATTTGCAGATTTTTCATGCTTCAGTTCCTCCTCAGCCGGCCAGCAGTTGTTGATAGCGCTGCTGGCGGGCGCGGTTACGCAGGTGCTGGATCAGGGCGACGATGCCCAGTGCCAGCAGTGCGGCGATATAGTTCAGGGATTCCCAAAACAGGCGGCCGTCCTGCTCCATGGGGGGCAGGGTGCGGTTGAAGTGACTGCGGGCGCGGATGCTGAGCAGGCCCGCGTCTTCCAGAGACCAGTCCACACTGTTGGCCGCCAGTTGCAGGGTGTTGAGGTAGTCACCACCGGCCGCGGCGCCACTCATACGCACCACCTGATCGCGCAGGAAGTCGTTGGAGGCGAACAGAATGATGCGCGCGGATTCCGGCGAACGGCTGATCTGGCTGGGCAGGTTTTCCAGCTTGCTGGTGTCACTCGCGCTTTCGTTTTCCCCTTCACTTTCCTTCGTACTTTCCGTCGCACTTTCTGCTTGCGCCAACGGCGACGGTTTATCGGCAAAGTAGGAATCAAAACGGCCGGCGCTGACCACACCCAGCAGGTGCGACCCGCGCTCACCCTCCGGGGTAAAGGCGCTGATCTGGCCGTCCACGTAGCGGGGCATCACACTGGTACTGCTGGACAGCCAGGCATTTTCCGAGCTGTGCAGCAGCGGGGTGATTGCGCGCTCTGCGGATTTTTCCTGGTCCACACGAATGGGCGAAGCCCAGCTCAGGGTGGCCTGGGGCAGATTGCCGGTGATGGGATTTTCCGCGTTCAGGCCGTCACCGCGTACGTCGATAAAGTAGGGGTAATCGAGCATGCGCAGTTCCTGCAGCTGGAAGCCGCCCACATTGCGGGTGACCGGTACCGGGAAGGCGCTGTTCTGCGGGTCCAGTACCAGTTGGTTATCCACCTTCAGGCCCATGTGGTCGAGCCATTGTTCCAGGCCGCTGTTGACCCGGTTGAGGCTCAGGCTGCGGTTGGACAGGTTGGCGCTGTAGGGCGAGGTGGCCGCGATCACGGTGCCCCCCTGCATCAGGAACTGGTCAACGGCATAGAGGGCTTTGTCGCTCAGGTTGCGCGGTGCCAGCAACATCAGAATATCCGCGTTGCCGGAGACGCGACCGTCACTCAGGTCCTCCCGTTCCACATTCAGCTCGGCGCCCAATAAGCTTTCCAGCTGGCTGAAGCGGGCGCCGCCGCCCATGCCGTGGCTGAAATCATCCGCCGGGGTCACCAGGGCGACAGTCTTGGTGAAGCCACTGGCAAAGCGTTTGATCCCCGCTTCCAGATTGCGCTCGAAGGTGTCTGCGGTGAGGTCATCCAGCGGAATCTGCACGATCTGGTCGTCGCGGGCGAGGGTCAGATAGAAATAGAAGGGCCGGCCGATCAGGCTCGCGGCCATGGGCTGGAAGCCGTAGTCTTCGGCAATCTGCCGGGCCACCTCGCCGCCGTCTGCCTGCGGATCGATAAACTCGACACTCAGGCGGTCGGCCGCGTCGGCCTGCAGTTTTTCCACGGAGGTGCGGATGGACTGTTTGAATTCCGCCAGCTGCTCGGGCAATTGTTCATCAGCGGAGACATAGGCGGTAAACGCCAGTGTGCCCTCTACCGTGTCGAACAGGTTGCCTTCACTCTGGTAGCTCTGCAGCACTTTTCTCACCGCGCGGGTAAGGTCGTATTCCGGGTTGCGCAGCTGCACATCCACATCGGTTTCCCGCTCCGCATTCACTTCGATCAGATCGCGGAAGCCCAGTACTTCGTACTCGTCCCCGTACTGCACCAGCACGTCAAAATAGGAGCTGACGATGGAGGCCTGGTAGCGGTCCGCCACCTGGAAAGGCACCGGGGCGATACCGTATTTGCGGTTGGCCTCTTCTTCCAGTTCCGGCTCTTGGGTGGGATCGATGATTTCCACCCGCACCCGGCCGTTGCCGGCGACTTCATACTCCCGCAACAGGTCGCGCATCTGCGGGACCAGCGGTGCCAGCAGCGGGTGGGTTTTGCCACTGAAATAACCGCGAATCAGCAGGGGCTCCTGCAGCTGGTTCAGGTATTGCTCGGTGGCCGGAGAGATAGAGTAGAGATTGCCTTCGGTCACATCCGCGCGCAGGGCTTTCAGCTGGCCCAGCCATAAATTGGCTCCCAGGGCGTTGACCACCAGCAAGGCGGTGACCGTGTGCCAGGCCTGGCGGTGTTTGCGGTCGCCGCCAATCGCCCAGCGTTCGCGCTCCAGCACCAGTGTGTTGAGGGCGAGGAATACCGCGCACAGGCTCAGGTAGTAATACAGGTCCGGCAGATCCAGCACGCCGCGGGTGATGGCATCAAACCGTGCTCCGGTACTGAGGCTGCGCAGCCACTCGCCCGCATTGTTACCGAAAAAGTCGGTGAGCAGCGGCGAGCCGATCAGGTAAAACAGGCCGCACAGGGCGGAGGCCACGATCAGGCTGACAATCTGGTTGCTGGCGCGGGCGGAGACAAACAGGCCAATGCTTAGGTAGGCCGCACCCAGCAGGAAGGTGGCCAGATAACCCGCCCACACCGGGCCCCAGTCCAGGTCGCTGATCATCGCCACGGTGACCGGAAGTGGCAGGGTGATGGCCAGTGCGATGCCGAGCAGCGCCAAGCAGGCGACAAATTTACCCACCACAAACTGCCACAGGGGCGCGGGCTGGGTGAGGATATGTTCCAGGGTGCCTTTAGCGCGCTCGTCACTCCACAGGCGCATGGTGAGCGCGCTGCTGAGAAAGATCAGCAACAGCGGCATCCACTCGAACAACGGGCGCACGTCGGCGATGTTGCGGGCAAAAAACGCCTCGCCCCAGAAAAAGACAAACAGGCTGATGGCGGCAAAGGTGGCGAGGAACAGGTAGGCCACCGGCGAGGCGAAAAACAGGGTGAGCTCCTTGCCGGCGACGCGTTTGATCCGTTGCTTGCCGCGCACGGGAGGGGATGATTCAGGCCGCATTTTCCAGTGCCTCCGACTTTTTCTGGTTGTTGGGTTGGTTGGATCGGTGCTGGTTGTCATTCACCTGGCGGAACAGGCTCTCGAGGTCCCGCTGCTCCGGCTGCAATCGGTACAGCTCGCCACCGGCGGCGATCAGGGTGCGGGCGATGACCGCGCTGGCGCTGCGGATATTGGTGTCCTTGCGCAGGGTGATACGGAATTGCCCGGGTTTGTTTTGTGGCTCGATGGTTTCTATGCCTTCCTCTGTGCCGAGGCGGCCCAGCACTTCGCGGGCGTCGGTGGCGGAGGTTTCCAGCAGAATGCAATTGGACTGGCGCAGGCTGTCGAGCTTTTCGTCCACGGCCAGTTGTCCGCGGTGGATGATCAGCACCCGGTCACACAGGGCTTCCACTTCCTGCATGATGTGGGTGGACAGAATGACGGTGGCTTCGCGGGCGATTTCTTTGATCAGGGCGCGCATCTGCCGGGTCTGGGTGGGGTCGAGACCGTTGGTGGGTTCGTCGAGGATCAGCAGGCGCGGCCGACCGAGAATGGCCTGGGCGACGCCGACCCGCTGTTTGTAGCCCCGGGAGAGGGTGTGAATGCGGGCGTGGAGTTTGTCGGCCAGTTCGGTGGCTTTGATGGCGCGGCGGATTTCGTCGACCTTGTCTCTGCCGTCGAGCCCTTTGAGGGAGGCGGCGTAGTCGAGGTAGTCGGCGACGGTCATTTCGCCGTACACGGGGAGGTTTTCCGGCAGGTAGCCCAGTTGCCGCTGCAGGGTTTTGGGCTTGTCGGCCATGGAGGTGCCATCAATCCTGACACTGCCGGAATCCGGTTCCAGGTAGCCGGAGAGCATTTTCATGATGGTGGTTTTGCCGGCGCCGTTGTGGCCGAGCAGGCCGACAATTTCGCCTTTTCCGATGTTAAAACTGACGCCGTCGACGGCTTTGAAGTCGTCGTAGTAGCGGCTGAGGTGGGTGACTTCCAGCACCTTGTCCTCCTTTTGGTTTGGTTGTCAGGGGGTGGTTGGACTTCGTTTAGGGTACTTGTGGCGGTGCCGCTACCGGGGGCCGCCTTTTGAGACACGGGCTAGGCGCCCCCCCGATAACCCATCCATGGGGGCTCTTCTAAAACGTCCCTGTTTTAGAAGGTCTCAAAAGGCGGCCCCCGGTAGCGGCCCCTTCGCATCGAACGATGAAATATTTAACTGGGTTCAGTGTGGCGGCGGACGCGAGATGGGCAGGTAGATAGGGACGCGTCGCATGGGGCGGCGACCGGTTGTCGCAGCCCGAGGGGAATTCACTGGTGTGTAATGTGTTGTGTAATCCATCGAGATAGTCATGCTCGTAAAACGGGCCGGCCCGTAATAAAAACAAGGTTCAAACGAAAGATCGCTGAGATATCGCTGTCGTTGATTGTGGTTAAGCGTGAGTTAGATAGGGGCGGGTGGTAAAAGTTCAAGAGCGGGGAAGTGTGCCAGAGAGGAATCCTGTGACTGTCGGTGTACACTTTGCCTATTGCATTGGCGGTACTGGCTTTAGAGGGAGTTGACCATGTCTCTGACGGATTTCTGTCCACCACAACATCAGGCGCTGCTTACCCAGCGGTGGGAGGATTGGTGCGCCGCTGCCGGGGCGGAGAAAGTGGCAGAGAAAGTGGCGGACAGAGTGGCAGAGGTGGAGGTGCTGCTGGACGAGCATAAGAGTCGGGCGTTGGCCCGGGTTTTTGCGGGGTCGGATTTCTTTGTGCAGCAGTGTACTCGGCATACCGAGTGGCTGGCACACTTTCTGCGCGATGAGGACTGCGGGCTGGTGGCGCCGGATCTGGCGGAGATCGACACCGAGGAACAGTTGGAGAAGGCGCTGCGCGATCTGCGCAACCGGGTGAATGCCGAGGTGATCTATCGGGACTTTGCCGGTCAGTGGGATATACCCACGGCCTGCGCGCGGCTTACCGAGCTTGCAGAAGTGTGTATTCAGGCGGCGCTCGACTGGCATCGGGAGAAGATGGTGGCGCGCCATGGGGAGCCCCGCAGCCGCGATGGGGTTATTCAGCCCATGGTGGTGCTGGGCATGGGCAAGCTGGGGGCGCGGGAGCTGAATCTGTCTTCCGATATCGATCTGATTTTTGCCTATCCGGAACCCGGGCAGAGTGACGGAGAGAAGCCGTTGGAAAACCAGGCCTGGTTCCAGCGGCTGGGGCAGCGTCTGATCAAATCCCTCGACGCCGTGACCGCCGATGGTTTCGTGTTCCGAGTGGATATGCGTCTGCGCCCCTATGGTGACAGCGGCCCGCTGGTGAGTCATTACGCGGCGCTGGAGGATTACTACCAGACCCAGGGGCGCGAATGGGAGCGCTACGCCATGATCAAGGCGCGCCCGGTGGCCATGAGTGGCGGTGATGGCGAGGGAGCGGCCGAGGCGGCGGAGGAGCTGGTGGAGCTGCTGCGACCCTTTACCTATCGCCGTTATATCGATTTCAGTGTGATTGATGCGCTGCGGGAAATGAAAACCCTGATCCAGCGCCAGGTGCGCGCCCGCGGCCTGATCGACAATATCAAGCTGGGCCGCGGCGGTATCCGCGAGGTGGAATTTATCGCCCAGGCATTTCAGCTGATCCGTGGCGGGCGCGAGCCGGATTTGCGGGTTCGCAATATATTGAAAGTTCTGCCGCTGCTGGAGGAGGGCGGCCATCTGCCAGCGGGCGCCGCGGCGGAATTGCGTGAGGCCTATTTGTTGTTGCGCCGGGTGGAGCACGGTCTGCAGGCGGAGAAGGATCACCAGACCCAGACGCTACCGCCGGAGATCGAGCGCCGTGAGCAGCTGGCGTTTGCACTCGGTTACGACAACTGGGCAACGTTGGAGGATGCACTGGTGCAGGCCCGCGCGGCCATTGAGCGCGAGTTCGACGAGGTGATCGCGCCGCCGGAGGAGAGCAGTGAGATCACCGATTCGGACCAGTGGGAATTCCTCTGGGCCGGATGTGAACGCGCCGAGGATCGCGACAACTGGCTGGAGCAGCTGCACAATGCCGGCTTCCAGCCCGCGGCCAAAGCCCTGGAAGCGCTTGCCAGCCTGCACGGCGATCGCATCGTCGCCGCACTGCCCGCTACCGGCCGCCAGCGCCTGGACCAGACCATGCCGCTGTTACTGGCGGCAGCCTCCGAGGTGAGTGAGTCCCTCGATCCTCTGCTGGCGCTGGAGCGGGTGTTGCCCCTGTTGCGCTCGATCCTGCGCCGCAGTGCCTATCTGGTGCTGATCAACGAAAACCCGCCGGTACTCGCCCAGTTGCTGCGTCTGTGCAGCGCCTCTCCCTGGATTGCCGATCTGCTCGCGCGCCACCCGATCCTGCTGGACGAAATGCTCGACCAGCGCCGCCTGCTGCAACCGTCCACCGCGGAAGATATCGCCGATGACCTGCGCCAGCATATGCTGCGGGTAGATGAGGATGACCTGGAAGCGCAGATGGAGGCGCTGCGCCATTTCAAACAGGGGCAGAGCCTGCGTATTGCCGCCCAGGAAGTCACCGGTGCACTGCCGCTGATGAAAGTGAGCGACTCCCTGACCTGGCTGGCGGAAGCCATTCTGCAGCAGTCCTTGACCCTCGCCTGGCAACAGGTGGTGGAAAAGCATGGCATGCCAAAAGACGCCAGTGCCGAGGATATGCGCTTTTCCATCGTTGCCTACGGCAAGCTGGGCGGGCTGGAGCTGGGCCACGGGTCCGACCTGGATATCGTGTTTGTGCACGACGCCGACAGCAGCGGTTATACCAGTGGCGAGCGCGCCCTGGATGCGCAGAGTTTTTACACCCGCCTCGCCCAGCGCCTGATCCATATCCTGCAGACCCGCACCCTGAGTGGTCCCCTGTACGAGGTGGATACGCGCCTGCGCCCGTCGGGCAATTCCGGCCTGCTGGTGACGTCACTGTCTGCGTTTGAAAAGTATCAGCGGGAGAGCGCCTGGACCTGGGAGCACCAGGCACTGGTGCGCACGCGGCCTGTTGCTGGCAGCGCGCGCCTCGGATTGGCGTTCGAAAATCTGCGTAGCAAGCTTCTGTGCGCGGCGCGGGACGAACAGAAATTGCGTAAAGAGGTGGTGGAAATGCGCAATAAGATGCGTGCACACCTCGATAAGAGCAATGATCGACAATTCGATCTCAAGCGCGGCACAGGCGGTATTGTCGATATTGAATTTATGGTTCAATATGCTGCATTGGCCTGGGCGCAGGGCGCCCCTTCGATTGTGCGATACACCGACAATATCCGCATTCTCGAAAGTCTCTCCGAGGCGGGCCTGATGCCGGCCCACCAAGCCGCGCATTTGATCGACGCCTACAAAGCCTACCGATCAGAAGGTCATCGCCTGGCATTACAACAGCTGCCGGGGGTTGTATCCGGTGACCAATTCGAAGCGGAAAGAAAGACCGTTGAAACAACTTGGCAGCAGATGCTCGGGTAAGTCGTGACTTTCCCTGTGCCTGAATCGCTGCCCGCTTAAACTGTTTTTCACCTGGCTCTGTGCTGTAGGAGCCAGCCTGCTGGCGAACTGATTCGATCATCCCTTCTCAGGGCTCGACACCTCCCCCAGGCCTGAACTCCTACAGAGTGCGTAATAGAATTTTGTAGGAGATCCCCATGTCTTTTGCCGATCGAGACGGCGTTATCTGGTTTGACGGTGAACTGGTTCCCTGGCGCGATGCCCGGGTACATGTACTCACTCACACCCTGCACTATGGAATGGGCGTATTTGAAGGCGTGCGTGCCTACGAAACCGCCGATGGCGGCACCAGCATCTTTCGCCTGAGCGAACACACTCGTCGTCTGTTCCGTTCCGCCAAGATCATGAATATGCCCATGCCGTATGACGAAGAGCAGCTCAACGAAGCCCAGCGTCTGGTGGTGCGGGAAAATGGCCTCAAGGAAGCCTACCTGCGCCCGATGGTATTTTACGGGTCGGAAGGTATGGGCCTGCGTGCCGACGCCCTGCAGACCCACGTGATCGTCGCCGCCTGGGAGTGGCCGAGCTACATGACCCCGGAAGCCCGTGAACTGGGTATCAAGGTGAATACCTCGTCCTATACCCGCCACCACGTGAACATTGCCATGTGTAAGGCGAAGGCCAATGGCAACTACATCAACTCCATGCTGGCGCTACAGGAGGCCATCCGCAACGGCTGCGAAGAAGCCCTGCTGCTGGACCCGGAAGGCTATGTAGCGGAAGGCAGTGGCGAAAACTTCTTCCTGGTGAGCGACGGCGTGATCTACACCCCGGAACTGACCTCCTGTCTTGACGGCATCACCCGCGCGTCGGTGATCCAGCTGGCCGAGGAGTGCGGTTATAAGGTGAAAGAAAAACGCATCACTCGCGACGAGGTTTACATCGCCGACGAGGCCTTCTTTACCGGTACCGCGGCGGAAGTGCTGCCGATCCGTATGCTGGATGGTCGCGTCATCGGTTCTGGCCGTCGCGGCCCCATCACCAAACGTCTGCAGCAGATGTACTTCGACGCGGTACAGGGGAAAAGTCAGGCGCATATGGGCTGGCTCAGTGATGTCCAGGACACCTGTGAGCCGGTGGCCGCATCTGCCTGATTCACTGAAACGCCGGCAACGGACCCAGGGCGGGTACTCTACTGAGGGTATCCGCCCTTTTTTGTGCGCTGTGCAGATGTAAGCCGTTTCATGGAGTCGTCTTCGTTTTGCCCATAGAATGGTGCTGAACTGGAATCGAACAGGACGGCAGGCTGACATTGCCTGGCCGGGGCAGAACGGATGTTTTCTAATTTACTGAAGGGCCGACTTCGCAAGCACGACCAACTCAACAACCGCAAACTGGAGTCCATACTTCGGGTGCAGCTATTACAGCAGCAGATTCTGGGTTGTACCGAGAAGGGCGTGGGTAATGACAAGGCGCACAACATCGTTGTGTCCCTGACCTCGTTTGATCGCCGCATCCACAATGTGGCGTATGCGGTGGAAAGTGTGTTTCAGCAGTGGCTGAAAGCGGATGTGGTGGTGCTGTGGCTGTCCCGGGAGCAGTTTCCCGACGGGCAATTACCGGAAAGCCTTGTTCGCCAGCAAAAGCGCGGGCTGCAGATTTTCTATATCGAAGACCTGGGGCCTTACACCAAGTATTTCTACGCATTTGAACAATACCCGGACAGTCTGATCATTACCGTCGATGACGATACTCTCTATCCACCGGATATGATCGACCAGCTGTACCGCGCGTGGTTGCGCAATCCCACCTGGATTCACTGTCACCGCGCGCATCGCATGCAGCTGGATAAACACGGCAAACTGAAACCCTACAGCGACTGGTGTGCCGACTGGCGCTGGCGGGATTGCGATGGCGAGTCCTCGCCACTGGTATTTCCGACGGGTGTCGGTGGTGTGCTGTACTTCCCAGGCTCCCTGCACCCGGACGCCTTTGCCAAGGAAAAATTCCTCAAGCTGTGTCCTGGTGCGGACGACGTGTGGCTGAAGGCCATGAGCCTGCTTCAGGGGACGCCCTGTGCAAGACTGGCTGATCCCAGAGATTGGTCCGCGCGTTTTTTGACCGTGGCCGGCTCTCAAGAGGTGGCGCTGCAACAGGAGAACTGGCGTGCCGAGGGGGGGAATGACTGCAAAATTCGTGCGGTGTTTGAGAAATACGACTTGTACGGCTTGCTGGGTGGCACTGCTCGGTAGTCTCGGGCAGAGCGTGAAGCTGGGAAAGCCTCCGAATATGGAGGCCTTCCTGTACAGCGAGTGGTTACTTATGGGGGCTGCGCAATTGGCTCAGTACCAATAGAACGGCGAGGGGAATCCAGTAGAAAAACCACATGTAGTTTGGTTTGGTAAGGGGTTGCTGAGCATAGACAAGCATGGCCAGAACGCCAAAACCGAACCATCCGATGTAAACCGCCTTTAGCCAGTCGATGTCCCGATAATTTCTCAGAACAACCAGTCCCACCGACGCCAATTGCCATAGGAAAGCGGCCAATCCGAGTAGTCCACAAAAGCGGGCAATGTCTACCAGATAATTATGCGGGTGCGGCAATGTGGTGTGGAGGTCCAGGAATACCTTGTGAGATAGGCCGTTGCCGATCCAGGGTGACTGGGTAAAGCCTTCCAGTGCCTTACTCCAAAGCTCAATACGGATCGAATAAGCGTTACTTCTTTGTAGAAGTGGAAGGTCGCCAAAGGCCAGCTGGTAACCCAGCGGCACGGCGGCGATGATGATCAGAACAAGCAGCCCCTTGGTAGCCTTGCTACCCAGAGTGCAGACCGCGAGTAATAGGGACACCGTGGCCATGACGATGGGGATTTTGGTTTGGGAAAAGAAAATGTATGTGCAGCTGGCGAGCAGCGCCGTGGCTGAAATCAGTCGCCATCTACGGGATTCAAGCATGAGACCGTAGCAGCAAAAAAGCGCGTGGAACCCGTAGAGCATCCCTGTCTTGTCAATGTCGCCCTCAAGAGAGATACCGCCGATTCGCCGTAAATTGCTGAAACCTCCATCTTGTCCGTACATGAACAGAGAGGCGGTGGCGGAAATCAGGCCTGCGGGGATCAGCCATAACAGCCATCGCTCTAGTACGGCCTCGCCTTTCTGCTCCAGTACAAAGTAGAGGCAGCAATAAAAAAGAGCCAGATAGGCAACCAGTTTAAAGTAGTATCCCGGTTCACGGAAAACATCCGCCTGCGTGTTATCTGCCCGGAGTGTCGACACAGCCAATAGCAGTGGTGGCAGCAGAAAAGTGACGAATTGCCAGGCGTAGAGGAACTGGAAGTTGCGTCGCCAGCACAACAGCAGCAGTGTTGTGGGCAGCAGCGTTAGATAGAACGCCGTCTGCACCCGGGCAATCTTGGGGGCGAAGTAATATGCACAGAGAATCAGGATCAGGGCCGCGCTGGCAACTTTGATGAGTGATAGCAGCCAGCGGGAATTTTCTTGCCGGAACACCATGTGCGTCGGGTTTGTGGGGGCTGAAGGGGCACTGCTAGTTCCGGACATCTGGTCACCGATCGAGGTGGAAGTTACTGGCAGAGCCTCGGCCCGGCCATTATCTAAAAGGGTCGAAATTATACTGCCCCGGGGAAGGGCTTCAATACTGCCTTTGGGACCTATTGTTAGTTTTCCGAAAGGTAGTCTCCCACGGGTGTGATGTGAGTTGGACTTCCTCCTGGGCGGCGGGTAGGCTCCGGGTAAGATTTGTGAGGTTTGGCCGCCTGGCCGGGAGTTTTCGTTGTCCAATCCAGTACTCGATATCGCCATTTGTACCTATCGGCGGCCACGGCAACTTGAGCATTTGCTCAGCAGTCTGGCACAAGTGGAGCTTCCCGAAGCACTGGACGTACAGGTTTCCATTGTCGATAACGACCCAGAGGGCAGTGCCGAAACTCTGATCTCCTGTCTGACCGAAAGTTTCCCGATGAGTCTGCGGTATTGTCGCGAGACCCGGCGAGGAATTCCGTGTGCTCGCAACCGTGCCATCGAGGAGGCGCATCAGCACGAAGCCGCTTATCTAGTGTTTATTGATGATGATGAGTGGGTGGAGGGGGATTGGCTGGTCAACCTTGTCCGCTGTGCCAGTGAATTTGGCGACAAGTGTGTTGTCAGCGGCCGGGTGCGTGCTCAGGTGCCGGACGGTACATCCGCGGTAATGGCTGAATTTTATGAGCGCAATTGTTATTCCACGGGAACCCGGCGGCAGTATTGCGCTACGAACAATGTACTAATCCCGATAGCGGTTACTCGGGATCTGGGGTTGCGTTTTGATGAGTCCCGCCCGTTCGCAGGTGGTGAGGATACCCTTTTCTTTACCGAGGCAGTAAAGCGGGGCGTTGAGATAGTATTTTGTGCTGAAGCGGTGGTTTACGAGGTGATCCCAGCGGAGCGGGTAAGTATCCGCTGGCAGTCGCGCCGGAAGTATTCGGCAGGTACTATTCAGGCTGTACAGAAAATGTCCTGCGGCCGCGGCCGCCTGCGTACCCTTCTTTCCGGCGCTTTCCAGCTACTGGCGGCACTTGCCAAAATCCCTCTGTTCCGGCTGGGGGGGCGCCGTGATGACGCCTACCGCAGCTGGCTGAAGGTTTGTCGCTCTGCTGGCATTGTGGCCGGGTCACTGGGGACCCGGTCGGATTTCTACCGCCCTGACAGCGGAATATAGACATGCCATTTACTGGTTTGCACCGCTATTCATTTCTGGCCTGCCCACGCAATGGTACTCAATTCCCGACTCTGCCACCTGAAGTGGGTCGTACAGGTTGCGGCCGTCAAATATTACCGGGGTGTTCAGGCCCGAAGTCACCGCAGCGACGTCAATCGCTTTAAACTGTTGCCACTCCGTTGCGATGATCAGTGCTTCGGCATTGGTAAGCGCGCTTTCTTTGGTTCCACATAGTTGCAGATCCGGACGGGCACCATAGATCCGCTGACATTCCTCCATCGCTTCCGGGTCGAAGGCCTGAACACGGGCACCGCGTCGCCATAGCTCTTCCATCAACACTCGTGCAGGGGCTTCGCGCATGTCGTCGGTATTAGGCTTGAATGCGAGTCCCCACAGGGCAAAGGTTTTGCCGGCGAGGTCGTCGCCATAGCGCTGTACGACCTTGTCCAGCAAGTAGTGTTTCTGGCTGTGATTGCGCTCTTCGACCGCGTTCAGAACCTTGGGCTCGATGCCTAGCTGCGTGGCAGTCGTCTTGAGGGCCTGAACGTCCTTTGGAAAACAGGAGCCCCCATAGCCGATTCCCGGATAGATGAAATGGTAGCCGATGCGCGGGTCGGAACCGATACCCTGACGCACCGCTTCAATGTCCGCGCCGACTTTATCGGCAATCACCGCCATTTCATTCATAAAACTGATCTTGGTGGCGAGCATGCAGTTGGCCGCATACTTGGCCAGTTCTGCACTGCGCACATCCATCACAATCACCTTATCGTGGTTGCGATTGAAGGGGGCGTAAAGCTGACGCATTTTCTGCTCGGAGGCATTCTCGGAGGTGCCAATGATAATGCGGTCGGGCTTCATACAATCCGCGACTGCAGATCCCTCCTTGAGGAATTCCGGGTTCGAGATAACATCGAACTCGAGATTCAGGGCGTTGCGCTCTCGTAGCGTGCGGGTTACTTCTTCGCGCACCTTGTCCGCTGTACCTACTGGTACCGTGGATTTGTTGATGATGTACTTCTTGCCTTCCATATGTTCAGCAATAGTCCGGGCGACGGTAAGTACATAGCGCAAATCCGCGGAGCCGTCTTCGTCCGGTGGGGTGCCAACCGCGATAAAGATCAGGTCACCATGAGCCACGCCCTCCGCCGCACTGGTGGAAAAGATAAGGTTGCCTGATTCATGGTTACGTTTGACCAGCGGGGCTAGACCCGGTTCGAAAATGGGGATCTGACCCTGTTTCAGTCCATCAATCTTCTCTTGGTCAATATCGATACAGGCCACCCTATGGCCTGCTTCTGCCAGCACGGCCGCCTGTACCAGGCCCACGTAGCCCGTACCAAAAACGGTTACGTTCATATTTCTGTCTCCAGTTCCGAGGATGCTTGGCTATGCAGGGGAAGCGAATACACAGCGGCAAACAATTAAGTTGTAGCGGTAAAGAATATTACAAAGCTGCTTTGCAGGTTTACTGAACCCAAACGTAATCGTGGCTAAACTGGGTTTCCGTCGCTGCTTCGACAATGTACTGAGCATACAGGGTGTTGTTGATTTCCCGGTGGAAGAACTCTCTGCACCTGCCCGCCCAATGGCGACGCATGGCGTCGTCGTGGTGAAATTTGCGTATTGAATTCAGCAAAGTCCCCTCATCGTCAAAGTAGGCCAGAGTCTCACTCGGCATAAAGTCATCAAATGCGGCGGCCTCGTGTGTGAAAATCAACAGGCCATTTCCGGCCATCTGGGCAATACGCGCAGAAGAGTACCACTGATAGCCTTCCTGCCGGTTGAGATTTAATCCCATCTTACTGGCTGCGAGTTTTCGCTCGTAATCTCGACCCCAAAGGGTCGGTTGATCGAACATGCCGGGGGTATGGAAGCGAAAGTTGGTGGGTAGGGCCGCCTTCACTTTGGAGATCAGCTTGCCGCGTTCGGTGTAGCTTTCGGATTTACTGCAAAAAAGCAGGTCTGTATGCAGGGCGGGATCAGTGCCTACGAGATTGCTGGCGTCGGCTGTTTCTTCGCTAGGGTCAACGGGGTTCGGCATATGCCACAGCTTTGCCCGGTTACCGGTAAATGAGGCGAGTTCTCTGGGACCCGTGGACACAAACATGGCATCGGCGATTATGCAGCGTGACTTTATGTTGGCGGCGTTACGGGGCACGAACAGCGGGTCGTTATTGCACCCTGCGAGTATGACATCCGGATGCCTGCGTCGTATTTCAGAAAAAGTCGCGTTGTCGATCAGGTCGCAGTGGCCGAAGATGATCAGCTCCGGTTGGAATGCATCCACCGTCTGCAGTAGGCGTTTATTGGTTTTCTTTCTGCCAAGGTCGCGGATGCCCAGCGGCGCTTCAAATTTGGCGACGTCGCGGTCACTGAAAGCGAGCACATTGTGCCCCGCACGGATCAGGCCGGTGTACAGTTTCCGGGCCCAGCTGACCCGCAAATGGCCGTACTTGCGGTACTGATGGTGGTCGATATGGAGAATGCGCATAGGGAAAGCTTAACCGGGCAAGGCAGCAGGCCAGGCCGGTTTTTCGGCCCGGACGGATAGTTGGGCAGCATTATACTGCTGTGAAAGCGGCATTCAATTGGTGCGGGCAGATTGTCACCATGGGTGGAGAGGCCCGGAAAACTGTATTTTCACCTCTCCCCTAGGGTAGCATTCCGGACAGATTGTTACCTGCCCACTCACTGGCTGCCGGTGCCCCCGCTCCTGGCAGAGAGCTCCTATGAGGTTGATCTATTGCTTACTATCTGGCGATTTCTCGACGGAAATCGGGCGCACGAGAAACAAAGTGCCGCACTCCTTCAAGGCCTTATTGAATTACTCGGCAACGGTAGTGTGCAGTCCTGCGATATAGATTGTGGTAAGGCATCTTTTTGGCTGCCTGGAGCTCTGCAGCGGGCGCTGGACGCGGCGGGCGCTATGGACATCGGATCGCCCGACTTCCTGATCGGGGCCGGTCACCAATCTCATTTGCCCATGCTCGCTGCACGGCGGAGGTTTGGTGGGCGCTGTGTAGTGCTGATGAAGCCCAGCCTACCGGTCAGCCTGTTTGATTTTGCAGTGACTCCCGAGCACGATCGCCCCCCGCCTCTGCCCAACGTCCTGACGACACTGGGTGCCTTGACCGGGCCTTTGCCGGAGGCTTCGGTACAATCCAATACCGGGCTTATTCTTCTGGGGGGGCCGAGCCGGCACTTCGCCTGGGATTGTGCTGCGCTGGAGCGCGATATCAAGCAGCTTGCGTCGGGTTCCGTTCGCTGGACTATTGCTGATAGTCGCCGTTCGCCAGAGTCCACATTGTTGCGCTTGGCGCAGCCCGGGTTCACTGTGGCCCCCTGGAGCGACTGTGCGTCGGGCTGGCTTGAACGGCAGTTGGCATCTGTGGGGCAAGTGTGGGTCACGCGGGACAGTATCTCCATGGTATTTGAGGCGCTACAGAGTCGCGCGCAAGTAGGAATACTCGACCTGCCCTCCCGTTACCGTAAAAACAAAGTCTATTCGTCGGTACAGCGCCTTGTGGACCTCGGTCTGGTGACTACCAGTCTCGATGATGCTTTTACGGCCGACGCCACTGGCCGGGCGCCTCTCAACCAATACCTACAGATAGCGAGCGCGTTACTTCGTCGCTGCAACCTGGATTTTTCTCGATGACTGAACAACCTCCACATACCGTCTGCCACCTGTTTATGAGTAGTGAGTTTGGTGGCCTGGAGAAGCACGTGATGGAGCTGGCTGCCTGGCAGGCGGAATACCAGGGCGTGAGGGTCGCGATCATCGCTCACCCTCGATACCAGAGTCAGTGCCCCGGAGGGGTGCAGTTTATTCCACTGGATACGGACCGGAGCCGGCGGCATCCAATGTTATTGGTTGGTCTGGCGGGCGTATGTCGTCGGCGTGAATTTGATGTGCTACACGGTCACGGAGGAAAGGCCGCCAGTGTTATGGCTATGTTGCGGCGGTGGATTCCCGGTCGAATGGTGATTACCCGGCACAATATCGCACACCCCAAGGATCGTATTGCAACGTATTTTTCTCGCCGTATAGCTGTAAGTCGAAAAGCTGTGGCCAATTCTGGGCTGGAGTGGAACGTAATTCCCAACGGTACCCATACGCCGGATGCTCGCTTGGCGCGGCCGAAGGAATGTGAGCCCGGAGTAAGAGTGGTACTGGCCGTGGCTCGGCTGGTGCCGGCAAAAGGGTTGGATGTGCTATTGCGCGCGTGGTCTCAGCTGCAGCCTGAAAATGCCAGGCTGTATCTGGTTGGGGATGGTCCTGACCGGCAGAAGCTTGAGCCCCTTGCGCAGGACTTGGAGCTCGCGGATAGTGTCCGATTTGTGGGGTACTCGAGTGAAGTTGATGCTTGGATGCAGGCCGCGGAGTTTATGGTAGTGTCGTCTCGTAAAGAAGGTGCCCCCTATACCGTGGTAGAGGCGCTGTTGAACCGGTGCCCCGTGGTGTCCACAGATGTTGGCAGTAATCGGGAGATGCTCCCCCAAGCTTATATTGCCGAGGACGTTTCGGTCGATTCCATCGCCGCACTGCTGGATCAGTCTTTGAGTGACCCTGAAGCGCTGCAGCAAGCGTACGCGCCGGTATTTCAGTATGCCCAAGCTCAGCTGACAGTGAGTGCGATGGCTCGGGCTACCTGGTCTGTGTATCAGGCTTCGGCGGAGTGAATTGCTTTCTACCTATTTAAGAGCACCGTTCAGTCCACGGTTATAACCTTTCCGCCGTCTTCCAGGGGATGTTGCGATCTGACAGTTCCCAGTGGATGCGTTTCCACATCCGTTCGATGCGCCGGCTGATATAGCGCCGGCGGGATATCTCAAAGTGCTCTGACAGCGGGAGTGCGGCGGCGCTCCCGAGTCCATCTATCAAATAGAGAGTCGGATTCCCGGACTTCTTAGTCACGACAAGGTTGTGTGGCAGCAGGTTTTTTGTCAGTACGCCTGTCGCCCTTAACCAGCTCTCAAACTGTTGCAGCGCATTTTTGATTTCTGCATCAAGGCCGTTCGTCTGCAGGTAATACTCTAGTGTCGGTGACGGATCACCCTGCTCGTCTACAAACAGTTCTGATACAGAGCCGGGCCCCAGTGATGTTTCCTGGATACCATAATAGCGTGGAAGGTGCTGCCACACTGGGCTTTCCGGACCTGCGTGCTTCAGTGCACGCTGGCGGTATCCCGCCTGCTCGCGGGCGTTGTCATCGAAGTGGCTGTCACGAACCAGTGATTTGTACCAGGGCGCACGAGCGCGAAGCTCAGCCAGCCGCCCTGGTAGCATGACTTTGACACAGCGATCGGGAAAGTCCGGATGACGGAAGCAGTTGCGATTGCCTCCCTTGGCGAAAGGTTTGCTGTTACTGAGATCAATCAATGGTCGGTATTTCCTCGTCCCTTCTGTGAGAGTAGCTGTTGATAGAGTGCGATCGTTTTCTGCGCCTGTGTTTGCAGGGTAAATGCCGGATCGAGTGTCGGTGCCGGGGCTGCCTTCAGCAGCTGCCGTGTGCGGATGAGTAGCTGGTCGCGCTTGCCTTGTTCCACCAACCCTTGTGGATAGCAGGTGCGCAAAGACTCGGCGGGCCCGCCAATATCGTAGCCGATGACCGGTGTCCCCATCGCGACGGCTTCGATGACCGTGCGCCCGAACGGCTCGGGCTTCTGCGATAGGTTGTACACCAGGGTGGCATGGCGATACCACTCTCGCATATCACTGCGGTGGCCGGTAAAGGTGATGCGGTCTGAAATGCCGGCCTGGTCGGCCTGCGCTTTCAGCTCTTCGGCAAAATGCTGTTTGTTCTTTTCCGCTGCGCCGACAATGACTCCTTGCAGATCACTGTGATCGCGGACCAGCTGCGCCACCATGTCGATAAAATCCTGTTGACCTTTCCAGCGTGTCAGACGTCCGGGCAATAGCAACCAGCGGCGGTCGCGCAGCTCCGGAAAGGTACCGAGTGTCCTGGCGAGCCAGCCAGCTGGGGTAGGGATGTCCGGTGAAAATTCACTGGTGTCCACGCCCCGGTAAATGACCTGTGGCTCGGCTTGCAATGCGTTCGGGTAATTATCCTGAAGATAGGTTTTTACGCAGTCGGAAATGGCGATAACCTGTTCCGCGCGCGCCATGATCGCGCTGTAGCGATTGGTGGAATAAAGACCATGGGCGGTGCTTACCAGGCGCGGGCGACTTTCCTCCGGCAGCTTTTTCCAGGCCAGGTAAGTGAGCCAGGCCGGCATGCGTGACCGCACGTGCAGTATGTCGGCCTGCAGCTCGCGCAGCACCGCGCGCAGTGGTCGCACCTGGCGCAGACTGAGCAGGGATTTTCTGTGAATCGGTAGAGTGATATGCCGGCTGCCCGTGCGTTCCAGTTGTTCTACCAGGCGGCCGCCGCTGGAGATCACAATGGATTCGTGCCCCGCGCGCACCAGCTCCCGAGCGTGATCCAGTGTGCCCCGCTCGACGCCGCCGGAATTGAGTGCGGGTAATAGCTGGACGACTTTCAATATTGACTCCATGGTCTGGGAAGTGGCGAAGGAGGGGCAGCCCCGTTTCAGGTTGCACCAGCATGGCGCGAGTTTGGGGTAGAATAGTGCCCTGAAAAGAATCCAAATGCACATCCAAAGGCGCTGCGTCGCCAAACTTCGATATAGACTTGATGCGTTTTCTGTACACCTGGTTTTTCCGCCTCGCCCTGCCTCTGATGCTGCTGCACCTGTGGTGGCGCGGGCGTGCGGATCCCGCTTATCGCAAGCGCTGGAGCGAACGCTTCGGTCTGGTGCCTTCGCGTCCCGGCGCGCGACGACGCTGGCGGGAGCGCTTCGGGGTTGTACCGGACCGTGCCAGCCGGGCGCCGCTGATCTGGATCCACTCCGTATCCGTCGGTGAGACCCTGGCGGCGATTCCGCTGATTGAGGCATTGGCAGCCCGCCACCACCATTGGCAATGGCTGGTGACCACTACCACACCTACCGGGTCGCAGCGGGTACATGACGCACTGGACCCGATCCTCAATGGTCGGCTGTTGCATTACTACCTGCCGTTTGACCTTCCCGAGTGCCTGTCGCCCTTTCTCGATGCTCTGCGCCCCAACATCCTGGTCAGTATGGAGACCGAGCTCTGGCCGAATCTCCTGTCGCTGTGCGCAAAGCGGGATATGCCTGTAGCGCTGGTAAACGGTCGCTTGAGCGCCAAATCCGCGCGGGGTTACGGGCACTTTGCCAGCCTGAGTCGGGAGATGCTGGGGCACATTACCCGGGTTGTGGCCCAGTACCCCGCGGACGCAGAGCGTTTTATTGCCCTTGGGGTGAGCCCAAAGCGGGTGACTACGGTGGGCAATATCAAGTTTGATCTGGAGATCGGATCGGGGCTTGTGAGTGAAGCCCAGGCCTTATCGCATCAGTGGCGGGAGCCCGGGCGCCGGGACCTGCGCGGTCAGCGTCGCCCGGTGTGGCTGGCTGCGAGCACCCATGCCGGCGAAGACGAGGTCGTGCTGGACGCCTACGAAATACTGCGTGACACCTACCCGGATCTGTTATTGGTGCTGGTGCCCCGCCATCCCACGCGCTTTGACGGTGTGGCGCGCCTGTGCCGTGATTGTGACCTGAACGTGGTGCGCCGTAGTGATGGGGTAAAGCCGGCGGCGTCGGACCAGGTATTGCTGGGGGATTCCATGGGAGAATTATTGCGCTTCTACGGTGCCTGCGATGTGGCATTCGTCGGCGGCAGCCTGGTGCCGGTAGGAGGGCACAATATGATTGAACCCGCTGCCTGGGGGGTACCCGTGGTCTCCGGTCCGCACCTGCATAATTTCAGCATGGTGTCCGACCTGCTGCGGGAGGTAGACGGTCTGAAAGTCGTCGAGAATGCCGCGCAGATGGCCGAACAGGTTGGGGAGTGGCTGGGGAACCCGGATGCGCGTGCCGCCGCCGGCGCGCGCGCGCGGGATGTGGCTGCGCAAAACAGCGGTGCGCTAGAGCGCACGGTAGAGGTGATTGAATTACTGATGCGACGCAGGGGCGCCTGAAGGGAACAGATTTTCGAGGCGGTGAAATAACAATGCCGGATGTGTTGCGCATCCGGCATTTCTTATTAGGAAGGTAACCGCAGCTCAGTGTTTGTCCGTGGCCTGTCGCACGCTGCTGCGGATCTGGGTGTTCAGCTTGCTGCCGGTATAACGCCCCTTGCTGATATGACGGATGCGGTAAACCCCCGGTATTGGAAGCGGGGTACCCTGGGTACCCAGCAGCCAGCGGAAGGCGCGATCTTCGTGCGCTTTACACCAGCGCTCGGCGGGCTTCTGGTAATAATGCAGGCAGTCGCAGTAACCGCCGGCCCGGGCCATATCCCCATGCGCAATCTGCAGCGGGCCGGTGGCGCGGTCCCGGGTCTGTTCCACGAAGCGGGAATCATCAATATAGGCAAGGTGCAGGTTCGCGGGGTCGAAGTTCAACATGGGATCGTCGTCCGCCAACAGCGAGGTAATGCGTTCGCGTTCGGGGAACACCAGTGCGTCCCTGCGGCCCTGCAGCAGTTCGGCGAGCTGGTCGATACAGTTTTCCCGGAACATCAGATCGCAGTCGGTAAACCAGATCCAGTCGGCCTTGGTGGCCAGTGCAGCCTGATTGCGGCCGATGGCGCGGCGGTACAGGGACTCTCTGGGCAGTTCGCACCAGTTCCAGGTGACGCCAGGCACCTGTTGCCTGCCAAAAAAGTCCAGCACCGCCGCGGTGCGCGTGTCTTCGCGGTTGTAGTAGACGGTCATGGTGACCGTGGCCTTGGTCGGTGGGAACAGGGCCAGGGAGCTCAGCTGGTAAATCAGGAAGTGGGAGTACTGCCAGCAATGGCTGACAACCTCGATATCCAGCACACCGGTGCGCGCGGCGCGTTCGCTTTCGGTTGGCAGAGGTTTCTGAAACAGCGAAGGCGGTACCAGACCACTGGCGGCGAGGCGCAGGAAGCGGCTGACGATGGGGTCGGACCAGTGCTTGTTGGTTGTCGGTGCACTCATTGAATTTGCTTCTATTGACGGTGTGTTGGTGTGTTGCGAGGCGGATGACTACTGAGGAACGTAGCCTGACTCGGTCAGCTGGCGGATGCCCTGGGGGGTTTCTATGATGCGCTCTTTGGCCACACGTAGACGGAGTGCCTTATTGCGCGCGACGATTTTCGGATCTGCGTAGCCGCGCGGGTGATCCAGGTGGATACAGATCGCATCGAAGCGCACGTGGCGGGGCTTGATACCGGCGTTTTCCAGGCGCACACCGAACTCGCGGTCGAGACCGCCCCAGGCCATGCGCTCGTCAAACCCGTTGACCTTGAGGCAGTCCTCTTTCCAGACCGAAGCGTTGGAGCCTTTCAGGTTGCAGGCAGTGGGGGTGAGGCGGTTGAGCAGCGGAGCCCAACGGGGCGTGGCGCGCAGCTTGAGGGTTTTGCGGCGGGTGGTCAGCCCGTTTTCGCACAGCCATTTGAAATCAAAGCAGCGCCCGGAAAGTATGTCGTCGCGGGAGATGATTTCACTGGTCTGCATCGGCAGTTTGAAGTAACTGCCGGAAAGGAAATACCCGCGCTCTGCGCGATGCTTGTGTACCGCGAGAAAGTCGGCCCGGGGGATACAGTCGCCGTCGGTAAAGACCAGGTACTCACCGCGCGCGCTGAGGATGGCCTTGTTGAGAATCCGGCATTTGCGGAAGCCGTCATCTTTCTGCCAGATATGGCGGATATCGAGGCCGGTTTCCTGGCGCAGGCGCTCGATCAGCTGCGCGGTTTCAGGTCCAGAGCCGTCGTCGGCGACGATCACCTCGAGTGGCTGTTCAGTCTGGCAGCTGTAGCCCCACAGCACCTTCTCCAGCCACTCGGGAGAATTGTAAGTGGTCATGATGACGGACAGGGTCATGACGGATTGATTCATGGTGTCTCCGCGAAGGATGCCGGTAATTCTGCGCGCGAATTGTACAGGTTTTTATCGCTCAGAGGTGGTACCCGTAGTACCGGGCGGCGGAAGCCAGCCGGCTGCGGGTGTCATCCGGCAGTAGCTCGAGGGTGATATCTTCACGCTTTTGCCCGCGCGTGTTCACGTTCGTGGGGAGTTCAGAAAACACCTGGTCTACGTGATCCGGGTCATGAGGGAACTGGATCCAGGTGAGTATTTCGTTCAGCTTTGACCGGTCGAATTCCTCGATGCGGTAGCGCAGATAGGCTTTGCCCCGCGCCCGTTCTTCGACCAGTGCGTTCCACTCCATCCAGAATCTGGCCAGCCAGTCAGCCTGTTCCGCCAGTGGTAATGCGGCGAAGTGTTTCTTGTTCATGCGTGGAAAGTGCGGCAGGTGACGGCTCCGGAAGCGGCCGTGGACCCAGCCCTTTTTCTGTCGTGAGCGGATAAATTCCAGGGGGTGGCGCAACTGGTGCAACACGTGTGTGTCGTCGGTCATCAGCGGTAACCAAGGAGCGGCCTCCCAGGCGGCCTCGCCCACCGCGGGGGATTGCCAGCACAATTCCCGGACGCCAAGGCGGGCCAGCAGTTCCGTGCCAGGGCCCGGTCTGCTGCCAGTAAAAAAGACTTCGTGATTGCACTGGCAGCCCAGTTCGCTGAGCAGCCTGGCGGTGTAGGTGGTACCGGACCGGCCACAGCCGGTGATGACAAAACGCTTGGTCATAAGGATCTCAGATAGAGTTGGAGCGGCCTGATCCTTGGCAAGATTGCGGACTGCCGTTGTGGTAAAGCGTCCACCGCGAGAGTCTAGTCAGTTTAGGACCGGTGTTGCAGTAACCTGGTTCAAGGTTTGATACGCTTTCTTTTTTTCATCACGTTTGACGGCTTGTTGCAGGCAAGCGCGTGTTCGACCCTCCCGGTAACCAGAGGAAGGGAATATAGGCAGGCATATGCATATCTTTGTGTTTTCATTCAATCGCGGCCGCTATCTGGAAAACTGCGTCCGCTCCATCGAAACCTGCGCGCCCCAGTGCCGCCTCACCATCATCGATGATGGCAGTGATGATCCCGAGACCCGCGAGGTGCTGGCGGCGGTGGCGGAGCGGCATCAGGTGATTGACCGCACCGCAGAGTCCGGGCACAAGCTGGGAGGGCTCTACGCCAATATGCAGGCCGCTTTCGAGATGGCATCTGAGGATGCGTTGATGTGCTTCCTGCAGGACGACACCCAGATGGTCCGCCCGCTCGCGCAAGCCGATATTCAGCAGCTGAAAAACAGTTTTGATACTCAGCCGGATCTCGGCTTTATCTCCCCTGCGTTTGTGCGCGGCATCTCCCTGAAAAAAGCCGCAGACCGGGACTTTCGGTTTGATACGCAGCGCGACTTCTGGTTCTGGTATCCACGCAAGCGTTCTACCGGGACCTGGTTCTCTGCCCTGCTGATTGCGGATGTCGCCCGTCTGCGTAGCGTTGGCTGGCAATTTGAAGTCGGCGAGTCGGTCAACAATCGTCGTGCGGCGAAGATTTTCTGTCGCATGGCGAGAATGCGCGCCCCCTTTGCCATGTGGCTGCCCAACGGCGGCGCTTACCGGGGTAAGCAGAAGTCCCTCGCACTGCGCTTCGGTGAATGGGTCCGCAACTGTGGGTTTTATCCGCTACGGATGATGTCGGAGAAGGAGGTGGATGCTCTCCGACAGTCCGAGCCTCCGCGCCTGCCCGTCGCTGAAGAATTTCTATCTGCGGAGCGCAGCCTGAAAACTCCCTGGGCCTATGACCCCATGCAGGGAGCTGGCTGGCTGAAACTGCTCGACCGCCTGGAGCGGAAGTTGCGCGGGGCGAAAAAAGGCTGATCCGGGGAAAATATTCCCGTTCAAGGGGCATCTGGAGGCAGTGGTACTGGGGCGGTGCCGCCGCAACGGGTAGAATGTGAGAAATTTCTAATTTCAGCGGCTACTCAGTGGCTGGAAGCCCTGGTGGTCCAGGTCTGCATTTTCGGCGCGGGACTAAGCGGGACATTCACGGGGCTTAAGTTGGGGGCATTTCGTGGGGTATCAACAATTCACGCACAGGCGCGTGTCGGTGATCTACGACGACGAGCTGGTGGGGTCTGACTGTGAAAAACTGTTTCAGCCCGCCTGGCTGGCGCGCGCGAGTGGTGGAGGTCAGGTACAGCGTGGAACGGCAGTGATGTTTGAGTACAACGGCATCCAGCTGGTGTTCAAACGCTACCACCGTGGCGGTCTGGCTGGCCGGATCGTCAAAAAAACCTATCTGTACAGCCCCCTGGCCGACACGCGGATGTGGCGGGAATTCAATATGCTGCGGGAAATGCGTGAGATGGGACTGCCGGTGACGCGCCCGGTGGCTGCGCGCTGCGTCAGCCTGCCACCAGCGGCCTATCGCGGGTCTCTGATTACCGAGCGGGTGGCCGATTCGCAGACGCTGGCCGAGGCCTTATGCCAGGGCCCGCTCGATGAGGGGCTTTGGGAGGCGCTGGGGGCGCTGATTGCCCGTTTCCACCGCCACAATGTCTATCACGCAGACCTGAATGTGCACAATATTCTGCTGGCCGGGGGGAGTGACTGGTATCTCATCGATTTTGACAAGGGCGCCATTCGCAGTCCCCTGTCGCGTCAGGATGCCGAAGGCAATGTGGCGCGTTTGCGCCGCTCGCTGGACAAGGAAGCGGGGCGTCTGCCCGGCTTCCGGTTCTCTGAAGAAAACTGGCAGATACTGCTGGACGCCTACCGCGCAAATATGGCGACGTAGGTCCGGTATGCGCTCGACCTAGATCCGTCAGTCCCCCCTAGACCGAATAGTATTTTCGGTACCACTCGACAAATTTCTCCACACCTTCGCGCACACTGGTATCCGGGCGGTAGTTTACCGCCTGTTCGAGTTTGCCGGTGTCCGCGTGGGTGTCGAGAATATCTCCCGCCTGCATGGGCAGCATTTCACGAATGGCCTTTTTCCCCAGAGCGTCTTCCAGCGCATCGATATAGTCCGCCAGCTGCGCGGGCTTGCCGTTGCCGATATTGAATACCCGGAAGGGCGCATTGCTGGTGGATGGTGCCGGTTGATCGCTGGACCAGTGTGCATCCACGGTGGCGACCTGATCGCTGGACTTGATCACTCCCTCGACAATGTCGTCGATATAGGTGAAATCCCGGGTGTGGTGGCCGTGGTTGAAGACCGGGATGGGTTTCCCCTCAAGGATAAGACGGGTGAATTTGAACAGCGCCATGTCCGGGCGTCCCCAGGGGCCGTACACGGTGAAAAAGCGCAGCCCGGTGGTAGGAATGCGAAACAGGTGGCTGTAGCTGTGAGCCATCAGCTCATTGGCGCGCTTGGTTGCGGCGTAAAATTGTAGCGGGTGATCTACCCCGTGGTCCTCGTTGAATGGCATCTGGGTATTGCCACCATAGACGCTGCTGGTACTGGCGTAGGTCAGGTGCGGCGTGGCGGCGTAACGGCAGGTTTCCAGCAGATTGGAAAAGCCCACCAGATTACTTTCCACGTAGGACTCGGGGTGCTCGATGGAGTGGCGCACCCCGGCCTGGGCGGCCAGGTGAATCACCCGGTCGAACTGGTGGTCGGCGAACACTTTATCCAGTGCGGCGCGATTGGCAATGTTGGCCCGCTCAAACCGGTAGTTGACACCATACTGCTGTGCCGCGCGCTCCAGTTCGCGCAAGCGGGCTTCCTTCAGGCTGGTCTCGTAATAGTCGTTGACGTTGTCGATGCCCACAACGTCGTCACCCCGTGCCATCAGTGTGCGGGCCACGTGGAAACCGATAAACCCGGCGTTGCCGGTGATCAGGTGCTTCATGGATAGTCGGATCGCAAAATAATCATGGTTAGCGGCTATTGTAGCCAGTGGCCGCGCCGGTTTTGTGCAGACGGAAAAAAGGCCGGGACTATAGCAGTACCGGCCTTTATTTTCTGCGTCTCGGGCAAAAGACGAGAATCCCGTCAGATTTCCCGGGTTACCCGGGCACGGTTATTTACTGAAGCTCGCGGCACCGCTGTCGAGGATATGCGCGCGGGAAACCGGGGTGGCCGGGTTCAGGCGCGTATCCAGCTGCTGCAGGTCTTCCGGTGCCAGCAGGCCCGCCACCAGTTTCAGGTTCAGGGTGTTGAGAATGTAATCGTAGAGCGCATTGGCGTAATCGGTGCGCGCCAGAGCGAGAGTCCGTTGCGCCAGCAGGACATCCACGATATTGCGGGTGCCCACCTCGTAACCGGCCTGGGTCGCATCCAGTGCACTTTTGGCCGAGATCACGGCCTGTTCACGGGCTTCTACCCGGCTGGTGTCGGTGGTGACTGCACGGTGCAGAGTACGAGTGCTCTGGATGGTGTTGCGCTCGGTCAGGTTGCGGAGATCTTCCGCCTGGAAGGCCAGGTTGCGCGCCTCGCGACGGCTGGCGCTGAGGCCGCCACCGGTGTAGAGCGGCATATTGAAGGTGATCGCCGCGTACTTGGTCTGGGTGTCTGTGGAGATCGGCAGGCGCTCGTCCATCTCTCCCGGGACCGACGTGGTCGAGGAGCCGTCCTGATGATAGTCCTGATAGTTCAGGGTGCCCGTCAGGGTGGGCAGGTGCTCGGCAGCGGCGGCGCGCGCCCCGTAGCGGGCCGCATCCGCAGCCAGGCGAGCCGCTTTCAGGCTGTAATTGTTGACCAGGGCAAACTCCACCCAGGCCGCGCGGTCGGCGGGATCCGGCGGTGCAACGGTAAAGTTCGGCTGCAGGGGAGCAACCACATCGTGATTGCGACCGGTGAGCACGGAGAGGGCGTCAAAGTTGCTCAGCAGGTCATCCTGCGCGGTCAGACGGCGGGCTACCGCACTGTCGTAGGCGGAGCGGGAGTCGTAGACGTCGGTGATCGCGGTCAGCCCCACCTCGAAGCGCTGTTGTGTCTGCTCCAGCTGTTTGGCCAGGGCTTTCTCTTCCGCCAGCGCGGCCTCGAGTACGTCGTGTGCGCGCAGCACATCAAAGTAGGCGCTGGCGACACGCAGCATCATATCCTGCTGATTGGCACTGAATTCAGCGGTGGATTGTTCGCTGGCGGTTTTCCCCTGTTTGTAGCCAAACCAGGCGGGCAAATCGAACAGTGCCTGGCTGAGGGTCGCCGAGTAGATGCGCTCGTCGGTATCGGTATCGCTGCGGTTGGGTACCACAACCACCTGATTTTCGGTGAAGGTGTAGTTGAAACGCGTGGCGTCGGTCTGGGTTCTGCTGGCTTCCGCAGAGGCGTTCACCTGCGGCAACAGCGCGGAACGGCCGAGATTTTTGGCTTCCAGGCCCGCGCGGTAGGCGGCGCGATCGGCGGCCAGCTGCGGGTCGTTGTCCAGTGCCTGCAGGTAGACTTCCCACAGAGTGTCCGCTTGCGCCTGCATGGCGCCGAGCCCGGTTCCCAACCCCAATACGGTCGCGGCGAGCAGAGATTTCATCGGGCGGCCCAGCTTGCGTGCGATGCGCCCTTTTGCACTTCTTGTCATTTCGTTTGATTTCCTGTGACAGCTGCGGTCTTCAAGTTTCCGGTGGCGTTTGCGGTCTGTGAACCCTTACGCCCACTGCTTTCCTGTAAACCCCGCATTGCATTCCATCGTGCATTGTTCGTTATGTATGCGCGTGAAATGGTTCTGGAGCCAGTCTGTCGTTCTGTCGTTGCTCTGAAGGCAATGCTGGCTTGGCCCCTTCTCGTTAGCATTGATTGCTGGCATCCGTATTCAAGACGGAGATCGGGCCCGCGGTCGCGAGAGTGTACCGTCCGCCCGCAGGAGCGTCGAGGCGACGGTTGGTGCAATTTGGTATATCTTCGTTAAACGGACGCGAATGTGCGTCCAGTAACAAATTTTGCCCGCCCATCGGCTTTCCGCTGTTCCCGCTGATCAGACGCGCCACTGGCGCGGAATGGATGCAGCTCGGTAAATGGCGGTGCACAGGTCGATATCCGGGGGGCTTCAGTCCCGGATTCCAGGGTAAACGGAGCGCGCAGAACGAATATGGGGCAGGGGATGGACCAGACTTGCCGGCACACGCAAAACCCGGATGCCAGGCCTGTGGCCTGGCAGCGGGCCTGCCATCAGTGTGATCTGCTGCTGACCCGCGCGCATGCACCGGTGGGGCAGCGCCTGCTGTGCCCCCGTTGCGGTGCCTCCCTGCACCGCAATATGGACCGCAGCGTGGCACACACCGCGGCATTGAGTCTGTGCGGGCTATTGCTGTTCATTCCTACCGCGAGCCTGCCGCTGCTGGAGTTTTCCCTGTTCTCGTTCGGTGCGGAAAACACCCTGATGAATGGGGTCCAGGCGCTGTTTGCCGAGGGCTATATCTGGCTGGCGTCGATTGTGCTGTTCTGCAGTGTATTGGCGCCGCTATGCAAGTTTCTGTTACTGGGGTTTATCTGCTGGGGCAGTGGCTGGCTCAGTATGGCGGGGCCGGTGGCGCGCGCCCTGCGCTGGTACCACCACCTGCAGGAGTGGGGCATGCTGGATGTGTACATGCTTGGAATCCTGGTGGCGCTGGTGAAAATGTCGGATCTGGGCCGGATGAGCGTGGAACCGGGCCTCTACTGTTTCGTGGCCATGATGGTGGTGGCGAGCGCCACATCTGTGTCGTTTGATGCGGAGACGGTGTGGGCGCGCTTGGCCCGCCGGCAGGCGGAAGCCGAGGCAGCGCGGCGTCACCGTGAAGAGGATGTGGTATGAACCGCTCGGCGCGCGCGCTGTCTCATGGGTTCTGGACCTGCCTCGGGTGTCGCCAGCTGGTGCGGGTCGCGCCGCACACCCAAAGCTGTCTGTGTCCGCGCTGCGGGGCCCGCATGCACGGACGGGTGGAATCCAGCCTGATGCTGACCTGGGCGCTCACCATCACCGGTGCGCTGCTGTTGATTCCGGCAAATGTACTGCCGGTGATGACGGTCATATACCTTGGTGCCGGTGAGCCCAGCACGATTATCGGCGGCGCCCTGGAGCTGTACCAGAATGGACTCTGGGGCATCGCCCTGATCGTGTTTGTGGCGAGTATCGCGGTACCGGTGATGAAACTGGTGGGCCTGGTGATCCTGTGCCTGACGGTGCAGCTGCGGCTCAACGTGGCGCCCCGTCAGTCGATGCGGATCTATCGGGTGGTCAATGCCATCGGCCGCTGGTCCCTGCTGGACCTGTTTATGATTTCCATTCTGGTGGCGTTGGTGGATATGGGCGCCATTGCGGAAGTGGAGGCGGGCGCCGGCAGCACCGCTTTTGCCACGGTGGTGGTGGTGACCATGTTTGCGGTGCGGGCTTTTGATCCGCGTCTGGTCTGGGACGTATATGAAGACCGGCTACGGGCGAACAATAAGAAACACAGGGAGACCGAATGAGCGAACCGCCGTTGGAGTACGACGCCCCGCCCGAAGGGGTGGCGCGCCGCAGTCGCGGAATTTCGCTGGTGTGGCTGTTGCCACTGATCGCCGCAGCCATCGCTGCCTGGTTGCTGTATGAAGATTTCACCCAGGGGGATATTCAGGCCACGATCCTGTTCTCCAGTGGGGATGGCCTGGTGAAAGGCAAGACCGCGGTCAAGTACTCCGGGGTGGAAATCGGCGTGGTGGAAGATTTCCGACTGGCGCCCAACGCCAAAGAGCTGGACGGGCAGGACGGGGTGGTGGCAGAGGTGCGTTTCAATCACAGTGCCGCCTATCTGCTGACCCGTGGCAGTAAATTCTGGCTGGTGAAACCGGAGGTTTCCCTGACCGGGGTGCGGGGGCTGGAAGCGCTGGTTTCCGGGAACTACATTGCCATCGAGCCGGGTAGCGGCCCCTCGCAAAAGCACTTTGTGGCGGTGACAGAGCCGCCCCCCAATGTCCGTGGCGACGGCTTGCGCATCACGCTCAAATCTCCGCGGCTTGCCTCCCTCAACCGGGGGTCGCCGGTCTATTACCGACAGCTGGAAGTGGGGCAGGTGGAAAGTTATCGCCTGACCGAGGACGCCAGCGAGGTGGAGATCGACCTGTTTATCCGCCGCCCCTATGCGCACCTGGTCCACCGGGGCAGTCGCTTCTGGAATACCTCGGGGATTTCGATTCACGGGGGCATTCAGGGGGTCAATGTGGAGCTGGAATCCCTCGCCTCGCTGATTGCCGGCGGTGTCAGTTTCTACACGCCCGAGTCGCAACGGCATTCGCCCCAGGCGGTGGATGGCAACGCCTTCAAACTCTACAAAAGCTTTGCCGAAGCAGATGCGGGTATTCCCATCACCCTGAATTTTGATCGCGGTGTCAGCCTGGCGGAGGGCTCCACCGAGGTGATCTACCAGGGCATCAAGGTGGGCGAAGTCAGCAGCGTCAAAGCCAACCGCAGCATCAATGGTATGTCGGTAAAAGTTCTTATGGACCCCACCACCGACGATCTGCTGAGTGAAAACACCCGCTTCTGGCTAGCGCCGCCCACACTGGATTTCACCTCCGGGGTGAACGACCTGTTGAAGGGCAACCGCATCGAGGTGGATTTGCGTAAGGGCAAGCGCTCGGTGCGCACCTTTGAGGCCGCATCCAAGCCGCCACAGCGGGATCCGCGGGTGCCCGGGTTGCACCTCACCCTCACCGCGCGCAACACCGGCTCTCTGCAGCGGGGCGCCTCGGTGTACTACCGCCAGATCGAGGTCGGGCGGGTGCAGGGCATGGCGCTGTTGCCCGACGGCTCCGGGGTGGAGGTTTATGTGGTGATCGATCCGCCCTATGCGCACCTGGTCAACAGCGACAGCCGCTTCTGGAACGTCAGCGGTGTGCGCGCCAGTGCCAGTCTCGAGGGCATTGAGGTGGAAACCGACGCACTGCTGTCGGTGGTGCGCGGCGGTATCGCTTTCGGCAGCGGTCCCCATCACAGCAAAAACGCCGAGCGCGCGCGTACCGGTGACAGCTTTCGTCTGTACGGCAGTCGCGAAGAGGCGCAGGAAGAGGGGATCAATATCTATGTTGACCTCCAGGGTGACGAGGGACTGAAAGTCGGCTCTGCCCTGCGCTACCGGGGTATACAGGTGGGGGAAATCACCCGCATGCGCCTGACCCTGGAAATGGACGGCGTGCGCGCCCGCGCCCGCCTGTATCGCCGCGCCGAACGCTTCGCCCGCACCGGTACCCGGATGTGGGTGGTGGGGCCCAAGCTGGGGCTGGATGGTGTCGGAAATCTGGAAACCCTGGTTACCGGGCCCTATCTCGAGCTGGAGCCTGGCAGCGGCAACGATCCGCAGACCGAGTTTGTCGCGCTGGCGGCCAAGCCGGAACCGGACCTAGCGGATACCATGATGATGCCGGGGCTGGCGCTGATTCTGGATGCGCCGCGGCGGGGCTCCCTGAAGCGTGGCAGCCCGGTGTATTACCGCCAGGTGCAGGTCGGGCAGGTGACCGGATACCAACTTGGGGAACTGGCGGACCGGGTTTACATCTATGTTTATATTGAACCCCAGTTCCGCACCCTGGTGCGGGAGCACTCGCGTTTCTGGAATGCCAGCGGTGTTGACGTCAACTTTGGTCTGATGACCGGGCTCGACGTACACACCGAATCCACCCAGGCGCTGCTGGCCGGCGGTATCACCTTCGCCACACCGGATAACCCGGAGATGGGGCTTGAAGTGGAGTCTGGCAGCCATTATCCACTGTATGGGAAGCCGGAGGATGAGTGGCTGCTGTGGAGCCCGAAAATCGAACTGTATCCGGCACTGGAAGACAGTTTTAAATAAACGACGGAGCGCTCCAGTTGCGGAGTTCAGTGAATCGTCGCACCTTCGTCGTACCAAGGACCTAAGGAAGCTTTCATGGGAATCATGCACAAACCCGTAACCGCCCCCGCTGTCAGCCTGATGCTCGCTCTGGGCATTGCGCTCGGGCTCGCCGGCTGCGGTACACCGACAAAAATCGAGCGCATCCAGTCCCCGGGGGCTGCGGTTGCGTTCCAGACCTATGCCTGGGGTACGGAAGCGCTGAGTGCGGATACCGGCGCACCGGCTCAATTGGTGGAGCTGGATACCGAGCTGCGTCAGGTGGTGGGCGGCCTGCTGCAGTCCCGAGGGTATCGCCAGGTGGCGACTACCGATAGCGCGCAGATGGTGGTGGACTACCAGATTGCGGTGGTGGAAGAGGAGTTCGCCAGCGACGACAACAACGAAAGCTGGGACTCCCAGTTCGACAGTAATGCGCAGCGCGGTGTCGTGGAACTGCCGGATCGCAGTGGTGCACCCAAGGTCACCCTGTCGGTCGGTATCGGCCCGCAAAACGCCATGCCCATTTGGGGAGGCAGTGCCACTAAGCTGATTGCCCGGCCGGAAGACAAGAAAGAGCGCCAGCGGATTCTGAACAGCGCCGTGGACGAGCTGCTGAAAGACCTGCCACCGGCCTCGTGACGGGCGATAGAATCTGACTGAAACCCTGGCCTGTGAGATTATCCGGTCATAGACCGACAAACCTTACCTACAACGAATAACAGTTTCGGCAGGGACGCCGCTACTCTCAACGCACTACCGGGAGACGACATGGCTTCTCTGCACCGAGGTATACCCTTCGCTACCGTGGCTCTGGGTCTGCTTGCAGCCCTGCTGCTGACGGGTTGCGCAGCACCCAACCCGGTGGCGGTCGATTACGACCCCACCTACAAGTTTGCCAACCTGCGCAGTTACTATCTGCTGGACACCCTTGCCAACGGCCCTGTGTCGCCGTTTGAGAGCAAGCGCGCAAATCAGGCGGTGGACGATATTCTCAAGGGCAGCTATCAGCCTGCCGCCAGTCGTGAAGAGGCGGACTTTCTGGTGCGGGTCCAGCTGTTCAGTGCCGACAAGGTCGCGGTTTACGAAGACCCGTTTTCCATCTACGGCGGTTACCGCTATTTCGGGTTTGGCTGGCGCGCCCCGTTGCGGGTACGGGAATATCGTGAATCGTCGCTGATCGTGGATGTGCTCTCGCCGAATGAGGCGCCGCTGTGGCGCGGCTCCATGCCTTCCGTGGCCGGGCGCCACGAAGCGCCGGAGCAGCAACTGTTTCAGCTGCGCCAGGAAGCCAGCCAGATTCTCGCCCGCTTCCCTCCTTACAACGATGTCGGCTTCGATTGAGTCGCCGCAACTGACAAGACAGGAAGGCGCGCAATGAGCGACAAGACCGATCTGAGGCCCCAGTTTACCCGTGGCGCCGTGGATATTATCGAGCGCAAAACCGTGTATGACGGCTTTTTCGAAATGCACAAGCTGCGCCTGCGCCACCGTCTCTACCGTGGCGGCTGGGGGGACGAGATGGAGCGCGAGCTGTTCGTGCGTGGCAACGCGGTGGGAGTGCTGCTGTACGATCCTCAGCATCAGCTGATCGCGCTGACCGAACAGTTCCGTATCGGTGCCCTGGAGCGGGACCCCAGTCCCTGGTGCCTGGAAGTGGTTGCCGGCATGGTGGAGGAGGGGGAGTCCCTGGAAGAGGTTGCCCGCCGAGAGCTTATTGAAGAGGCAGGACTGGAAGTCCAGGACCTGCACTACATTCGCAGTTACCTGCCGAGCCCCGGTGGCTCCAGCGAGCGCATGCATCTGTTCTGTGGCTGTGTGGACCTTCGGGGAATCGAGGGGGTATTTGGTCTGGCGGATGAACACGAGGATATCCGCCTCAGAGTCTTTCCCCTGGATACCGTACTGGCAGCAGTGGAAAGTGGCGACGCCGCCATCGACAATGCCGCCAGCATCATCAGCCTGCAGTGGCTGCAGCTCAACCGCACCCGGCTGGGATAGCGCCCGGCCGAGCGCGCGACTCACCCCAGCATGGGGGCATGGATCAACGCCGCTTGACCTTATCATTCTCCCTGATAGTTACACTTTAATGGCAATCGCCGCCGGTTACTGCCAAGGTAGTGAATGGTTACTAGCGGTGCGTGCCTTTCAGGTTCTGACTTTCTGGTTGTCAGGGCAGGAAAGGGACACAAGGACCGAATTGGTCGGTTTTTATTCGCATATTTCGGTCATTGCGCTGAAATTTCACCTCGCCGCAGATATTTTGAGAGATCAGTCACGGCGTGAACTCAACAGGAGTGTCGATAATGGCGGTACCGGCAGACACAGGCCGAAACAAAATGGCATCGCCGCCGAGAGAGAGTGCTCGGGGGAGCGTACCAGCAGCTGGCAAAGAACGCTTTCGGGTGGACTTGCCCACCTATCACGCCGATTGCGATGCCAACTACCTTCGCCTGTGCAAGTTGATGCCGGAGCTCGCAGATAATCAGAGCTGGCGCTACCAGATTCCCAACGGGACCCTGGAAGTCGCCGTACTGGATCGCAGCAGGTACACCACTGAAGTGTGCCTGCAGGCCTCGGCCAGCGTTTCCAGCGACAAGGACAAACACTGGCTGACACCTCCGCCGATTACCGTGCGCCTCTATCACGATGCACGAATGGCGGAAGTGGTCGCAGTAAATGGACAGGGCCCGGTAGGTGGTGACGGACTGAACTTTCGTTATCCCAACCCGGCCATGCACAACGAAGACGAGCGCCAACAGGTCAACCGCTATCTGAGTGAATGGTTGGCCCATTGCCTGGCCAACGGTCGCGCCGAAGTTACTCTCCCCTTCGGAACTCAACCGCCGACCTGATTAGACCTGAGTAGTCGCCGGGCATCGTACAGGCGTACATGGATGTACCGGCAAGGTGAGAATGTGAGTAACCATCCAGCACAAGCAGCACATCGGCTGATCCAGTTTACCGACCCCCATATTGGCGGCCGGCCGGATTATCAGTTGCTGGGGCTCGACACTGGCCACACCCTGGATGAAGTGCTCGCTGCGCTGGATAAAACCCCTGTTGCCCCAGAGTTGATGGTGGTGACCGGTGACGTTTCCGCCAATGCCTCCGAAGCCTCCTATCGCCGCTTCCTGCATAAAATGCAGAGGGTGCAGGCGCCGTGGTTCTGGCTCCCCGGCAACCACGATAACCCCCAGCGTATGGATCAACTGGCCGCTAAACGCCGGCCGGAAGTGGTCAGTATGGGTAACTGGCGGCTGCTGTTGCTGGATACCAGCGTGCCCGGTCAGATCTGCGGCGGGTTCGATGAGCCCGAGCTCACGCGTATCGCCCAGTTGATTGACAGCCACGCCGATCATCCACTGATGCTGATGATGCATCACCAGCCAGTGGCCGTGGGCAGTCACTGGATTGACGGCCATATGCTGAAGGCGGGGCGCGAGGCCTTTATCGAGTTGGTGCAACAGGCCGATAACGTGCGCGCCATTACCTGGGGGCATGTACACCAGCAGTTCGACAGCCATCTCGGCAACATTGGTCTGCACGCGACCCCCTCCACCTCGGTCCAGTTCACCCCTGGCAGTGGTCCCTTTGCTGTGGACAATGAAATGCCCGGTTACCGCTGGTTTGATCTGCATGATGACGGCCACTATGACACTGGCGTGGAGCGTGTCGCCATCGCCGAATACAGTGTTGATCTGGCTTCTTCCGGATACTGATTCCGGTCAGCGCTGTATGGGCAGATCAAAATTCCATTTGCATTTCTTAACCTGTCTTACGTGACTTATTGGCCGCCCATCTATTCTAAGATGGCACCTGAATTCGCGGTTTAGTGGTACCGGGTTCCTGCAGACCGCAGGCTGGCAGTTTGCCGGCGCCGGCTGCAACAACATTCGTGTTCATCAGGAAGTGAGGCCACCATGCAGAAAATCCCTAAAAACGTCCTGCCCCTGCTATTGCTTGCCACTACGTTCATCGCTGGCTGCGCCCAGCAGCTGGTGGCGACGCCTGAGGACCAGGCCGATGGCCTGATCCCCCGTGAAACCGGCCTGGACAGCGTCAGTGCCGCATATGCGTTCGATATGAGTGGTGCCAAGGTATATCTGGAACCGGTAGGTGTGGAGTACAGCAAGCGCTTCCCCACGGCCAGCTCACCACTGCGGGCCAAGGATTACGAGTTCCGCGATAAAGACCTGGTGAAGCTGCAGGAAGTGATGGGGGAAACCCTCAGTGAGCGCTTCCTTGCTCCGCGCCAGAGTCAGCTGGTAACGGACAAGGCGGAAGCCGACTACGTGATGCAGCTCGATCTGAGCCGCTTCGCCCTCGGCGCGCCGCTGGATCCGCAACCCTGGCTGTGGCGGGTCTACACCGACCAGAGTGCCTACGGCACCCTTTCCGGTGAGCTGACCGACCTCGAGGGCAACCCGGTAATGCGCTTCAGCGATCGCCGGGATATCGGCGAAAACTTCGGCAGCCTCGGCCCGGGCGGCCGCTTCGAGCGGTTTACCAGCGTCACCTTCTGGCGCGATATGAAAATTGATCTGCGCCGCGCATTCGCCAGCCTCGACGACTCACTCCAGTAAACGGACATTCAAGACATCCGCAATGCCGCCGGTACATCTGCCGGCGGCATCGTTATAATCCCCAGCATGTCGCAACATGCCAACCCTCAACATCGCCCCCTGGCGCCTCAGGAGCGCCCGCTGCTGGTCTATCTGCACGGGTCCCTGTCGTCGCCCCAGTCCTTCAAGTGTCAGCAGCTCAAGGCGTGGCTACAGCAGACGCATCCGCAGGTTGTCTTCTACGCTCCGCTGATCTCGCCGTATCCCGCAGAGGCCGCCATGGCTCTGGGCAATGCACTGGCCGACTTCAGAGCCTCGCATCCAGGGCCCATCGGCCTGGTGGGTAGCTCCATGGGGGGCTTCTGGAGTACCTGGCTGGCGGAGCAGCACGGGCTTCCCGCGGTTCTCATCAACCCCGCGGTCTCACCGTCGCGCTTCATGCCCGACTACGTTGGTCAGGACCTGAAGCCCTACAGCGGTGAGGATAAAACCTATCGCCTGCGAACGCAGGATGTGGATAACATGCGACAGCTGGAAGCGGGGATACCGGCAACCTTGAGTGGGCGTTACTGGCTGCTGGCGCAGCGCGGTGATGAAACGCTCGACTGCCGCGAGGCAGAAGCATTCTACCGCGGCCATCGGCAAACCATCGAAGATGGTGGTGACCACAGCTTTCAGGAATTTGCCCGCCATATGCCCGCGCTGGTAGATTTCCTGTTTTCCGATCAATAAAGAACAACACCAAGCAGTAGGCGCCGGCCACGGCGAGCAGAACTCTATGGCTAATTATTCCGCAGAAGATATCGAGGTATTGACGGGCCTGGACCCGGTGAAAAAACGCCCGGGGATGTACACCGAAACCACGCGCCCCAATCACCTCGCCCAGGAAGTGATCGACAACAGTGTCGACGAAGCCCTCGCCGGGCACGCCAAGAAAATCGAAGTGGTGCTGCATAAAGACCACTCCATCTCCGTCAGCGATGACGGCCGTGGCATGCCGGTGGATATCCACCCGGAGCAGGGGCGCCCGGGGGTGGAAGTCATCCTCTCCACCCTCCACGCCGGCGGCAAGTTCTCCAACAACAACTACCAGTTCTCCGGCGGCCTGCACGGGGTGGGTGTTTCCGTCGTGAACGCGCTGTCCAAAGTGCTGGAGGTCACCATTCAGCGCGACGGGAAAGTGCACCGCATTGGCTTTCAGAATGGCGATAAAGCCTCGGACCTGGAAGTCGTCGGCGAATGTGGCAAGCGCACTACTGGCACCAGCGTGCGCTTCCTGCCGGATCCCAAATATTTCGACTCGCACAAATTTTCCGTACCGCGCCTGCGCCACCTGCTGCGTGCCAAGGCCGTTCTCTGCCCCGGCCTGAAAGTCACCTTTATCAATGAGCAGGATGGTGAATCCGATCAGTGGTACTACGAAGATGGCCTCAAGGACTATCTCGCTGCCGCCAACCAGGGCTGGGAAGTGCTTCCTGCGGAGCCCTTTATCGGCAACTTCACCGCTCAGACCGAAGCTGCAGACTGGGCCGTGCAATGGCTGCCGGAAGGGGGTGAAGTCACCGCCGAGAGTTACGTCAACCTGATCCCTACCGCCCAGGGCGGCACCCACGTGAACGGCCTGCGCGCCGGCCTGCTGGACGCCATGCGCGAGTACTGCGAAATCCGCAATCTTCTGCCCCGGGGGGTGAAACTTGGCCCGGAAGATATCTGGGGTCAGTGCTCCTATGTACTCTCCGCGAAACTGGCCGACCCCCAATTCTCCGGTCAGACCAAGGAGCGCCTCAGCTCCAGGGAAGCCACCGCGTTTATCTCCGGTGTGGCCAAAGATGCCTTCGGCCTGTGGTTGAATCAGCACACCGAAGACGGCGACAAGCTGGCGGAGCTGTGTATCAGCAACGCGCAAAAGCGCCTGCGCTCTGCCAAAAAAGTCGCGCGTAAAAAAGTCACCCAGGGCCCCGCGCTGCCCGGTAAACTCGCCGACTGCGCCAGCGCCGACGCCAGCCGCTCAGAACTTTTCCTGGTGGAAGGGGACTCGGCCGGCGGCTCCGCCAAGCAGGCCCGCGACCGTGAATTTCAGGCCATCATGCCCCTGCGCGGCAAGATCCTGAACACCTGGGAAGTGGACTCCAGCGAAATTCTCGCCAGTCAGGAAGTCCATGATATTGCCGTCGCCCTCGGCGTTGATCCCGGCAGCGACAACCTCGAAGGCCTGCGCTACAACAAAATCTGTATCCTTGCCGATGCCGACTCCGACGGCCTGCACATTGCAACCCTGTTGTGCGCACTCTTCCTGCGCCACTTCCGCCCGCTGATTACCGCCGGCCACGTTTACGTTGCTATGCCGCCGCTGTTCCGCATCGATATTGGCAAGGACGTCTACTACGCACTGGATGACGCCGAGCGCCAGGGCATCCTTGACCGCATTGCCGCCGAGAAGAAGAAAGGCAAAATCCAGGTAACGCGATTCAAAGGCCTGGGTGAAATGAACCCGTTGCAATTGCGTGAAACCACCATGGACCCCAACACACGTCGGCTGGTACAGCTGTATATAGACGCAGGTGATAACGGCAACCAGCTACTGGACATGCTCCTCGCCAAGAAGCGGGCGAGCGACCGCAAGCAGTGGCTGGAAAGCAAAGGCAACCTTGCCGAAGTCAGCTGATCATAAAGCCCCGCATTGCGGGGCTTTATTGTTCCTGCGCAAACAAAATCTAAAGTGGAGACGTGCTTTGCATTGTGTCCACCTGGACGAGCCTGGCGCCAAAGGCCGCGAATGGGGGTGGCTGGCATGTCTAGATATAGACATATCGGAAACAAGAAGGCATGGCTAGATATAGCCATTATGGGTATATGTGGACATCTCATGTCTAGATGTAGACATTATGTCTATATCTGGGGCTTTTGAATAAAACTGTTATGCGATCTGAGAGAGGTACCGTGAAAAATTTCGAAGCAGTCAGGCTTTGGGGGTTAGCTCTAAATTATTGGCGGCTGACTCGCAATGCTTCTGATGAGCTTGTAAAAGCTGGAAATCCAGAATCAATGCTTTATGAAGGTTGGGGAAATCCAACAGACGAAGAACGTGAAGAGCACTTCAAGTGGGCTGACACCAATATTGTGGAGCCACTTCTCTTCAACTTCTATCATGGAATTGAATTGAGTCTTAAATCGTTGATTGCAGCTAAAGGCATTGAGTTAAAAGCAAGCCACAAACTCTCACAACTCTTGTCCAAATTTACCTCTCTATATCCAAATTCTGAATTAATCGAATTTTACGAGAAGTATATTGTATTGGATAAATCTCCAGGAATATTGAAGACTTTTTGTGCCGAGTCCGGTATTACTATGGACTACTTTTTTCAAAGCCTGAAGTACCCAAGCAGTACAAAAGGAGTATGGTTTAATCATTCTACGCTAAGATCCCATGACAAGGATGGAATCGAACTATTTCAAGATATTTCAAATGAGCTCGATAAGGTGAAAGCTCAATTTACGACGCACATAGAAGCGGAGTGCATTGGTCAACCCGCATAACAAACAGCGGCAGAGCGACAGCCAACGCTACGCACCTTTTGTGTTACTCGCTGTCGCTCAAACATTAACACAAAAGCTGCTCCGCGCTGGCTGCGCCTGCGCTGGGCGTTTAAGTGCTCAGGAGCTTCGATTTTACATCCATACTTTGGTGCAGAATTCTTATGATCTCAACGCAGTCGCTCTCACCAATTTTGTAAAAAATAATATGAGCGCCGTGCGGAATTTTTCGATAGCCGGATTTTATATTTTCACTGCTCACGCCAGATAGTGGAGAAGCGGCTAGGTCATGAAAGGCGTCGTCAAACTTTTTGATGTAAACGTTTCGCTGGGCTACTCCCCAGCGCCGCTCAGTAAAATTAGCAATACCTTTCAAGTCACTTTTTGCTTTACGGCTTAGCTTAAATGAACTCATGGAGTTTTCTTATCATCAAGCTCAGCAATAAATGATTCATAGGTATAATCGGTGAAACCGCTTTCCTCGCCTTCCTGCAACAGTGAGCGAAGTGTTTCCAGCTTGGTTTCGGTGTCTTCTAGTAACCGCAAACCTGCACGAACCACTTCACTGGCAGAGCCATAGCGGCCGCTGGCGACTTCTTTGGCTATAAATTCATCAAAATGTGACCCTAGGGTTATGCTGGTGTTCTTGGCCATAGTGCCTCCTGGTACCAATATGTACCCAAATATGGTATCTGGTAGGCGGGTTGTCAAGTACTCCGGACAAGCACTTAACGAATAAGGATAGATCGCGCGCAGCCGCGATCTCATCCAGTTGTTGAACAAGCCCGGGCTTTCCGGAAGCTCTTTATATAAGCAAATTTATTTTTCTGACGTGGTGGGTGTTCCGCAAAAGCTGTGTGATTAATTTTTTGAAGGCGAGCGGGAGCTTTGGCCTTTTCCTGTGCCTTGAATGAGTCGATGACCACTTTCAATGTCATTTGCACGAGCTGCAGCAATCGTTTGGCATTGCCGCGCAGAAATCCGTAATCGCGTACGCGCCGAAAGCCCTTGGGGAGTATATGCTGCAGTACCAGGCACAAGAAGTCGGCGCCAGGTAATGTTCGCGTTTTGGGGCTGCTGCTTTTGCTTTGATATAGCGGAAGCCCCCTGTGTCAGGATAGATGCCGCTGTCGAATCTCGATGGGGAGTATTGCACTGTGAGCACAGTGGCTCAGGTTCTGGGTGCTTAGTGCTGGCCAGGCCGCTACTCGAAGTGGCGTTTTAGAAAATCGATCATATCCTTCAGTGTATCCGGCGCATCTTCGTCAAAGCAGTTGCCGAGATATTCGTTACACCCGCTGTCCAGAAATGCATGGTTCTTATCGGCGTACTCTTTAAATACTACTGTCTGCCCGGCTATCGCCAATTGATCGGCAAAGCGCTTAACGGCTGATGGCGGCGTCGTTGTATCTTTGCTGCCAACGTGGACGAAGGTGGGCGGGAGTCTGCGTTCCTCTGTAGTCGGAACCCGTTGAATTGGTGATACGGCACGGTATAGCGCCGGGTGTGTGTCGATGCTGATGTCCTTGCCGAAGATGCCGCGGGCTTTGGCGCCGCCCATTTTCCAGAATCCGTTACCCGGGGATTCCAGGCCATCCCGTACACGCTGTTCCAGATCAAAAACGCCGTAGCTGAGCACCGCTGCTTTTAATGCATTTTGCCCCTGCGCCTCGATCTGCTCCAGAGTTTTCCCGCCCATTGTGACCCACGGAATATCCCGGTACATCAGGAGCGGAGAAGGTGTGTGTGCTGCGGGTTCTTTCGCTGTGGTGGAGGGAGTGTGTATCGCTGTTGTGAGAAGAACGGTGGCGAGGATAATGCTGAGGGCGGCGAGCGGACGGTAAGCGTGCATGAGTGGTCTCACTTATTCTAATGAGACCACTCTAAGGCTCAATTTTGCGGAGCGCCAGCCGCTTTCGGATTATTGTGCTTCTGCGGTATGTGGGTTGTCTCCACCTGTCGAGGGCGCGGTCGCTTTGACGAGACGGCGGCCATAGGCGGCCAGCAGGAAGCCGATGGGGAACATGATGACGCCGTAGATGGCGGAAGGTACCGACATCTCGTTGGACTGTAGCAGGGTGAGGGTCACCATCAGGCCGAGGGTGCCGTTTTTGATGCCCAGCTCGGTGGCTACCGCAAGGCGTTCGCGGCTCCCCAACCCGGCGGCGCGGCTACACAGCAGGCCGATGGCGATCCCCAGAATATTCAGTGCGATGGTGGCCGGGCCAGCCTGGATCAGCAGGTCGATAACGCGGTCGCGCATGCCGTAAATGATGCCGGCGATCAGCAACGCCAGCACCAGTCCACCAAATACACTCACCAGACCCTCAGCCCGCGCTGCCAGTTTCGGGCGCAGGGCTTTCAATCCCATGCCGATGGAGACCGGCAGCAGAACGATGGCGGAGAGCATCAACACGGTTTTGCCGAAGGGCAGGGTGATCTCCTGCTGGGTACCTGAGAACGCCTGCAGTGCGTAGTTGGCGAACAGGGGCAGGCTCATGATGGTGATCAGGCTGGCAGATACGGTGAGGACAATGGATAGAGCGACATTGCCCTTGGCCAGCAAGGTAAACAGGTTGGAGGTGGTACCCCCTGGGCAGGCGGCAATAATCACCAGCCCCACGGCCATGGCCGGCGGCAGCTGTAGCGCCCATGCCAGTGCAAAGGCGACCAGCGGCATGACGACAATCTGGGTGATGGTGCCGATGATCAGTCCGGCGGGTTTGACCGTGACCTGGTGAAAGTCCCGGGCGGAGAGGGTCATACCAATGCCGACCATGATGATAAACAGGGACAGGGGGAGGCCGATCGAGATAAGCGGGCTGGATTCCATGGGAAGCTCCGGAATTATTATTTGCTCTTATTGGTATAGCCCAAAGTGCCGGAGCTTCCATTGCTTGGCAAGTTTTCTGAGGACATGGCTGCCGCACTGGGGAGGTGGCCGTGGCAACCGTCGCCTCGAGTAAGGCGTTGAAAATAAAACTGGGCAGTCCACCCCGCTGTGTTATAGTGCCGCGGCTGGCGTAACTGCCAGTTGCGTCATCTGTAGGCCGGATCGATTTTCGGCTCAATTCCGGAACACTGTTCTTAATCGTGTCTCTGAACTCATTTCTACTGAATGCCGCACCCAGCCGTTTGAGTAAATTCGGCTAACGCCTTTGGCGGCTACCAATCTCACTCCGTGGAACATCGGCCCTGCTGGTAAGAGGGTGCGGCGGTTTGAGCATTTCTATTTTTGCCCGGAGCAACTGGCTCGGGCGCTACGCGAGCCGGCGTGATTGTTCCGCAGGCTGCTCTCAAGTAAGAAAATCTATGCTTTTTGAAGATCTCGGCCTTGTGCCGGAAATTGCCCGCGCCGTTGCGGAGCAGGGCTATACCAAACCCACCCCGATTCAGGAACAGGCCATCCCTGTGGTGATGCGCGGTGGCGACGTGATGGCGGCGGCCCAGACCGGTACCGGTAAGACGGCCGGCTTTACCCTGCCGCTGCTGCACAAACTGAGCGCCGGTGAGCGCGCGCGCAACAATCAGGTGCGCGCCCTGGTACTGACACCGACCCGCGAACTGGCGGCGCAGGTATTCGACAATGTACAGAGCTACAGCCAGTACCTGCCCATGCGTCACTCGGTGGTGTTTGGTGGTGTGAAGATCAACCCGCAGATGATGCGCCTGCGTGGTGGTGCGGACATTCTGGTGGCCACGCCGGGCCGCCTGCTGGACCTGTACAACCAGCGCGCGATCAAGTTCGACCAACTGGAAACCCTGGTGCTGGACGAAGCCGACCGTATGCTGGACATGGGCTTTATCCACGACATCAAGAAAATCCTGAAAGTGCTGCCGGCCAAGCGTCAGAACCTGCTGTTCTCTGCGACTTTCTCGCCGGAAATTCGCAGCCTGGCCAAGGGCCTGGTGAATGACCCGGTAGAAATCGACGTGGCGCCGCGCAACAGCACTACCAAGACCGTGCACCAGAAGCTGCACCCGGTGGATAAGTCCCGCAAGGCATCTCTGCTGTGTCATCTGATCAAGGAAAATGGCTGGCACCAGGCACTGGTATTCAGCCGCACCAAGCATGGGGCCAACCGCCTGGCCAAGCAGCTGGAGCAGAGCCGGATTCCGGCGGCAGCGATTCACGGCAATAAAAGCCAGAATGCGCGCACCAAGGCCCTGGCCGACTTTAAAGCCGGCAAGGTGCAGATTCTGGTGGCCACCGATATCGCCGCGCGCGGTATTGATATCGACCAGCTGCCGCAGGTAGTGAACTTCGATCTGCCGAACGTGCCGGAAGATTACGTGCATCGCATTGGTCGTACCGGCCGTGCCGGTGCTTCCGGTCAGGCGGTGTCTCTGGTTTCTGCGGACGAAGCGAAACAACTGTGGGATATCGAAAAGCTGATCCAGAAGCCGATCGAGCGGGAAGAGATCGAAGGCTTTGAGCCGGACCACCAGCTGCCGGCCTCTGGTGGTAAAGCGGGCAAGGGCAGTCAGGTGCGTCGCGGTGGTGCCAAGCCGGCGGCGAGAAGTGGCGGTGGTAATAAAAGCGGTAACCGCAGTGGCAACGGCGGTCGCGGTGCCGCTTCCGGTAATCGCTCCGGCGGTGCCGGCCGTGGTGAAGGCCGACGCGGTGATGGTAACGGTAGCGATGGAAATCGCAGTGACGGAAACCGTGGCAATGGCAATCGCCGTAGTGGCAACGGCGGGAACCGCAGCCGGTCAGCGTCCGATAATGGCAACAACAGTAGTAATAACAATGGCAACCGCCGTCGTCGCCCTCAGCGTCGCACGGAATCCGCGTAACACCGCGACTTTTGCTTGCGCCAGCCGTTGTTCAATCGCTGACGCCAGCGCGCTGTAAAACCGATTCGATACGGGCGACGACGGCCTGGCATTTCTCCGCATTCAATACATCTGTATGGGGTGCGGAGAAGGCGCCTTTGTCGTTGTCGAAATATTTCCCTGAGGCGCCCTCGAACTCACTGGAGAGGGCCGCACGGACAAGGATGTCCGCCCCTATCTGAATATCATTTCCCGCCTGCCCGAATCCTTCTTTCACCATTTTGGTGGCCAACAGCGAGCCCGGGTTTACCGCGACAAGCATCCGCCCCTGATCTCCATTCTGCTGAGCCTGGTGGGCCGTCCACATAGTGAGTGCCAGCTTGCTCTGCGCGTAGGCAGTGAAGGCGTCGGCGATAGGACGCTGCCCTTCCAGTGCCTGCAGATCGACCGGCGACTGTGCGGCAGATGACAGGTTGACCACGCGCGCATCTGCGGCCAGGTTTGGCATCAGCAATTGCGTCAGCAAAAAGGGCGCAACGGTATTTACCGCAAACCGGATATCCAGGTTGTCTGCTGTACGCGTTTCCGGAACCTGAAACACACCGGCATTATTGATCAGAACATCAATGACCGGGTGATCTCTGGTGACCGCCTGAGCAAGCGTTTGTACTTCTTCCAGCACGGAAAAATCGGCGAGGTAACCAGCTGCGGTATTTTTTTCTGCCGCACCCGGGGCCTTCCCGAAAACCGTTTCTTGCGCTGTGGCGAGCTTGGCTGCGCTGCGTCCGTGTAATAGAACCTCGTGCCCTTGTGCATGCAGTGCCTCCGCCGTGGCCAGACCGAGTCCATCGGTGGCACCAGTGATCAGAATGGTTTTCTTGTTCGCTTTCATAAGGCCTCCATTTTTTATAGTCAGAGCGCTGTGCCCCTGCGTTGGCGGAAGGGAACAATTAATTTTCTACAACAACCTTGCCGATGGCTTTGCCAGTCGTGAGGTGATCCTGGGCGCGGCCGATATCTTCGAGACCAAAGTAGGTGTCGTCCACCAGGGGTGTCAGTGCGCCGGCATCAATAATTTCTGCCAGTTCCTTCAGAATGGCACCGTGGGTTTCCCGCTGCACGTTATGCAGCATGGGGATCAGCATAAATACCACATGCAGTGACAATCCTTTGAAATGGGCCGGGCTGAGATCCAGGTCGAGAAGCGCGACGGTGGTGGCGATTTGGCCGTTGAGTGCGGCAGCCTCGAACGAGTTGCTCAGGTTGGCGCCACCCACGGAGTCGAACACGATATCGAAGCCGGTCCCGCCGGTGTGTTTTTCCACATAGTCAGCGACCTTCTCTTTTTTGAAGTCGATGGCGGTGGCTCCGTACCCTTGGATAATCGCCAGTTGCTCGCCGTGGCCGGTGGCGTATGTATCGGCACCGAAGTGGCGCGCCAGCTGGACTGCGACGTGGCCGACACCACCGGCACCGCCGTGGACCAGTACGCGTTTTCCTGCCTGGGTACCAGCCCGTTTCAGTCCCTCAAATGCGGTGATGCCAACCAGGGGGAGCGCGGCCGCTTCACGCATGGAGAGGGTTTTGGGTTTGTGCGCGACCAGGCGGGCGTCCGCCAGCATAAATTCCGCGAGGCTGCCTTGCAGGTCTACCAGCCCACCGGCGCAGCCGTAGACTTCATCGCCAGGCTGGAAGTCATTCACGCCTTCGCCGACGGATTCCACGGTGCCGGCGAAGTCCATGCCGAGCACAGCGGGAAGATCCGGTGCCAGAGGGAGCTCCTTACCCATTTGGCGGATCATGGTATCGACGGTATTGACGCTGGAGGCGGCGACGCGCACCAGCAGGTGGCCGGGTTGTACGTCCGGGCGCGGCAAGTCGGTGGCCTGGAAGCGGGCATCGGCGCCGTATTCGTTGAGGATCATGGCTTTCATGGTGTGCTCCTGTCGCTGCCGGGGTCCGTGGTCTTCAGTGCCCGCGGCAAGTGGTATAGGGACCGTTCTGATGGAATACCACTAAGATAGGCGTTTCCCGTTTCAATAAAAACGGTGCATATCGGAGTTCACTTTTTAGCTTTTCTATATAAACGGCTATTGCAGCCAGGTGGGGCGCTGTCCGATGTGCTCAAGCAGAAAGTCGATAAACACCCGCACCTTGGCGGTCAGGGCGTTGGATTGTGGGTAGACAAGCCACAGTGCGGCCCGGGTATCGGCCTGATAGTCGGGGAGCACCCGGGTCAGGGCACCCGAATCCAGATCCGCTTTGACGCTCCACAGGGCGTTCAGGGAGATACCGGCCCCCGCGACGGTGGCAAGACGCTGGCTGGCGCCGTCGTCGATGGTGAGCCGGGAGCCGGCTGTGCGCGGGTCGAACTCGCCGCGGCGGCCATCGGCGGCGACCAGAGGGGTAGTACCGAGACCGCGAAAGGCGATCAGCTGGTGCTGACCGAGCGCTTCCGGGGTTGGCGGGGCACCGTGTTGCTCGAGGTACGCCGGGGACGCACACAGCACCACAACATCATCGGCCAGTTTGCGCGCTTTCAGGCTGCTGTCCGGCAGTGCCGCATAGCGCAGTGCCAGATCGAAGCTGCCTTCGATCAGGTCGAATTCCGTATCCGTGAGTCGCAGGTCCAGGTGAACCTTGGGGTGGCGCTGCATAAACGCCGGCAGGATCGGCGCTATATATAGCTGCGCAAAGGTGCTTGGGGCGGTGAAGCGCAGGGTGCCGGTGGCTTCGAGGTTACCCTTGCCGAGAGCGGCAAACGCCGCGTCTTCCTGGGCGAGGAGTTCTCGGGCAAAGGGCAGGAATTCGGCCCCCTCCAGAGAGAGGGCCACCTTGCGTGTCGAACGGTGCAACAAATCTGCCCCAAGGGACTTTTCCAGCTTGGCCAGTTTGGCGCTGGCCACTGCCGGTGCCATACCCAGCTCGCGCCCGGCGGCGCTGATATTTAGCATTTCTGCGGCTCGCACAAACAGGCGTATGGCTTCGGTATCCATCGGCAGGCTTCATCTACTGTAAAGAAAACACGTCGGCGTACCGCCGGGCTGTGGGCAGCGCAGTCTGCCCATCAGTTTTTTTGACGCTCGAAATAATCCAGTGCCAGCTGGGTAATCGCCCTGGTGCCGATGGCCAGGGCACTTTCATCCACATAAAAACGCGGTGAATGGTTGCTGGCGGCGGTGGCCGGGTCGGTGCCCTTCGGGGTGACGCCGAGGAAGTAGTAAAAGCCCGGTACTTCATTGGCAAAGAAGGAAAAGTCCTCGGCGCCGGTAATTTTCGGGATCACCATGACTTTGTTGTCGCCGGCGGCGGCTTTCAATGCGGGGATGGCCGCTTCGGTGAGCTCGGGATTGTTCACGGTTACCGGGTAGCCTTCGAGAATTTCCACTTCTGCTTCCGCACCGGTGCTCTCGGCAATTTTCTCCGCAGTCACCTTGAGGCGTTTGAAAATTTCCTGGCGGTTGTCCATATCGAAATTGCGAATGGTGCCGTTCAGGTAGACGCTGTCGGGGATGATGTTGTTGCGCACACCACCATCGATAATGCCGTAGGACACCACCGCCGGTTCCTTGGTGATATCGATCTGGCGGCTCACCAGGGTCTGGGTGCCCATGACAATCTGTGCGGCGGCGGTAATCGGGTCGACACCACCCCAGGGGCGGGAGCCGTGGGTCTGGCGGCCTTTGACGGTGATACGGAATTCATCAGAGCTCGCCATCAGCGGGCCGGAGCGGTAACCGATCACGCCCACCGGCAGGCTGGAGGTCACGTGCTGGCCAAAGGCGACGTCCGGTCTGTATTTCTTGAACAGGCCTTCCTTCAGCATCAATTCTGCACCGCCTTCCTCGCCGTCCGGCGCGCCTTCTTCCGCAGGCTGAAAGATAAACAGCACATTGCCGGCCAGCTCGTCGCGCATATCCGCCAGCACCTGGGCGGCGCCCATCAGCATGGCGACGTGGGTGTCGTGGCCGCAGGCGTGCATCACGCCCACTTCCTCGCCGTTGTATTCGGTCTTGGCCTTGGAGGCGAAGGGAATATCCACCTGTTCGGTCACCGGCAGTGCATCCATATCCGCGCGCAGCGCCACCGTGGGGCCGGGCTTGCCGCCCTTGAGCAGGCCGACCACGCCGGTGTGCGCAATGCCGGTTTCCACTTCCATGCCGAGGGCTTTCAGGTGCTCGGTGATGTATTTGGCGGTCTCGAATTCGCGGTTGCCCAGCTCCGGGTTCTGGTGCAAATGGCGGCGCCACTGGATCACCTTGTCTTCGGTCTGTTTTAGTTGTTTGTCCACATCGGCGGCCTGGGCCGTGGGGATAACCGTGAAGGCTGGGGAGAGGGATATGGTGAGCGCGATGAGGGACTTTTTCAGCGGATTATTATTCACAAGAAGGTCCTGTGTTGCGGTGCATTGCGGTAGTACTGGAAACAGTGGTTCAGATAACCATGCACCGCTGCAAGAATCAATCCTGGTGGCGAAAACCCCGGTGCTGGTGCCGAAATAAAAAAACCGCGCCGGGGCGCGGTTTTTGAGAGGGCTGGGGAAGCGTTGGCTTACATGGTGAAGTAAGTGGCCGCTCCCGGTCCAACCGGCATGCCGGCGACAAACACCCACAGGAAGAACAGGGCGGTCCAGCCCACAAAGAAGAAGATGGAGTAGGGGATCATGGTGGCAATCAGGGTGCCGATACCCAGGTCTTTCTTGTAGCGGGTGGCAAAGGACACGATCAGGCCGAAGTAACTCATCATCGGGGTGATGATATTGGTCACCGAGTCGCCGATCCGGTAGGCCGCCTGGATCACTTCCGGGGCGTAGCCCAACAGCATCAACATCGGCACGAAGATCGGTGCGGTCACCGCCCACTGGGCCGAGGCGCTGCCCAGGCTCAGGTTCACGATGCCACACATCATGATAAAGAATACGAACAGCAGCGGGCCGGTGAGGCCGATGCTCTGCAGGGCTTCTGCCCCCAGCACCGCAAAGATGGTGCCCAGGTTGGTCATCTTGAAGAAGGCGACGAACTGCGCGGCGAAGAACACCAGTACGATGTACATGCCCATGGTGCCCATGCTTTTGGACATGGCGTCAATGACATCGCGGTCGTTTTTCATGGTGCCCACGGTCTTGCCGTAGACGAAGCCGGGGATGGCGAAGAACACCACGATCAGCGCCACGATGCCCTTCAGGAAGGGCGAGCCGGCCACGGCGCCAGTCTCCTGGTTACGCAGCACGCCCCATTCGGGAACGATGGTGAGTGCCAGCAAACCGCACACGCCCAGTACCGCCAGGCCCGCGAATTTCAGGCCGCGTTTTTCTTCCGGGGTCAGCTGGGTCATCTTGTCCTGCGACAGGTCTACGGAGGCCTCGCTGTTGTCGTACTTGCCCAGTTTGGGTTCGACAATCGCCATGGTCACCCAGCTGCCCAGAGCGGTGATCAGGAAGGTGCTGATAATCATGAAGTACCAGTTCACTTCCGGGCCAACCACATAGTTGGGGTCGATCATATGGGCGGCGGATTCGGTAATACCGGACAACAGCGGGTCCAC